>JAICQL010000212.1 GCA_025937895.1 Polyangiaceae bacterium | reverse complement strand
GCGCCCGCTGCCGGTGGCAGTGAGGCCCGCCGCGCGCTCAGCACCCGAGCGCTGGAGCTTTGCTGCCGGGCTCGCGGCGCGGCTGACGCATGGGGTGGCGCCGGAGTCGCTGCTGGGCGGAGAGCTGTGGCTCCGCGCCGGCTGGGAGCGGCGCTCGCTCTGGTCGCCGGAGCTGGGACTGAGCGTGCTGCTGGAGCAGTCGCGAGACTTTCCGCGGCCCGAGGGGCAAGCCGACTTCGCGCTGAGCAGCGCTGCGCTCGAGCTGTGCCCGCTGCGGGTGGGTGGCAGGCGGCTGCGGCTGCAGCCGTGTGCGGTGTCCAGCTTCGGCTGGCTGCGCGCGAGCGGCCACGACACGTTTCGCGCCCACACGCAGGTCAGCCCCTGGTCCACGCTGGGCGCCGGGGCGCAAGCGCTGGGCCTGCTCGGACCCGTGGCGCTGCGGCTCGCCGCCAGCGTCGGCCACCCGCTGCGGCGCGATCGCTATCGTTTCGATCCCAGCGGCTGCACCACGCCGGAGTGCGAGGCAGCGGCGTTTCACCGGGTGGCGCCGGTGGTCTGGTCGATCGCCTTCGGCGCGGGGTTGAGCGTGCCATGAGCGCGGCGGCCAGGTGCTGCGCGCTGCTGCTGCTGGGCTGCGGCGCCGACGTGGAGGTGACCCTGGGCCGCGCCGTGCCCGATCCTCTGTTCGGCGACGAGGGGCGGGTGGTGGCCAACATCAACGGTGAGGAGGAGGAGTCGTCGCCCACGCTCAGCGCGGATCTGCTGGAGATCTACTTCAGCTCCGGCCGCGCCGGGCTGGGCGGCGGTGACGTGTGGTGGGCCCGCCGCAGCGACCGCGCGCTGCCGTTTGAGCCGCCGGAGCTGCTCGAGTCCGCCAGCTCTGCGGATCGCGAGGTCAGCCCCGTCATCTCCGGCGACGGGCTCACGCTCTGGGTCGGCTCGGATCGGCCCGGTGGGCTGGGGGGCATCGACATCTGGCAGGCGGAACGCGCGTCGCGCAGCGGCGAGTGGAGCGAGCTGCGCAACGTGAGCGAGCTGAATAGCCCGCGCGACGATCTGCCGCGCCCGCTCGGGCAGGGAGAGCGGGTGATGCCGCTGGCCTCGCGCCGCGACAATCGCAACTATCAGACCTACCTCGCTCGCCGGCCGCGCGCGGGCGCCCCCTGGGTGGCCGTGGATGCGCTGCAGCCACTGTGGCGGGAGGGTAGCGCCATGCTCGGCGGTTTTCTGACCGCCGATGGCCTGCAGCTGTTCTTTCATCGCGAGACCAGCACCGGCGCGGAGCTGTTCGTCGCCTGGCGCCGCTCGCCGGGCGACGACTTCTCCGACCCCATCGCGCTCACCGCGCTCAACGTGGGCCCGCGCCAGCGCGAGCCCTGGATCAGCGCGGACGAGACGCGCTTCTTCTTCACCAGCGATCGCCTGCTCGAAGGGGGCTTCGACATCTACGCCACGACCCTCGACCTGCCACGCCTGGAGTAGCCGCCCCCGGCTGCAGTAGCCGCGACCAGACCCAGCAACACCACCCTGGCAGGGCTCAGGCCCGATAACGGAGCGAGGCGGTGCCGCTGTCGGCGCGCACGATGATGCCCGCGGCGGTCAGCGGCGCGCGCGAGTCGTCGCGGACCAAGCTGCCGCGGTCCAGCTCCACCAGCTCCCGCGCCCAGGGCAGGTGGACCTGGAAGTCAGAGAGCTGGCTGCTGCGCACCCGCACCCGATCGACGTCGTGGTACAGCTCGAGCCGGGCGATGCCGCCGTGGCCATCGTCGGCGCTGATGTGCAGGGTCTGCTTGCGCTCCAGCTTGCCGCAGAGCAGGCGCAGGCGCCGCCCGTAGTCGTACTCCACCTCGTGCTCGCTGGTGCCCGCACACAGCACGCTCTCCGGGCGTAGCCAGAGCGGCAGGGAGAAGAAGTCGTACGCCTCGGTGTACCAGCGGCCACCGGCACGCTGCTCTCCGCTCAGCAGGTGCGTCCAGCTGCCCTCGGGCAAGTAGTACTCCACCTCGCGATCGTGGAACACGGGCGCCACGAGCAGCGCGTCACCCAGCATGTACTGGCGATCCAGCAGCCGGCAGGCTGGGTCGTCCGGAAACTCGAGCAACATGGCGCGCAGCACAGGCACGTTGTGCTCGTGCGCCTGCCGGGCGCTGCCGAGCACGTACGGCATCAGGCGGCACTTGAGGCGAGTGAACTGGCGCAGCACCTCGCAGGCCTCCTCGTCGTAGCCCCAGGGCACGCGCAGGGTGGAGTTGCCGTGCAGCCGGCTGTGCGAGGAGAGCAGCCCGAAGGCGAGCCAGCGCTTGTACACCGCCGCGCTCGCCCTTGGCTCCAGGAAGCCGCCGATGTCATGGCTCCAGAAGCCGAAGCCGCACAGCCCGAGGCTCAGCCCGCCGCGCAGCGTCTCCGCCATCGAGGCGTAGGTGCCGGCGTTATCTCCACCCCAGTGCACGGGAAAGCGCTGGCAGGTGGCGGTGGCTGCGCGCGCGAACAGACACGCTCGATTCGGGCCGCGCACCTCCTGCAGCAGCTCGTGCACTGCCTCGTTGTACAGACAGGAGTAGTAGTTGTGCATGCGCTCCGGATCGGAGTGGTCGAAGTAGCGCACGTCCGTGGGCACATCGTCGCCGAAGTCCGTCTTGAACGCCGCCACGCCCATGGCCAGCAGCGGGCGCAGCTGATCCTGAAACCAGCGCCGCGCTGCCGGGTTGGTGAAGTCCACCCAGGCCAGCCCCGCTTGCCAGCGCGACTGCTGCCAGACGTCACCGTTCGGGCGCAGCAGCAGGTAGCCTCGCTCCTTGCCCTCCGCGAACAGGTGCGAGCGCTCGCCGATGGTCGGGTTGATCCACAAGCAGGTGCGCACGCCGCGCTCGGCCAGCTGCGCGAGGAGCGCGGGCGGATCGGGAAAGAGCGCCTCGTCCCAGCGGAAGTTGCACCAGTGGTGCGCCTTCATCCAGAAGCAGTCGAAGTGAAAGACGTGCAACGGCAGCTCGCGCCGGCGCATCTCGTCCAGCAGCTCCAGCACGGACCGCTGATCATAGTGTGCGGTGAAGGAGGTGCTCAGCCACAGCCCGAAGGACCACGCTGGCGGCAGCGCAGGCCTGCCGCTCAGCGCGCCCAGGCGCTCCAGCACCTGCTTCGGGCTGGGCCCGGAGAGAAAGAAATAGTCCAGCTCCTCTCCCGGCACCGCAAACTGTGCGCGCATCACCTGCTCGGTCCCGATCTCGAACGAGACGCGCGCCGCGCTGTTGACCAGCACGCCGTAACCGCGGCTGCTGAGGAAGAAGGGCACGTTCTTGTAGGCCACGTCGGAGCAGGTGCCGCAGTCACGGTTCCACATCTCCACGCTCTGGCCGTTGCGAGCCAGCGCCTGGAAGCGCTCGCCCAGGCCGTAGATCTGCTCGCCCGGGGCGAGCGCCAGTTGCTCGCGCAAGAAGGTGCCCTCGGGCGCCGACATCAGGGCCAGCGCTCGAAACGGGCTCTCCGTCAGCAGGGTCTCGGTCTCCGGGGCCTCAGCGCCGCCCTCCGCTGCCTGACTGAGCTGCAGGGTCCACGGCGCGCGCCGGATGCGTGCCACCAGCGAGCCGCTGCGCACCGTGAGCTGCTCGGGGCCGCTCTCGCAGCTGAGCGGCTGCGCGCCGTCCTGCAGCTGAAACGCCGGGCCCCGCCGCTGCCGGCCCTGGTGATGACTGATCTGGAGCCGCAGCACGCCTGGCAACGGGGCGCTGATGCGGATCGTGAACATGTGCCCTTCGAGCGTGGCGCCGCGCGTCGTCTCCAGCTGGCTGGACACGTGCAGCCGCAGCTCTCGCTGCTCGAGCTCGCTCTCGTCAATCCGGCTGGCATAGCTGGGGGTGACGCCCTCGCGCATGCGCCACGCGCCGTCTGCAAATCGCATCTTGCTTCCTTCCGCGCCGCGCGGCTCCAGCGCGCGCGGGCGAGACCGCGGGTATATCAAACCCGCGGCCCCGTGTAGACTGCGCTGGTGTCGCGCGCTGCCGGAAGTGCTGCGGGGCACTCGCCCGATGGATCAATATTTCTGCCTCCGTATCCAGCTTTCGCCGCGACAGCTGCCCTGGCTCGGCGAGCGGCTGGCGCAGCGCGGCTTCCCGGTGTTCGAGGAGCAACGCCACGCCGGTCACGCGCTGCTGCTGCTGTACGAGCAGAGCGAGCAGCGCCTGGTGGAGCTCGCTCGCGCGCTGCGGCAAGACGCAGCCGCGGCGCAGCCGGCCGTCAGCTTGCGCCTGGACCTGGGCCAGGCCCAGCAGGACTGGGCGCTGCGCTGGACGGAATATCTGGAGCCGGTACGGCTCACGGACGAGCTGACACTGTATCCGAGCAGGGGCGATGGCAGCGCACAGCCGGGGGCTTTATTCCTGGAGCCGGCATTTGCCTTCGGCTTTGGCGAGCACCCCACGACGCGGCTGATGGCGGCGTGGCTGGAGCAGCGCTGTCGCGCGCAGCCGGGCTGCTCCGTGCTGGACGTGGGCTGTGGCACCGGCGTGCTGGCGCTGGTCGCCGCGAAGAGCGGCGCGGCGCGCGTGCTGGGGGTGGATACTTCCGAGCCCGCCGTGCTCGCCGCGCGCGCCAACGCGCAGCACAACGGGCTGAGCGCGCGCTTCGAGCAATGCGCTGCGGCGGACCTGAACGAGCGCTTCGAGCTGGTGGTGGCCAATATCGAAGCGCATGTGCTGCTCGCCGCCAGTGAGGGCCTGGTGCGCTGCGTCGGTGGGGAGCTGGCGCTCGCCGGCTTCATCCAGGAGCAGGTGGAGGAGCTGGTGCAGCACTACTCCGCGCGTGGAGTCGCGCTGCACCAGACAGCGGCAGAGGGCGAGTGGTGCCTGTTAGCCGGACGCTCCGCGAGCCTTGACAGCAATGTCCTCTGAGCCAGCGATGTCCGCTCACCCGGCGCGCTCGAGCCCGGCGCCGGGTGGGCACCGCAGCGCTAGCTCACTGACAGACGCCAGCGCTCAGCTGGTGGCGCCAGTCGTCGGTCTCCTCGCTGGCCTCGGCCTCGCCCAGCAGGCACATGCCCGCGGGCACCGTCACGTTGGCAGAGGAGTCTGCCGCGCTCTCGAAGTGCAGCGCACCGGACACGACCCGCAGTTGCTCGTCCTCCGCGATCACCGCCGGCTCGGTCCCCTCGGACCAGAAATGCCAGGTGTCGTTCAGCAGGTGCTCGGCGATGCCCTCGACCTGATTGGCAATGTGGTGGAAGGCCAGCGCCAGCTTCAGGTCGAAGCTGGGCGAGATGCTGATCTTGGTCTGATCGCCCTGCGGCTCCAGCACCAGATCCACGTGGCGCCCCTGCGCGGCGTTCAGGTCGAGCGCCAGCAGCGAGCGGCCGTCGTAGTCTATCTTGGAGGTGGCATCGCCAAAGCCGAGCCCCGAGAGCTTCAGCACGTCGCTGTCAGCGACGTACTCCAGGGTGCCCTGCAGGCCCGAGAGGAACAGGTCGATCGCACCGTGGTAGCTCGGCTCGGGCTCGGGCTCGGGCTCGGGAGCGATGAGATCGTGAGCTCCCGGCTCGTGCGCGGGGTCCTCGGAGCTGTCTGCGACGAAGGCATCCGCGAACACGCGCAGCGGGCCGACCATGCGGAACGAGCGCAGATCGAGGCCCGCCAGGAAGCGCCTGGCATTGCCGTCCACGCGTAGCTCGAACGCGGGTGAGGCTGCGCCCAGCGATGCTTCCAGCCGCTCGCCCTTGGAGCGCACCACGGACTTCAGCGCCGACAGCACGTTGAGCTCCAGCGAGTAGTCGCGCGCCGCGTTCTCCACCAGCTGCAGCTGCAGCTCACCGGACAGCTGCTCGATGTCGGCCGTGTCGTTGCCCAGCTCGCGCGCCGTGTCCAGCGCCTCAGCCAGGTCCACGCGCAGGCCCAGGCTGCGCCGGTGCAGCTCGAACACCACGGGCTGATTGCGCTCCTGCCCGACCAGCACGGCGATGTCCACGTCGCCCTGGCGCGGCGAGGTCAGCCGCAGCCGCAGCTGGAGGCGGTCGGCTCGCTCCACGCAGTCCTCGTCGTGGCTCGGCTCGCCGCTGCTGCTGGAGGCGGGCGCAATGAGCTCTTCATCGTCGCACAGCACGTCCGCGCCCAGCCGGTAGGTGGCGGAGGTGGAGGTCTCGCTCTCCAGGTTGGCCGGGATCAGGATGTGCTCGCGCAGGTGCTGCACGAGGTCCTCCAGCTCCTCACCTAGCTCGCTGCGCGCCTCTTCCACGTCCACTGGCTCCAGCTCGTGGCGCTCGCAGCTGACCACGGGCGCGCAGCTGCTGCCGCTGGCGCAGAGCGTGTCCGAGCTGCTGCACGATCCGCTGGCTCCGCCCACGCGGTTCAGGGCCTGGAGCAGGCTGCCGGACTCGTAGAGGAAGTCAGCCGAGCCCACCAGCCCCTGGAGCACGCGGTCGGCGTTCTGGCTGGCGGTGAGCGCCGCTCCAGAGCTCGAGATCTCGACCTCGTCACGATCACTCGGGCAAGCCAGCAAGCCCACGCTCAGACACGATAGACCCCATCGAACCACTGATTTCGTCATCCCTGAAACCTCACCTGGCGACGCCGTTTCGATCCGGCATCGCTGTCCTCGTGCAGCCCGACTTAAGCAAGTGGCGAGCCACCACACGGCGCCGGCGCCGCCATCAGCGCGGCTCGAGCCAAGAACGGCTGCGGCGCGAGGCACTGGAGCCGCGCTGCTCGAGCCCGACGTTCCGCGGCGGGAGCGGGCACTGTGCAACTGGCGTCATAGCTGTGCGCGGGAGTGACGCCGCCAGCGTATGTTTCCTGCTACCTTCGCCCGCCATGTCGGAAACGATCTTTTCACGCATCATCGCGGGTCAGATCCCGTGCCACCGTGTCTATGAGGATGTGCACGTGCTGTCCTTCCTGGACATCTCGCCGCTGGCGCCCGGACACACGCTGGTCATCCCGAAGGAGCCAGCGCGCACGCTCGATGAGCTCTCGGAGGAGTCAGCGGCAGCGCTGGGGCGGGTCTTGCCGCGCATCTGTCGCGCCGTGAAACAGGTGACGGGGTGCGCCGCCTACAACCTGCTGCAGAACAACGAGGCAGCAGCTCATCAGGCCGTCTTTCACGTCCACTTCCACATCATCCCCAAGCCGGATGAGGTGCGCGGCCTCGGGCTGCGCTGGAACCCGGGCAAGCTGGGTAACGAGGCGGCGGAGCTGGCGCGCGCGCTGTCGGAAGCCGTGAGCCGCTAGTCTAGCCACTGGCCACTAGCCATTGGCCACTAGCCGTTGTCGAGCTGCAGCGGGGGGGCGGCGGCTAGCTGCGACGCAGCCGCGCGAGCGTGTTGAAGCGATCCGCCAGCTCCCACGCCTCCACGATGTTGTCCTCGATGGAGCAATACGTCCAGGAGCCGTAGCGCCCGGCGCTGTACACGCCGCGCAGCGCGAGCAGCGCCTTGAGCTCCGTCACGCTCGCCTGCGAGGCGCGGGTGATGTGCACGTATGCCGGATCGAGCACCACGTGGTGCTCCGCCACCAGGCGCTGCGGCCCGAGCACCTGCACCTTCCGCAGATCGTCCAGGACGCGCGCGAGGGCGGCCTGTACTTCGTTGGCGTCGATATGCACGTTGCTGGGGTAGCCGATCTCCACGTACAGGCTCATCCGCGGCGTGCCGAAGATGTTGTCGTAGAAGCCCACCCGATAGAAGATCAGCTCGCGCTCGGGGTAGTAGATCCAGTGGACGCCGGGTGGGCCCTTGCTGTCGAAGCCCAGGTTGAAGACCAGTACCTGGTTGTGGCCGAAGATGCCGGCCGGATAGGGCACGCCGCACAGCTCGAGCAGCCGCGGAAAGGGCATGCTGCTCAGCAGGTACTCGAAGCGGATGTTGCGCCTGGAGGTGCGCGCCACCTTCTGCTCCAGATCGATGCTGATCACGCGCTCTTCGATCAGGATCTGCTCGGGGCGCAGCCCGTGGGCAAGCGCCGCCACATATTCGATGGCGCCGCCCTTCGGGTAGGTGAAGGTGGCGTTGTAGCTGGCGCCGCGCTCGGCGCGCGATTTTCCGCCGCCCAGCCCGCGCACGATGTCCTCCGCCTCGGCATGAGGAAAGAAGCGGCCCATCGCGTCCACGTCCAGGCGCGCGAGGTCGGTGGCGTACAGCTTCTCGTTGTAGGGCACGAGGAACTTCTCGCTGATGCCGCGGCCGAACTTGGCATAGAGCATCTCGCGAAAGTTGCCGGGTGGGGCTGTGGGGCGCTGAAACAGATCCCCCAGGCACTCCAGGAACTCGTCATGAGGCAGCTGGTCGATGTTGCGCTGAAAGGGAAAATCCAGCAGCCGCCCGCGATAGTGGATGCGCGCGTCGCGCTCGATGCGCCGCACGCGCTCGGGCCCCATGCGCGCCACCAGCTCTCGCTCGATCTCGGGCTTGCGAAAGTGAAAGAAGTGGCCGGAGTAGTCCCAGATGAACCCGTCGCGCACGACCGTGCGGCAGTAGCCTCCGAGCTCGGCCTCCGCCTCGCAGATCAGGCAGTCGCGCTCCTCGAGCCGGCTGGCAAAAGCCAGGCCGGTGATGCCGCCGCCGATGACCAGAAAGCGTGTCTCTTGCAGTCCTGTCGGGAGCACCTGTGGCCTGGGTTCGCGGAGAAAGGAGCCGCGGAGCAGGTCTACAGCCGCTCGCGCTGGCTGCCTGCAGGCTAAATCAGCCGGGCTGGCAGAGGCCACCGATAACTGCGCGGCGGCGGACAAATCCCGCCGGGGATGACGCGCCGCTCGGCGTCCACCCGCGCGGGGCCGCGCCGTCCAGGTGCTCTCGCGCGAGCTACTGCCCGGGCAGGGCGCTCACGCGCGTGACCAGAGTGTCTTCCTCGTCGTCGGCGAAGCCGTGGTCGTCCACCTTCGGCGCTGCGCTCACGGTGGGCTCTTCCCGCATCGGCGCGCTCATCACCCGGTTGCGTCCAGCGCGCTTCGCGGCATACAGCGCCTCGTCCGCGCGCGCGGCCAGGGCCGCGACGGGGTTGACGGCGGCGCCCAGCGCCGAGGCGACCCCGATGCTGGAGGTGAACTTCAGCCGCTTGCCCTCGAACACTGTCTCACTGGCTTCCAGCGCGCGGCGGATGCGCTCGGCCACCACGTTGGCGCCGACCGCGTTCGTATTGGGCAGCACCACCGTGAACTCCTCACCGCCGTAGCGGGTGGGGATGTCGCCCTTGCGACACTGTTCGGTCAAGACGCGGCCCATGGTGGCGAGCACCGCGTCGCCCGCGGCGTGGCCGTGGCTGTCGTTCAGCTTCTTGAAATGGTCGACATCGAGCGCGACCAGGCTGAGCCAGGTCTTATCCCGCGTGGCTCGCGACGCGCAGCGCACCAGCTCGTCCTCCAGCGCGCGCCGGTTCGGCAGCCCGGTGAGCGCGTCGGTGCGGGCCATCGACGCCAGGGCGTCGTTCGCCTTCTGCAGCTCGGCCGTCAGCTGCTCCTTCTCGCGCAGGAGCACGCCGAGCTTGCGGATGACGCCCTCGTACTGCTGGTTGATGTCGGCCAGCAGCCGGCCTGCGTCGTTGCGCAAGGTGTCCAGGTCGTGCAGCTCGCCCACGTCACTGTCGAGCGCCTGTGCCACCTCGGCCACCTGAGCGGGCAGCTTGTCCAGGATGCTCGTGAGCTGCGCCGAGCCCAGGCCCACCTTGCGCGCCTGCGCGATGGCCGTGACCCGCGCGCGCTCCACGTCGGGGCTCTCGAACACGCCCGCGATACACTCTCCCAGCCAGGCGATCTGGCCCAGGGCGGTGGCGGGCGGCTCTGCTGCGTGATGACCGCGGATGGCCTCCACCGTCTCGTCCGGCAGCATGAAGCCAGCGGCCATGTCCCCGCCCACGGTGGGGTGGGGCAGCAGCCCCTCCGCCTGCTCGCGCAGCACGCGGTGGTGCGCCGGGCTGGAGGCGATGGAGACGGCCAGGGGCAGGTCGTGTTGCGCGTGCTGCAACAACCCCGCGTCGAGGAAGAGCCCCGTGGCAAAGCAGCTGTCCAGATCCTTGAAGCCGAGCTCTGCAGCGATCAGGCGGCAGGCCACGGCGCGCCGCAGCGAGTTGGCCATCAGCACCCGGCACGACTCGTCACCGGGGCAGAAGTTGGAGACCAGGAGGCTCAGGGCCACGGTGCGCACCCCGCGGATGCCGAGCAGGGAGGCAGCTTGATTGATGTCGGTGACGGCGCGGGAGCGCGCGAAGGCGGGGCTGTTGACCAGTGCCAGCAGCTTCATGGCGAAGGCGGCGTCGGCGTGGGCCAGCTTGGCCAGGGACTCGATGGTGACGTCGGCGCGCAGCGCCTCCTGTGCGATACGCGCCGCGGCCGCGGACAGCACCTGCTCGTCTTTACCGCCCCGCAGCGAGCTGGCGGGCGGCGCCTGGCCGGTTCGGCTGCGGGTGGTGTGCTGACTGACGCGGGGCGGGGGGGCAGCCATGGGTGCGATAGGGTCGGATCGCGTCGTGAGCTCCGGGCGACCTCGATCGCACAGAACGGCACGCAGGCTGGATTGCTGAGAAGAGTCCCACGCCGCGCGCAGCGAACGGCCCCGGCGCGCCGAGTTGCTCGCAACTGGTGCAGTTTCTTGCGCCCTCACTGGCAAACCCGCCCGCACGCCGAGCCATCGGACCACTGGATGCACGGCGCCCTGGGGCGGCGCGGGCCAGCTGTATCATTGCGGCAACATCCTTGGGGCAACATCCTTGGGGCAACATCCTTGGGGCAGCAAGGCGCCGGGGGCAGCGGCGCGCGGGACCCACCCTCAGTTGCTGCCGATCAGGTCACCCAGGCGGTGCAGATCAAATGGCTTGATCAGGATGGGGATGCCGTGCAGGCGGCGCACGGCCTCGAGCAGCGCCATCTGCAGCACGCCCGTGACCAGCACACAGCGCACCTTCGTGCCGCGCTGGCGCAGGCGCGCGATCAGATCCACCCCCGACACCTCGCCCGGCAGCAGATAGTCGGTGATCAACACGTCCGGCTGAAAGCTGCGGCTGAGCTCCATGGCGGCCTCGCCGGTCTGCGCGGTGCGCACCTCGCATGCGCCGCGCGCCTCCAGCCAGCTCACGATCGTGGCCAGCGTATCTGGCTCGTCGTCGACGACTAGTATGCGCCTCATCTCGAGCTCACCCTACGGCTCACGCTTCGGAGTGCCATCGTCTCACGTCCTGTGCGGTTGGCCCTGTCGCATTGTGCGCGCCGCTGGTGTTGCAGCAAAGGGTCGCGATGATACGCCGGCGTGCAGCATTCGTGCCCGGGGAATCTCTCCACTGCAACCCGGGTGTCACCGCAGCCAGACGCCTTCACCCGGCAATGACTTTCTCGAGCTGCGGGGTCATCTGCACCAATGCTGCTGCGCACCGCGTGACAGTTTGCCGCAGCGTGCGCGAAGGCCGTGTGCGAGCCCTGCGCACACCGCTGGCCTGGCGCAGGTCAGAGCAGCGTGCCGCTCAGGAAGACGCTGGCCAGGCTGAAATAGATGATCAGCCCCGTGACATCGACCAGGGTGGCCACGAACGGCGCAGAGGCGCTGGCGGGATCCAGCCCCACGCGCCGCAGCAGGAAGGGCAACAGCGAGCCGGCGAGTGTGCCGAACATCACCACTCCGAGCAGGCTGCCGAACACGGTGAAGGCGATCGGCATGTAGTGCTCGCCGTACGCGGGCGTGATGGACTGCCAGATGATGATGCGCAGAAAGCCGATGGTGCCGAGCACCCCGCCGAGCGCCAGGCCCGCCGCCAGCTCCCGGCGCATCACCCGCCACCAGTCGCGCAGCTTCACCTCTTCCAGCGCCATGGCACGGATCACCAGCGTGGAAGCCTGCGAGCCGGAGTTACCACCGCTGGAAATGATCAGCGGCACGAACAAAGCCAGCACCACGGCGCGCGCGATCTCATCCTCGAAGTGGCTCATGGCGGTGGCCGTGAGCATCTCGCCCAGGAACAGCGCTGCCAGCCAGCCCGCGCGCTTCTGGAACATGCGGAAAAAGGAAATCTGCAGGTAGGGCGCGTCGAGCGCCTCGAGGCCGCCGACCTTGTGCGCGTCCTCCGTCGCCTCCTCCTGGACGACCTCCACGATGTCATCCATCGTGACGATGCCCTTGACCCGGTTATCCTGGTCGACCACGGGAATCGCGGCAAAGCCATGCTGCGCGAACATGTGGCTGACCTCTTCCTGGTCCTGGTCCTCGCGCACGCTCAGCACGTCGCGGTGCATGATGTCCGCCACGCGCCGGCCCGCCGCCGCGGAGAAGAGCTGGCGAAAGGAGACCACGCCGCGCAGGTGCTGCTGGTCGTCCAGCACGTACACGTAGTAGATGCTGCCGAGCCGGTCGCGCGCCTGGCGCCGCAGATAGCTGATGGCCTCGTCCACGGTGGCGTCCGGGCGCACGCGCGCAAAGCGCGGATTCATCAAGCCGCCCGCCTCGTCCTCCGCGTAGGCGAGCAGGGCGTTCACCTCTTTGCGGGTGGTCTCGTCCAGCAGGCTCAACAGGCGCTCTCGCTGCTCGGGCGGCGCAGCCTGGGTGAGGTCGGCCGCGTCGTCCGGCGGCAAGAGGCGGATCCAGGCGCGCTGCTCCTCCGCAGGCAGCGCCAGCAAGAGCTCGGAGCTGTCGCGCGCGTGCAGCTCCAGGAAGAACTCCTCCGAGTCGCCCCGCGGCAGCAGCCGAAACGCCTCCAGCCGCTCGGAGGGCGACAGGATCATCCACAGCTCGCGCAGCTCAGGCAGGCTGAGCCCCTCCTTGGTCTCCAGCGCGGGGGAGAGCGTGAGCGGAGCCGGCTCGCTGTCGAGCTCCGGGTGCAGGATCGGCTTGCCGCGCCGGGAGCCCGGCGCCGGCTTCTCATCGAATTCAGGCAACGGAGCTCACGTGCCGGAGCGTGTCAGCTGAACCCCGGTGGCGATGAACGTCACCTCGGTGGCGCTCCCATCGGCCGCGCGATTGCGGAACTTGGCGCCCTCCGCCTCCAGGTGCGCGACCCGCGCCGGCTCGATCCGCTGAGTCACCACCTTGCCCTGCACGCGCGCGCGAGCGCCCGCCGAGTCCGTGGGTACGAAGAAGCCGTAGTCCTTGAAGGTGACCCGGCAGGCCGCGTCTCCCTCGCCGATCTCCATCCAGCAGCCCTTGCTGCTGCAGGCTCGTTGCACCGGACCCTCGGTGATGAGCGTCTGTTGCTCGGCATAGGCCTCGGGCTTGGCGAGCAGCGCCGAAAGCGCCACCTGCGGCCCCTCCTGGAACGGCGCGCCAAAGCTGGCGGGAGCACCGGGGGCCGCAGACGCAGCGGCACTGGCGCCCGCCGCGGGAGCGGCTGGCGCAGAGCCAGAGGGGGCAGAGCTAGAGGGGGCTGGGGCAGAGCTAGAGGGGGCTGGGGCAGAGCTGGACGGGGGCGGCGGCGTGACCGTCTGGCAGGCGCCGGCCACGAGCAATGAACCGAGCGCGAAGGAACCGAGCGCAAATGGAAGGAGCTGCATGATAGGCCCTACTGGATGGGGTGCCCTACTATACCGGGTTCTGGCGAGCCCGCACGCCTCCGCCGCGGCTGCAGGTAGCCGAGCAACTGCGCCAGGCTGAAGCGCCGGCTGTAGGCATACAGCACGCATATGCCGAAGGCGAAGAACAGATAGCTCTCGGCCGTGTACTTGTCGTCGATCCAGTAGAAGCGATTGAGCAACACCTGGCTGGCCCCGGCCACCGCCACGTACGCGGGCCCCAGCTCGGGGCGCACCTTGTACAAAACGGCCACTCCCAGGAAGATGGAGTAGTAGTAGCAGGTGAGATTGGTCAGGCAGGGAATGAGGGGCACCATGAGGGCCATCCCCACCCAGAGCAGCCGGGTTCGGTGCAGCGCCCACGCGGCCCAGCCGAGCAGCGCCAGGTTGATGGCGATGAAGACGGGGCGCAACGCGCGTTTCCGCTCCGACCGCCCGGCTTTCCACGCCTCGAACGGATCATCCAGGCGATCATCGCGCATGAACACCATGCGCCCGTCCCAGGTGTG
>JAICQL010000385.1 GCA_025937895.1 Polyangiaceae bacterium | reverse complement strand
TGCAGGCGCTGGCGAGCTGGCGCGAGCAGGCGCTGTCCGTGACCCTGACGGCGCGGACCGAGACGCAGGCGCGCCGCCTGTTCTCGCTGCTGGAGGACCGCAGCATCGCGGCGCAGCTCGACCTGGGCGTCTCGCGAGCGGGCCAGGCGGACCTGGCCCAGCCAGCAGCGGCCGCTCCGGGGCTGCCCTTGGCGCGGGCGCAGAGCCCTGGCGTGACGGTGCGTGTGGGCGGGCTCACGCGCGGCCTGGTGGCGGAGAGCGCGGGCCATGTGTTCGTCACCGAGGAAGAGATCTTCGGCAAGCGCGCGCACCGCAGCGCTGCGCGCAAGCAGAGCCCGCGCGCGGCCCTGGAAGATCTGCGCGCGCTCGCGCCCGGTGACTTCGTGGTGCACGTCGAGCACGGCATCGGTCGCTACCTCGGGCTGGAGAACCGTGACGTGGGCACCGGCGCGCCCGTGGATCTGCTGGTCGTGGAGTATCGCGGCGGCGACAAGCTGTTCGTGCCCGTCTACCGCATGAATCAGATCCAGAAGCTGAGCGGTGGGGAGACCGACGGCGGCCGGCTGGATCGCCTGGGCGGGCAGACGTTTGCCAAGACCAAGGCCAAGGTCAAGCGCCAGGTGCGCGAGATGGCCGATGAGCTGCTCAGCCTGTATGCGCAGCGCGCGGCCACCCAGCGCATCTCTCTGCCGGCAGCGGATGCGGAGTATCTGGCGTTCGAGGCGGGCTTTCCCTTCGAGGAGACGCCGGACCAGGCGACCGCCATCGCCGACGTGCTCGGCGATCTGGAGCAGGAGCGGGTCATGGACCGCCTGGTGTGCGGCGACGTCGGCTTCGGCAAGACCGAAGTGGCGCTGCGCGCGGCCTTCCGCCATGCGATGGCGGGCAACCAGGTGGCGCTCCTGTGCCCGACGACCTTGCTGGCGAACCAGCACTACCACACCGTGCGCCGCCGCTTCGCGGAGTATCCGCTGAAGGTGGAGATGCTGAGCCGCTTTCGCAACAAGAAGGCTCAGACCCAGATCGTGTCGGAGCTGCGCGCGGGCAAGCTGGACGTGGTGGTGGGCACGCACCGCTTGCTCAGCAAGGACGTGCACTTCAAGCGCCTGGGGCTCTTGATCGTGGACGAGGAGCAGCGCTTCGGCGTGGCCGCCAAGGAGCGCATCAAGCAGCTGCGCAAGGACATCGACGTGCTCACCCTCAGCGCCACCCCCATCCCGCGCACCTTGCAGCTGGCGCTGGGCGGCCTGCAAGATCTGTCGATCATCGCCACCCCGCCGCTGGATCGCCGGAGCGTGCGCACCACCACCGCGCGCTATGACGATGCGCTGGTGCAGAGCGTGATCGAGCGCGAGCTCGCACGTGGCGGGCAAGTGTACTACGTGTACAACCGCATCGAGGGCCTGGCCGAGCGCGCGGCTCGCATCCAGGCGCTGCTGCCGCGCGCGCGGGTGGCGATCGGGCATGGCCAGCTGAGCGAGACGGTGCTGGAGCGCACCATGCTGGGCTTTGTGCAGGGTGAATATGATGTGCTGGTGACCACCGCCATCGTCGAGAGCGGCCTGGACATTCCGCGCGCCAACACCCTGATCGTGGACCGCGCAGATCTGTTCGGGCTGGCGCAGCTGTATCAGCTGCGCGGCAGGGTGGGGCGATCGAGTGAGCGAGCCTACTGCTACCTGCTGGTGCCTCCGCCCAGCCGTCTCACCGATGAAGCTCGCATGCGGGTGGACGCGCTGACCCGCTACACCGAGCTCGGCTCCGGCATGCAGATCGCCGAGCTCGATCTGGAGCTGCGCGGCGCGGGCAATTTCCTGGGCGCCGAGCAGAGCGGGGCGGTGGCCAGCGTGGGCTTCGAGTTGTTCTGCCAGATGTTGTCGGAGGCAACGCAGGAGCTGCGCGGAGAGCAGGTCGAGCAGGACATCGATCCCGAGATCAGCATCGACATCGAGGCGCTGCTGCCCAGCGACTACGTCTCCGAGGTGGGGGTGCGGCTGTCGCTGTACAAGCGGCTGGCCGGTGCCGCAGACGACGCGCACGTGACCGATCTCGCGATCGAGATCGAAGATCGCTTCGGCTCGCTGCCGCGTGCGGCGCAGAACCTGATGGAGCTGATGCGGCTCAAGGCGCGGCTGCGCAGGCTGCGCGTGCTGTCCTGCGAAGCCAGCGCGCGCGCCGTCACCCTGCACCTGCGCGAGGACACTCCGCTCGACGTCGCCAAGATCACTCGCCTGGCGGTGGAACGCCCGGAGTTGTACCGAGTTACACCACTCGGTCAGGTAGTGCGCAGGGCTACTGAACGGGAACGCAGCGCCGGAGGCCTGGCGCTGGCAGCAACCATGCTGCGCGAGATCGCTCCACAGTAGTGCGTTGGCAGCCGTTTTTCATCGCGATGTTTTGCGAGCGCAGGCGCATTTGATATGCCTGACGCCATGGTGTGGCCGCCCCCCAAGGTCCAGCCGGCGCGCGAGGGCGAAGCGCCTGGACAGACCAGAGCGGCAGAGCTGGCGCGCATGGGCGAGCCCATGACGGGCATGTATGGCGCCAGCGCGGGCGCGCTGCCCAGCGCGCTGCCACCCGACTGGCTGCAACACCCGGAGAAGCTGGTGGGCGTGGTGCTGGGCGGACGCTACCGCATCACGGGGCTGCTCGGGCGTGGGCCCATGGCGGTGGCCTGCGAGGGCGAGTCATCGCGCGGCCGCCAGGTCACCTTGAAGCTGCTACCCAGGCCGGCGGAGCTTGCGGCGGAGCGCTTTGCCTGGCAGGTGCGCGAGGCGCTGGCCATGGCGCACTTCGATCACGAAAATGTCATCCCCGGCACCGATTTTGGCTCGCTGGAGGGCGGTGGCGCTTTCGTCAGCCGCAATCGCTTTGCCGGTGTTCCACTGCGTGCGCTGTTGATGCGCCAGGGCAGCTTGCCGCTGCGCCGTGCGCTGGAGCTGGCACGGCAAGTGGCGCTGGGGCTCGCGGCGGGCCACGCGCAGGACATTCCGCACGGGCGCCTGAAGCCGGAGAACGTGCTGATCCAGGTCGCCAGCCAGTCCAAGCCGGATCTGATCAAGATCGTGGACTATGGCATGGCACAGCTGCCGGTGGACGTGCACAGCGTGGCCACCAACGAGAACGAGGCGCGGCGCCTGGCGCTGAGGTCTCGCCTCTACCTGCCGCGCCCGCACCTGCCGGGGGTGGAGGCGCTGCCGCCCAGCCCTGCGGTGGACGTGTATTCGCTGGGTGTGTTGCTGTTCGAGATGCTCGCGGGGCAGCCGCCCTTCCTCATGGAATCAGGGCTACCCAACCTGCAGGCTGGCACGATCGATTTTGCACGGTGCAACCCCCCGGCGCAGGTCCCGCGCGCGGTGGAGGAGGTGGTGCTGGGGCTCCTGGTGCCGAACGTCGGGGTCACGGCTCAGCAAATCGTGGCGGTGCTGGACAACTTGCTGGGGCGCGCCAGCGTGGCGCCGCCTGCGCTCGCGCCGCAGGCAGAGCAGGCAGCAGCGCAGCGGCAAGCCGCTCCGCCGGGCACTCTGCCCGGTCCCGTGCCTGGTGTGGAGCCAGCACCAGCGGCGGTGAAGGGCCCTTCAGGAGAGCCGCGTCACCCGAGCTGGCCGTCACTGCCACCGGGCTTTCCGCTCAGCCAGCCGCCATCGGGAACGATGTCCTCCGGAATGATGTCGTCCGGAATGATGCCATCCGGAACGATGCCATCGGGCCCCGTATCACCGAGAGCTCTGTCGGCGGCGGCGCTCTCACCCGGAGTGGCCTCTGCTGCGATGTCTCCTGGAGCGATGTCTCCGGGAGCGACGGGCTCGCTGCCGAGGCCCGGCGCTCTTTCCTCCGGTACCTTGCCCCCCGGCGCTCTTTCCTCCGGTACGCTGCCCCCCGGCGCTCTTTCCTCCGGCACCTTGCCCCCCGGCACCTTGCCCCCCGGCACCTTGCCGTCTGGCGTGCAGAGGCCCGTCACGGCTCCGCCCGGGCAGCACTTCGCGCCGGTACCGCCGTTCCCGCCGCCGCCGCTGGTCCCCTCGCAATCGCTGGAGGCCACCCTGCACTCGGTGGCGCCCATGCCTATCCCAC
>JAICQL010000191.1 GCA_025937895.1 Polyangiaceae bacterium | reverse complement strand
GCAGGTGCGCCCCCGGCAGCAGCGCCTGCACCACTGGAAGCGCAGCCGCAACCTGCTGCGCCCGTGGCCGCGCCGGCGACGGCAGCCGTCATCGAGACCGCCGTGGCGCCTGCGGCCGTGGCGCCAGTCCCGCCCGCAGCAGCCCCGCCCGCAGCAGCCCCGCCTGCAGCAGCCCCGCCAGCCGTTGCACCCGCTGCAGCGCTGCCCGCTCCGCGCGCGCCGAGCCAGGCGGCCTTCGCCCTCGGCGTTGCCAAGGAGGTCAGCAAGGAAATGCTGCCGCGCAAGGTGGTATGGCCCCTGCTCGCGCTGCTGGTGGCGGCCTGGCTGCTCTACCGCTTCAGCTGAGGAACCTGGAACAGCACCCGATGAACCTGGAGAACCGATGATTCCCGCACAGTTCGACTATCACGCGCCGCGCTCGCTCGATGAGGCCATCGCCCTGCTACGTCAGAACGACGGAGCCAAGGTGCTGGCCGGTGGCCAGAGCTTGATCCCTGCAATGCGCTTTCGCCTGGCCCAGCCGGAGGTGCTGGTCGACATCAACGGCATCTCTCAGCTCGACTACATCAAGGAGCAGAGCGGCTACCTCGCCATCGGCTCGATGACGCGCGAGGTCGCGCTGGAGGAGTCGTCGCTGGTGGCGCGGAGCTATCCGCTGCTGCTCGACACCGCCAGGGTCGTGGCTGATCCACTGGTGCGCCAGCGCGCCACCGTGGGCGGCAACCTGGCCCACGCCGACCCGGCGAACGATCACCCTGCAACCATGCTCGCGTACGGCGCGTCCGTGGTGGCGCGTGGTCCGGCGGGCGAGCGAGTGATCGGCATCGATCAGTTCTTCACGGGCTTGTTCGAGAGCGCGCTGGCCCCCAACGAGATCTTGACCGAGATCCGCATCCCCACTCCGGGGCTGGGCTCGAGCGGCGCCTACGTGAAGATCGAGCGCAAGGTGGGCGACTACGCCGTGACCGGGGTGGCGGTGCAGCTGACCCTGGCGGGCGACGTGTGCAAGAGCATCCGCATCGGGCTCACCAACGTGAACCCTACGCCCATGCGTGCGCTGGACGCGGAGCAGCGCCTGACCGGGCAGGCCCTGACGGAGGAGGCCCTGGAGGCGGCGGGTCAGCTGGCGGCAGCGGCCTGCAGCCCGTCAGCGGACTTGCGCGGATCGGAGGACTACAAGCGCGATCTCACGCGCGTGGTGGTGAAGCGGGCAGTGCGCCTGGCGCAGAGCCGAGTGAAAGGAAGCAACTGATGAGCCAGCACGAAATCAGCCTGACCGTCAACGGCGAGGCGGTAAAAAAGCAGGTCGAGGCGCGCACCCTCCTGGTCCACTTCATCCGCGAGAGCCTGGAGCTCACGGGCACTCATATCGGCTGCGACACCACCAGCTGCGGCGCCTGCACGGTGGTGCTCGACGGCAGGCCCGTGAAGAGCTGTACGGTGTTTGCGGTGCAGGCCAACGGCGGTGTGCTGGAGACCATCGAGGGCGTGGCCGCCGGAGGCAAGCTGCACCCCGTGCAGGAGGGCTTCTGGGAGAAGCACGGCCTGCAGTGTGGCTACTGCACCCCCGGCATGATCATGACCTGCAAGAGCCTGCTGGAGAAGAACAAGAAGCCGACCGAGGCCGAGATCCGCGAGGGCATCTCCGGCAACATCTGTCGCTGTACCGGTTACAACAAGATCGTGGAGGCGGTTCAGTACGCCGCAGCCAAGCTGGAGGAGGCTCGCTGACCATGCCGCATCTACAAGACCGCGTCGAACGCTTCGTGGGCAAGTACCCCGAGGCACCCGTCCAGGTGGAGACCACGCACGAGGTGGTGGCCAAGACACCGCAGAAGGTGTGCGGCATGGGCCACCGCATGAAGCGCAAGGAGGATCCGCGGTTCCTGCAGGGCAAGGGCCGCTACGTGGACGACGTGAAGCTGCCCGGCATGCTGCACATGGACATCGTGCGCAGCCCGTACGCTCACGCCAAGATCCTGAGCATCGACACCAGCGAGGCGCTGAAGATCCCGGGGGTGGTGGCGGTGATCACCGGGCAGGATCTAAAGGCTGCCGGCAATCTGCACTACATGCCCACCTTGATGAGCGACACCCAGCCGGTGCTGCCCATCGACAAGGTGCTGTACTACGCGCAGGAGGTGTGCGCGGTGATCGCCACTGATCGCTACATCGCGGCGGACGCCGTGGAGAAGGTGATCGTGGAGTATGAGCCGCTGCAGCCGGTGGTGGATCCGCGCGAGGCGCTGAAGGATCAGGTCCTGGTGCGCGAGGACAAGGAGCAGAAGACCAACCACGTCTGGCACTGGAGCGCCGGTGACAAGGCCGCGACCGACGCGGTGTTCGCCAAGGCGGCGCACGTGGTGAAGGAGAAGCTGTACATCCCGCGCATCCACGTCTGCTCGATCGAGACCTGCGGCATGGTGGCCAGCTGGGACAAGGCGCGCGAGCACATGCAGATCTACATGACCTCGCAGGCGCCGCACGCGCACCGCACCGTGTTCGCCCTGGTGAGCGGCCTGCCAGAGCACAAGATCCAGATCATCGCCCCCGACATCGGCGGCGGCTTCGGCGGGAAGGTGCCGGTGTATCCCGGCTACGTGGTGTGCGCCGTGGCCAGCCTGGTCACGGGCAAGCCCATCAAGTGGATCGAAGATCGCAGCGAGAACCTGCAGGCTGACAGCTTCGCGCGCGACTACCACATCGAGGCGGAGCTGGCGGCCGATGCCAGCGGCAAGCTCACGGGCCTGCGGGTGCGCACCATCTCCGACTGCGGCGTCGCCGACGCTGCCGCCAACCCCTCCAAGTTCCCGGCGGGCCTGTACAGCATCTGCACCGGCTCGTATCCGCTGCTGGCGGCGGACATCACCGTGGACGGCGTGTACACCAACAAGCCGCCGGGTGGTGTGGCGTATCGCTGCTCCTTCCGGGTTACGGAGGCGGTGCACATGATCGAGCGCATGGTGGACATCATGGCGCACGATCTGAAGCGGGATCCGGCGGAGTTTCGCCTGGCCAACTTCATCCAGCCCAACCAGTTCCCGTACAAGTCGTGCACCGGCTGGGTGTACGACAGCGGCAACTACGGCGCGGCGCTGCAGAAGGCGATGCAGATGATCGACTACGCCGGGCTGCGCAAGGAGCAGGCGGAGAAGCGCGCCAAGGGGCAGCTGATGGGCATCGGCATCTCCAGCTTCACCGAGGTGGTGGGCGCCGGGCCCGCGGCGGACTTCGACATCCTGGGCATCAAGATGTTCGATTCGGCAGAGATCCGCATCCACCCCACCGGCAAGGCCATCGCGCGCCTGGGCACCAAGAGCCAGGGGCAGGGCCACGAGACCACGTACGCGCAGATCATCGCGGAGGAGCTGGGGCTGCCCGCGCAGGACGTGCAGGTGGAGGAGGGCGACACGGACACGGCGCCGTATGGCCTGGGCACGTACGCCAGCCGCTCCACCCCCACGTCGGGCGCCGCCGCGGCGATGGCGGCGCGGAAGATCCGCGCCAAGGCCAAGAAGATCGCGGCCTACCTGCTGGAGGTGGGCGAGGGAGATCTGGAGTGGAACGTGGATCGCTTCCAGGTGAAGGGCTCGCCCGATCAGGCCAAGACGATTCAGGAGATCGCCTTCGCCGCCTACACCAACCACCCGCCAGATCTGGAGGCGGGGCTGGAGGCCACGGACTACTGCAACCCGCCGAACCTCACCTTCCCGTTCGGGAGCTACATCTGTGTGGTGGACATCGACAGCGGCACGGGCGCCATCCACGTGCGCCGCTTCGTCGCGGTGGATGACTGCGGCAACATCATCAACCCGCTGATCGTGGAGGGGCAGATCGAGGGTGGCCTGACCATGGGCCTCGCCCCGGCGCTGTTCGAGGAGATCGTGTACGACGAAAACGGCCAGAACCTGACCGGCACCATGGCGGACTACCTGCTGCCGACCGCAGTGGAGTCACCGAAGTGGGAGCTGGGCAAGACGATCACGCCCTCGCCGCACCATCCCTTCGGCGCCAAGGGCGTGGGCGAGTCGCCGACGGTGGGGGCTCCGCCCGCCATCGCCAACGCCATCGTGGACGCGCTCTGGCATCTCGGCGTGCGCCACCTGGACATCCCGATCACGCCGCAGAAGGTGTGGAAGGCCCTGCGCGAACACGGAGTAAACAGCTGACCGAGCCCTCGCCGCCCAGCGGAGCCGCTGCTCCCTCGTTTCCGCCCGGCGCCGTCAGTGCGTCGGGCGGGGGCGCGGCTCCATCCACGGGCGCCGCGGAGCTAGCGGCCTCGGCCGCCGGCCATGGCGATCCGCTGCTGGTGGCGGCGCGGCTGCTGAGCGAGGGCGTGGCCTTCGTGCTGATGACGGTGGTGCGCGCGGTGGCGCCCACCTCCGCCAAGCCGGGGGACAAGGCCATCCTGACGGAGCGCGCCGAGTGGTATGGCTGGATCGGCGGCAGCTGCGCCGAGCCCGCGGCGCGGCGCGCGGCCAGGGCCGCCTTTGCCGACGGTCAGGGGCGGCTGCTGCACCTGACCAACGACGAGACGCACCTGGCGCGCGCCGGGGTCGAGCTGGCGGCCATGTCCTGCTACAGCGGGGGGAGCCTGGAGATTTACGTGGAGCCCCACCTGCCGCAGCCCTGCCTGATCGTGTTTGGCCGCTCGCCAGCGGCCGAGGCGCTGTGCCAGCTGGGCGCGGCCATGAAGTATGCGGTGACCCACGTTGATCTGCGTGCGGGAGCCGAGGCGGCAGCCGGCGCCTTGCGCAATCTCTCGGAGCTGCCGGAGCCCCGCTCGGCGGCCACGTACGTGGTGGTGGCGAGCCACGGTCATGGCGAGCTGGAGGCGCTCGAGTGGGCGCTGCGGCGCAAGGTGGCCTACGTGGGGCTCGTGGCGAGCCGCAAGCGCTGGCCCGACGTGCTGGCGCGCTTGCAGAGCGCGGGGCTCGGCGCGGAGGCAGAGTGGGTACATGCGCCGGCAGGGCTAGAGCTGGGTGCGGCTCGCCCGGAGGAAGTTGCGCTGAGCGTGCTGTCGCAGATCGTGGCGGAGCGGCGCGGGGGTGGCATCGTCCAGCGCAGCGTTGGTATGGTCGAGCGCAGCGCCGATATGGTCGAGCGCGCTGCCGCCCGCGTTTCTGCGCCGACCCCGGCAGGTGAGACCGTGAGCTGCTGCGCCGTGCCCGCGCCAACCACGGTGGCCAACGAGGCCGATTGCTGCAGCGCCGTGCGCGAATCGTCGCAGAGCGCCGTGCGCCAATCGTCGCAGAGCGCCGCGCGCGAACCCTCGCGCGGCACAGTTGCGCAGAGCGCCGCCAAGCTCGCCAGCCCGCGCTTTGCCGCGGTGGTGCTGGCCGCGGGGCTCTCGCGCCGCATGGGCGCGCCCAACAAGCTGCTGCTGGCGCTCGGGGGTGAGCCGCTGATCGCGCGCACCGTGCGCACGGTGTTGCACACCGGCTTCGAGCAGATCGTGGTGGTGCTGGGGCACCAGGCGGAGGAGGTGGCGCGCGCGCTGCAGCCGCTCGGGGTCGCCATGGTGCATAACCCCGACTACGCGAGCGGGCAGGTGAGCTCGGTGCGAGCGGGGCTGGCTGTGCTGCGGCCTCCGCTGGACGCGGTGATGATCTGTCTGGGGGATCAGCCGCTGCTCGAGGTCGCGGACCTGGGCGCGCTCAAGCGCGCGTATCGCGAGCGGCCGCATGGTTCCATCCTCGTGCCGCGCTACGGCGAGCAGCGTGGCAACCCCGTCGTCATCGACTGGCCCAGCGCGTGCGAGACGCTGGAGCGCGGCACCAACTACGGCTGTCGCAACTTCCTCGACGAGAACCCCGAGCGCGTCTTCCACTGGCCGGCGCCCAACGAGCACTTCGTGCGCGACGTGGATCTGCCAGCGGACTATCAGGCGCTGCTGGTACGAGCCAGCGCATGAGGTTCCGGCGGGTTCCCGTGGCCGCAGCCGAGGGCCACATCCTCGGGCACAACGTGTCCTGCGAGGGCCGGCGCGTGCTGAAGAAGGGCCGGCGCCTGAGCCCGGCCGAGCTGGCAGAGCTGCGGAACGCCGGCCTCGACAGCGTGTACGTGGCGGAGCTGGAGCCCGGCGACGTGGGGGAGGAGGAGGCCGCGCGGCGCATCGGCAGCGCGCTGGCGGAGCACTCCGGGCTCGGGCTGCATGAGGCGTACGGCGGCCGCGCCTCGCTCCTGGCGCCTGCTCTGGGCGTGCTCAGCGTACGTCCGGAGCTGCTGGTGGAGCTGAACCTGATCGAGGGCGTGACCCTGGCCACGGCTGCCAATCACGAGGTGCTGGCGCCACGGCGCTCCGCAGGCACACTGAAGATCATCCCCTTCGCCCTGTCGGAGCCGCGGCTGCTCGCGGCGCTGCGCGTGGTGGAGCGCGGCGTGCTGACGTTTCGCCCGCTGTCGCCGCGGCGGGTGCACATCCTGGTCAGTGGCTCGGCAGACCGGCGCGAGCGCCTGATCCAGACGTACCGCCAGCCGCTGGAGCAGCGCCTTGCCGAGCTCGGCGCTCATGAGGTGCAGCTCTCTTACCTGACCCTGGAGCAAGAGCCAGAGCAGGCGCTGGCCAGCGCGATCGCTGCGCTGGCGGCCGCTGGGGTGGAGCTGTTGCTGGTGGTG
The DNA here is from genome assembly GCA_025937895.1 of Polyangiaceae bacterium. Lineage (GTDB taxonomy): Bacteria > Myxococcota_A > Polyangia > Polyangiales > Polyangiaceae > SZUA-265. The sequence continues at coordinate 9,433 of JAICQL010000191.1, read as the reverse complement.
GGCGAGACCGCCACCATGGATGCCGAGGACCTGATCCCACAGGCCATTCGCCGGGCGGGCGGGCTGGTGGACGTGGTCGGTGCTCCGGTATTTCCGGGCAACCTGCTGCTCCTCGCGCGGCACGGCGGCACGGCCATCCTGGGCGCGCCGGGCTGCGCGCGCAGCCGGGCCCAGAACGTGGTGGACCTGCTCTTGCCGCGGCTCTTGACCGGTGAGCGCCCCGGCGCTCGCGAGATCGCCGAGCTGGGGCTGGGCGGCTTGCTCGAGCGCGGGCCGGCGCCTCCGCTGGAGCGCTCGCCCTCGGAGCCAGCCAGCGCGCGAGCAGGCGAGGGCCATGACTGAAGCCGGCAGCTCGGCGCAGCCCCGCGCAGCGCTGCCGATCGAGCAGCTGCGCGCCCAGTTTCCGGCGCTGAGCCAGCAGATCAATGGCCAGCCGCTGATCTACCTGGACAATGCAGCCACCGTGCAGAAGCCGCGCTGCGTGCTGGATGCGGTGCTGCGCTGCTACACGGAGTCCTGCGCCAACGTGCACCGTGGCGCGCACACCCTGGCGGAGCGCGCGAGCGAGGGCTACGAGCGGGCGCGCGGCGCCGTGCAGCGGCTGCTGCATGCAGCCAGCGCGCAGGAGATCGTCTTCACCAGCGGCTGCACCGCCGCCATCAACCTGGTGGCAAACGGCTGGGGCAACCGGCACGTGGGCAGCGGCGACGAGATCCTCGTCACCGGGCTGGAGCACCACTCCAACCTGTTGCCCTGGCAGGAGCTGTGCCGGCGCCGCGGCGCCACCTTGCGCAGCGTGCCGCTCGACCCACAGGGCCAGCTGGATCTGCAGAGCTACGAGCGCCTGCTCGGGCCGCGCACGCGGCTGGTGGCGGTGGCGCACGTGTCCAACGCGCTGGGCACCTTGAACCCCATCGCCGAGCTGGCGCGCCGGGCGCATGCAGCAGGCGCGCTCATTCTGGTGGACGGCGCCCAGGCCGTCGCGCGCTGCCCGGTGAACGTGGCCGAGCTGGGCAGCGACTTCTACACGTTCTCGGCGCACAAGCTGTACGCGCCCTTCGGGCTCGGTGTGTTGCACGCGCGCGCCGAGCTCCTGAGCGACATGGAGCCGCTGGTCACGGGTGGCGGCATGGTGGAGCTCGTGGAGGCCGAGCGCGCGAGCTACACGGCGCCGCCGGGGCGCTTTGAAGCGGGCACCCCCAACCTCAGCGCCGCTCTCGGCCTGGAGCGGGCCATCCTCTGGCTGCAGGCGCTGGGGCTGGAGCGGGTGCAGGCGCACGAGCAGGATCTGCTCGGTTACGCCCGTGAGCAGCTGGCGGCGCTGCCTGGAGTCCGTTTGCTCGGCGGGGGGCCGGCGCTGGGCGTGGTCTCGTTGATGGTGGGCTCCGTGCACGCGCACGACGTGAGCACCGTGCTCGATCGCAGCGGCATCGCCGTGCGCGCCGGACATCACTGCGCGCAGCCGGTGATGCGCCACTTTGGCGTGCCCGCCACCGTGCGTGCCTCTTTCGCCGTGTACAACACCCGCGCGGAGATCGACGCGCTGGCGCGCGGGCTCGAGCGGGTGCGCGAGATCTTCGGGGGCTGACGTGAGCGCGCGCTCCTCGTCCTTGCTCGCCGCCCTCGCGCTCGGGGCCTGTAGTGAGCCGAGCGTGCCTACTTGCGCGACCCAGATCGCGGCCGAGGTGTGCGCCACTCCTGGCCAGCTGCGTGGGGCGGAGCCGGTGCAGGTCACGGTCGCGGAGAGCGTGGCCATTGCGTTCCCCGTGGCGCCTCTGGTCGAGGGCCGCTACGTGCTGGTCGCGAGCCGCGAGCTCTGCCCCGAGGGCGCTCCAGGGCAGGGGGGCGCGCGGCTCCAGGGAGTGCTGGAGCTCAGCGGCTGCGTTCTGCGCCGCACCCTCGTGGCCGAGGGCGCGCCGGCTCGCGTGGACGTGTTCGAGCTGAGCTACGAGGGCAGCGCGTTGCGGCTCGAGCAGCGCTGTCCGGAGCAGGCCGGCTCGCTCGAGGCGGGGTTCGGCTTCGATGGTGAGCGGCTGGAGCTGGGGCCGCTGTGGCCCATTGCCGGTGCGCCAGAGCCGAGCTGCGATACGCTGGAGCTCTGGGAGCTCCGCTGACGGAGGCGCCGGACAATGGACGATCTCACCAAGCTCTACCAGCAGACCATCCTCGAGCATCATCGCGCGCCGAGAAACGCCGGGCGCTTGCCCCAGCCCACGCACCAGGCCGAGGCGCTCAACCCGCTGTGCGGCGACCGGGTCGTGGTGACCCTGCGGCTCGGCCCGCTGGGCTCGGGCCCGGAGCTGGCGGTGCTGGAGGCGCGCTGCGACGCGCAGGGCTGTGCGCTCTGTCGAGCCTCCGGCTCGCTCGCCACGGAGCTCCTGCTGGCGCGTCCGGTGCGCGAGGCGCACGCGCGCATCGAGCAGCTGCTGGCCTGGGTGGCGAGTGGTCAGGGCAGCGATGTGGCAGGCAATGCGGGCACTCCCGCGGCGGGCCAGGGCGGGGCGGCTCCGGGCGCGCAGGCGCTGCACGAGGCGGTGGCGCCCCTGCTGGAGGTGCGCAAGTTCCCGGGCCGCAGGCGCTGTGTCACCCTGAGCTGGGAGGTGTTCCGAGATGCGCTCCCCCGCTGATACACGGCGCTACCTTCGCCCCCGGCGAATGGGGCCCGGAAACGAGCGGCCGCCGCAGCGCAGGTGGGGGTGGGTGCGCTGGCCCCATTCAGCATGCTAGGTTAGGTTTAGGTATTCTTTTGCGCGAGGCTGACCTGAAAGCGGACCACCCACCCAAGAGCTCGCATGGTCTGGAGGGGATGACCGCCCTGGTGCTGTCCGGCGGCGGCATGCGCGGCGCCTACGAGGTGGGGATCATCGCTGGTCTGCTGGAGGCGCTGGGCGGCAGCACCCATGTCCCCAGCCCATTTCAGATCACGGCGGGGGCCTCCGTCGGAGCGATCAACGCGGCCTTCGTGGCGGCCAACGCTCACGCGCCCAGCCTGAACCTGGACAGCCTGATCAGCTCCTGGACGGGCATGGATTTCTCGCGCGTGTTCAGCCCGCAGCTGCTGAGCTTCGTGCGGCAGCTGTTTCGCGGCACCATGCCGCCTGCCAAGGAGGAGCAGCGGCTCGGCACCTCACTCTTGAACCCGGCCCCGCTGGAGGCGCTGGTGCAGGAGACGATCGATTTCGAGCAGCTGCACACCAACGTGCGCGACAGCACGCTCAAGGGGCTGTTCATCGCCGCGCTGCAGGTGGCCACGGGCAAGACCACCATCTTCTGTGAGCTCGCGCCAGGCATGGTGTACCGGCAGTCGAAGGATCCGCGGCGCGCTGCCGCGCTGGAGCCGGTGGCGCTCGATCACGTGCTGGCGTCCACGGCCATCCCGCTCCTGTTCCCGGCGCGCCGCGTGGGCAACGAGTTCTACTGTGACGGCGGGCTGCGCCTGAACACCCCGATCGCGCCGGTCATCCGCGCTGGCGCGGAGCGGCTGGTGATCGTGTCCACCACGTATGTGGATCGCGCCAGCACCGCTCCCTCCCCGGAGACACTGGCGACCTATCCCTCGCTCGCGTTCCTGACGGGCAAGGTGCTCAACGCGCTGCTGGTCGATCCGCTCGCCTACGACCTGCAGATCCTGGCGCGCATCAACGATCTGGTCGACATCCACCAGCGCGGGCTGGAGCCGCGCATCGGGCGCGATTTGCAGCAGCGCATGGTCCGGCGGCGCGGCGCCTCCTACCGGCATATCGAAACACTGGTGTTCGTGCCCTCCCAGGACATCGCCAAGCTGGCGGCGCAGTACCTGAAGGAGAACCTGCGGCGCTTCGATATCGGCCTGGTGGCTCGCCGCTTGCTTCGTACCGCGGCCGAGGAGGGCAACGCGGACTGGGCGACGTATCTGCTGTTTGATGGCGGCTTTGCTCAGCAAGTCATCGAGCTGGGGCGGAGAGACGCCATGCGCCGGCGCGACGAGATCCGCGCCTTCTGTCACGCCTGAGCGCCAAGCCTGCGCCCTGGCAGCGACCGCGGCAGTGAGCACGCGCCGGCATCCCACCCCGGCCTACAGCTTGGATCCGTCCTTGCTACGGCTTGGAGTCTGCTAGGCTTTGCGTTGGTGCCGAACAAGCAAGAGACCAACTGGGATCGTCGCAAACACGTTCGCGTGCGTCCTGCCGGCGACTACGACGTCAGCGTGGAGGTCGTGGAGGGTGCCGTGTTCTCGCGCGTTCAAGTGGTGGACTTGAGCCTGGGCGGTGTCGGCATCCTGATCGAGCCTCCCGTCGATGGCTACGGCTTGAACGAAGCGCTGGAGCTGCGCATCAGCACTCCAGAGGCAGAGCCCGTGCGGGTCTCCGCCCTGGTGCGCCATCGTGCGCGCGGCATCTGCGGCGCCGAGTTTCAGGGGCTGAGCGAGAAGGCGCTGTCCGCGCTGCGCAGAGCCGTGGCCGAGCTGCTCGAGCGCGGGAACCTGGCGTGAGCGCGTCGCTCGCGCGGCGCCCCGGCAAAGCTGAAAGCTGACTAGCGGCGGCGCCCGGCCGCTGCCAGGCGGCTCTCGAGGCCCTGGCGCCACGCCGTCAGCGAGCCGTCGGGCCACCAGGATTGCACGCGATCGGCGATGGAGCGCAGGCGCCGCTCTTCCTCCGGCCCCAGGTAGGGCTGGGTCAGGCCCGCGTGGTCGAGCAGCTCATCCACCGCGGCCAGGATCACCCGCGTGGTCTGCGGCCGCTGCTCGGGGCCACCGGCAGTCTCCAGCAGCACCTCGGCCAGATCCAGCACGGAGGCGTGGTCCACGGTGGCGGTCGAGTCGTCCTCGAACTGCTCGTCCGAGGGCTTGCGCGCCATGCGCTGCGTCTCCACCTGGCGGCGAGGCTCCGGCTCGTGAGCGCGCGCCTCTTCGACCACCTCCATGTGATCGCTGCCGATGCGGATCTCATCGCCCTTGGCCAGCTGGCGCCGGCGGGTCACCCGCTCGCCGTTGACCCAGGTGCCGTTCTTGCTGCCGAGCTCGATCAGGGTCAGCGCGGCACCCGAGCGCTCCAGCACGCAGTGCTCGCGCGAGGCCAGCCGGCTATTGAGCACGATGACACAACGCCGCGAGCGCCCCACCAGGGTTTGACGCTGCGTGAGCGGATAGTCCTGCCCGTCGTACCTAATCTTCAGCTCGCCCACGGACCGCTGCTCGACTCGAAAATGTCTGGTAGCTGCACCTCAGCCCCCGGCGCCCTGCAGTTGCTGCGCGCCGCGGCCGTGACCATAGAAACGGGACTTCCGGCGCTCCTCACAAGTGTCCTGTAACCCAAGTCAAACGTTGCCATGTAGAAGTTGTGCCCCGGAACGGCTGGCTTCCTGCGGGCCGAGCTGAGCCCGCGCTGCTGCGACTCTCGAGGTGCCGAGACGGACATGGATTGAGCTGCTGTGAACGGAATTCAACGAAGGAACTCAGCGAACGGAATTCGGCCAACAGGTCAACGGCGTGGCGCTGGCTATCTTCGCGTGACTCCCCCCGGCGGAACGAGGCCCTCAGCTATCCGGGCTACGAAGACGGCGAAGGTTTGACCAAAGCCTGGCCGAGCTCAAGGCTTTTCTACGGCGGTTCCGGAGCCAGGCTCCCCCTGCTCGTGGCTGCCGCCTAGCCCAGGGCGCCCAGGCGGTGATAGCGGGAGCCGTGAAACAGCAGTGGCTCACCAGGGTGAGACAGTGCGATCTGCACGCTGCCTACGCACAGCAGGTGATCCCCCGCCTCGTGGGTGGCCTGCAGCAGGCAATCGAGATGCATCACCGCCCCTTCCAGAAGGGGGTTGCGGGCGCCCGGCACGTCAGCCAGCGGCAGCCCCAGGAAGCGCAGGTGCTCGTCCGCCTTGGAGGCGAAGCGCTCGCTCAGCGCCCATTGCTCGGTCGACAGCACGCTCACGCCAAACGCGCGCGAGGCCAGGATCACCGGCAAGGTGGCGGACTTCTGATCCAGGCACACACCCACCAGTGGCGGCGCCAGCGAGACACTGAAGAACGCCGAGACGGTCATACCCACCGGCTCTCGCCCGAGCGAGGTGACCACGCTCACCCCGCTCGGCCAGCGACCGAGCGCGGATCGAAACTCGTCGGGTGAAATACCCATCGTCCTCGCTTAGAGAGCTTTCAGCCAGCAGGCAAGCCCGTGCCGTCCGCGCTCTCCCCGCGCTCTGTCAGAGCTGCCTCATCGCGCGCTCTCGCCGCGCTCAGCGGCCGTTGCGGCGATAGCCCGCGGCCTCCGCGAACGGCCCTCGCTCGGAGCCACGCAGGCGGATGGTCCAGGACACCTGCGCCGAGGAAGCCGACGCGGGAAAGGTGACCTGGCGCGCCACCGAGAGCACGCACTGGTTCACGAGATCGCTCGCGAACGTGGAGCGGCCCAGGGTCACCTCCGTTACGCTTCCATCTGGATCAACCAACCAACCGACCGTCACTGCGCCGTTGCGTGCGCTCGGATCATTGTTGAACTCCTGACAGGCCACGAACGCGGGCTCTTGCTGGCGCACGGCTGCAGCCACGTGATTTGGGCTGAGCCAGGGCAAGACCCTGCGCGGAGCGCCGGAGCTCGACGAGACGCGCACCATGCTGGCCTGCTCGGCAGCGGGCGCGCGGTGCTCGATGCTGCCTGGCTCTGCTGCCGGCAACTGTGCGGGTGACTCTGCGGGTGACTCTGCGGGTGATTGCGTGCCAGCGGGTGCTGCCGCACATCCTGACGTCCACTGAAGACCCAGTGAAACGCCGAAAAAAGCCAAATGTGCGATGTTTCGCTGCATGCGCGTGATGGTCTGCTCCCCATCTGTTCTGTACGGTTCGAGGCCGCTGCGCATGAGAGCGCCCGCGCCCGCGCTGCGCTCGTGCGTGCTGATTGTCGTGCGCGATCGGAACGGGCTACGATGTGCGTGCACGAACGGCGCTCGTGCCGTCGCGCTGCATGCGCGCACGAGCCACAGCTTTCGGGAGAGCGCGGCGCGCGCTCCGACATGTGGTGGCCGCGCAGTAGCGTGCGCCGTGGCAGAGCGCCTGCGCGCGCTCGGCGCTGCTGCAGGCCGTCGGCGCAGATCGGCGCTCACGGTCTGATGCTCGGCTTTTCGCGTCAGACCGGAATTGAGCTGGCTGGTTTCTGGCCGTCTGAGTGATTCACCCCGCTATACGCGAATTTTGAGCGGGCGAGCCAGGCCACGTCTGCTAGGGTCCGCGCGCATTTTTCGGGCGCAACTGCGCTCAGGCAAGGAATGACGATGATCTCTGTCAACGACGTCACGATGAACTTCGGTGCTCGCATGTTGTTCGACGGCGTGAACGTGACGTTCAATGCGGGCGAGCGCTACGGCCTGACGGGCCCCAACGGGGCGGGCAAGTCCACGTTCATGAAGATCTTGGCGCGTGAGCTGGAGCCCATGTCAGGCCACGTGCAGCTGCCGCGGCGCTTCGGCATCCTGCGCCAGGATCACACGGTGTTTGACCAGCACCGTGTGATCGACGTGGTGATGATGGGCAGCCCGGCGCTGTGGAAGGCGCTGAGCGAGAAAGAGCAGTTGCTCGCCAAGGGCGACGCGCTGACCGATGACGACGGCGTGCGGCTGGGCGAGCTGGAGGGCGTGATCGCCGAAGAGGATGGCTACACCGCCGATACTCAGGCGGAGAGCTTGCTGGAGGGCCTGGGCATCGAGCGGCGCTATCACACCGAGTTGCTCAGCGTGCTGCAGGGTGGTGACAAGGTGCGCGTGCTGCTGGCGCAGGCGCTGTTCGGCAACCCCGAGGCGCTGCTGCTGGATGAGCCCACCAACGCGCTGGATATCGCCAGCATTCGCTGGCTGGAGGGCTTCCTCCAGGATTTCAATGGCGCGCTGGTGGTGATCAGCCACGATCGACACTTTCTGAACGAGGTCTGCACCAAGATCGCGGACATCGATTACGAGACGATCATCGTCTACAACGGCAACTACGACGATATGGTCAGCGCCAAGGCGCAGGCTCGTGGCTCGCTGGAGCTGGCCAATGAGGCCCGGCAGAAGCGCATCAGCCAGCTGCAGGAGTTCGTGCAGCGCTTTCGCGCGGGCTCGCGCGCCAGCCAGGTGAAGAGCCGTGAGAAGCAGCTGGGCCGCGAGCAGCAAGCGCTCAATGATCTGAAGCGCTCCAACATCCAGCGCCCCTTCATCCGCTTCGAGCTCAAGCGCCCCAGCGGCAAGCAGGTGCTGAACGTGGAGCACCTGAGCAAGCGCTTCGGCGACACCACCATCACCAGCGAGTTCAACCTGTCGGTGTTCCGCGGCGATCGCATCGCCCTGGTGGGCCGCAACGGCATCGGCAAGACCTCGCTGCTGCGCCTGCTGAAGGGCGAGGTGCAGCCGGACGCCGGCAAGGTGGAGTGGGGCTACGAGGCATCCATCGGCTACTTGCCGCAGGACCACGCGGAGCTGATCGAGAAGAGCAACGAGACCGCCCACCAGTGGCTATGGCGCTGGAACGAGGGCACAGACGAGGAGAACCTGCGCGCGCTGTTCGGGCGCCTGCTGTTCACCAAGGACGAGCCGCTGAAGCCGACCAAGGTGCTCTCCGGCGGTGAGACGGTGCGCCTCTTGCTGGCGCGCCTGATGCTGATGAAGCCGAACGTCTTGCTGCTGGACGAGCCCACGAACCACCTGGACCTGGAGGCGATCCGCTCACTGACGGACGCCCTGGCGCGCTACGAGGGCACGGCGCTGTTCGTCACCCACGATCGCCAGATGGTCTCGCAGGTGGCGACCCGGGTGCTGGAGCTGTCGGAGAACGGGATCACCGAGCTAAGCCCGGAACAGTTCCACGAAGGACAGTTCTTGCTGGGACATGCGCGTTACCAGCGCGCAGCCAGCTAGCATCGGACAGGGGGGCCTCTTCCTCACGCTGGCTCAGCGAGTTGGGCAACCTGCCCGGCGCGCTGAGCCGGCGCGCGCCGCCGTATGCTTCGCCCGCGCCGCGCACAGCCTCGCTCTTGCCATCGTTGGCCGCGGCCTCCGCGTCCGCCTTGCAGATGCAGAGCACGCGCGAGCCGAGCTGCAGGCGCAGCTCATATTGCCCACTGCCATGTTGCTCTGCCAGCCACGCCAGGGTGGGACATAGCTGGGTGCGGCCAACTTCGGACCAGACGCTGCCCTGAATCTTCTTCAGAATGAGGACGAAATATTCCACGGCGTTCACGGGGTCAGACTTCACTCGAATGCTCACGTTCCTCACGACTTCACGCGGGTTGGGGGGCGGGCAGATTTCACGGCCAGGTTTCAGCGCTGGGAGTCATTGCTCGCATGGCTCCTGGGAATTGCTGCTTGGCATTGCTGCCGAGTTTCACCGCTGAGATTCACGGCCGAGATTCACAGCTGAGTTGCAGAGCTGAGTTGCAGAGCTGAGTTGCAGAGCTGAGTTGCACAGCCAGGTTTCACAGCAGGGTCCCCGG
>JAICQL010000400.1 GCA_025937895.1 Polyangiaceae bacterium | reverse complement strand
CCGGCGAGCAGTGTGACGACGGCAACCTGCTGTCCGGCGACGCCTGCACCAACGCCTGCATTCGCTCCTCGTTGCGCTGAGCGGAGGCATTCGAAGCGGTCGATCGCTGACCGGTAGGGGCTCAACCCCTTCCGGAGCACTCGACCGCTAGAGCGTGGGGGCTGGGGCGCCACCCGGAGGTCCGAGAAGCCTGCGTTTTTGGCTCTCGTGCCCAAGGGCGTCATCGTCCTGAATCCGACGTGGACCTGGCGCTATACCGAGAGCTCGACGAGCGGCTGATCGCTAGCATAGCGGGTGAGCTGGACGAGCTGCCTCTCCCATACTCCTTAGACGTCGTTTCCTACACAGGGCTGCGGCACGGGCTGCAGGAACACATCGAGCGCGTGGGGCGGCGGATCTTCCAGCGCTCGAGCTGAATAGGGTGTTCCTGGGCTGCCATCACGGCGCAAGGAGCTGTTCCTCGAGTATGGCCTCGAGCTCCGCGATGGCCTCGATGTCCTTTGGACGCCCGGCAGCTCGCTTGACCTCGATGAGCTTGGGCAGATCGAGGCATCTGCAGCGCACGCCAAAGAGCTCAATCTCGATCGTGTGGTCCGCGATATCCTCGTAGCGTCCACCGCCTGTGATCTCGCCCAACAGGTCGAGGTCACCAAGCGTGGTCGTCAGCGTGAAGTTGAGGCCCATCGCCAGGGTCCTCACCCCCCACACAAATGGCAGACCTGGCGGAGCACCACGCAAGTACGGCTGCAGTTCGGCGAGCGCGGACACCACGCGCTGCAGGTTCTCGGACGACCGTTCATAGACGATGTCCAGATCCTGTGTGAGTCGGGCAGACCCATGCGCAGTGGCGGCAGCACCACCAACGAGGATGAACTTGACGTTGGCCTGGCACAGCGCTCGCAGAGCTGCCCGAAAATCGATCATCTATTCGCTCGTCGACCCGCCTTGGTTGCTCGCCGGAGCTCCAGCGCGAACGCCTGAAGCTCCATGAGCTGAAGAAATCGATCCTCGACCGAAAGCTTCAGGTTCTTGCGGAGCAAAGTTCGATCGATGTCGCGCTTGTAGGCTTCCACGACGGGATCCGCCAAACGAGCTCGCGCGATCTCTGGCAAGGAGGAAGACATGGCAACCATCGAAGCATATAGCACATTTCGGGACTGCGCGTTCCCGTGCAAGGGCCGCGGAGGGCCAGTTCTGCGACATCGTCACCAAAGGGCATGGGGCAGCCCGGGCTCAACCCCCGTATCGCCAACAGTACAATCAATTCGAAGGGCAGCGCGATCCGGTCCCTGCTAGTGCCAATATTCCCAGCCATTTCCCGGATGGCGGCAGTCGCTGCTCGTGGCCCGTCCAGGAGCGACGCCACGCCTCCGCCCGTTGCTGGCCCGTCACCTTGGAAATGATGCGGATCCGGCCGTTCGCTAGCCCGCGGAGCTATCGCAGGCGGCCGGGGTGCGGCACCAACGGCGTGCTGGCGCACGCCTCGCGCAGGCGCTCCGCCTCCTCGATCAGCTTCGTCGCATCGATGCGCCGTCGGAAGCGGAGCACGGCTCCGGGCAGCTCGCCGTCTGCGCAGGCGAGGGTCTCGTCGATGCACACGATCAGCGGGCGAGACGCCGCCGCGCGCAGGGCCTCGAGCTTCGAGCGCAAGTACTCGGGCGTGTAGAAGCCGACCACCTCCACCAGGATCGTGAAGCCGGCGGGGTGGTGCAGCGCAAAGTCGGGGAACACGGACCTGCTGCCCAGCGCCAGCGCGTACGCTTCGCGCGACAAGGTCCACTGCGTGGCCAGGCGCCGCAGATCACGCGCCAGCGCGCGCTCGATGGCGCTGTCGGCGTCCCGCGGCAGCTGATGGGTCCTGGCGATCCGGTCCGAGGCGTCAATCCGTACGAGCGCCGGTTCTTGGCCGAGGATGCAGCGCGCCTGCATCCGGAAGCCGGGGGTGGCGACGACGGCGGGGAAAAACGAGGCCAGGGCGAAGCCGTATTTGGTGGTGTGGCGAAGGATGGAGAGTGGGCCGGAGACCTCCAACCGGGTGCCCCGCTCGCCGAGGGAGTAGGTGCAGAGCAGACCGGCGAGCTTGGCGAAGCGAACCACGGCGCGCACGTGCTCGCGCACCTCGACCGAGACCTGCTCGCTGCGCTGCAGCAGGCCTTGCACGAGCGCGAGGTTGTACAGCTCCACCGTGGCCGCAGCGGAAGGGGGCGCGGCGGGCGCGGTGATGCGCCGCCGCGCGGGTCGATCGGCGAACAGCGCGTGCTCCACTTCGCTCGCGCTGGCGGTGACGCGCGCAGCGGCGCGCGCCAGGGCGCTGTCGCGGTCCAGTGTATCATCGCGGCCAGCTTCTTCGAACACCACGGCTCGGACGGCGGCGGGCACGAGCCGTGTGTCTATCTCGGTCGGGAACCTTCGGGCTAGCACGTGCGCCACGCCGTCCGCGGCGCGCGCGGAGATGCCATGCTGGCCTGCGATGGCGCGGACTCTCCCGGGCAGCTCGGCGTCCCGCTCGCCGATGCTCCGTCCAACATAGCCATCGAAGAGGTCCAGCACGCAGCGCACCCAGACCTCATCACGCTCGCCGAGATAGCGAGGGACGACCCGGCCGGAGCCGGGCTCAGGCGTGGCGACGAGCAGCAGCCGGGCGGGCAGCAAGCGCTCTCCTTCGCGCGCGCACGCGCATCTCATCGATCGTATCCAGGGTGACGAGCTCGTACGCTATCGCGCACTTGTGCTCCGCGGGGCGGAGAATGCGGCCGATGCGCTGGG
>JAICQL010000004.1 GCA_025937895.1 Polyangiaceae bacterium | reverse complement strand
GCCCACCGCCTGAGCACGGTGGTGGACGCCGACAGGATCGTGGTGCTGGAGCGCGGCCGCGCCGTGGAGGTCGGAACTCATGCCGAGCTGATGGAACGGCGTGGCGTCTACCACACCATGGTGCAGCGCCAGTGGCGCTCCGGCGTGGACGGCCCGGCACCAGCCTGGGAGGAAGCCAGCCAGGGCTCCCGCTCGCCTGGCGCCGAGCTGCTGCACGGCTCCTGAGGCTCTTGCAGGCCTGCGCCGCTCGGCGGCCGCTCACCTGCCGGGGCGCCGCAGGCTGCGCAGGAACAGCGCGCTGTCCTTGGGCGTACGGCGCTGCGTCTCGAAATCCACGTGCACCACGCCGTAGCGCAGCGTGTAGCCCTCGGCCCACTCGAAGTTGTCCAGCAGTGACCAGGCAAAGAAGCCTTCCACCGGCACGCCGCGCTGGCGTGCGATCACCACTTGCTCCAGGTGCTCCCGCAGGAAGGCCACGCGCACCGGATCGCGCACCCCACCGTCCACCACCGCCTCGTCGGCGGTAGACGCCGCGCCATTCTCGGTGATCACGATGCGCTTCACCCCGTACTGGCGGTGCAAACGCTCCACCACCTCCAGCAGCCCGGCGGGATAGATCTCGCGATCGGCGGTGCGCGGCAGCTCGCTCTCCCGCACACGTCCCACCTCCAGCCAGCCGCTGCCGGCGGCGTGCCGCACCACGCTGCGCTCGTAGTAGTTCACACCCACCACGTCGATGGGCTGCGCGATCAGCTCGAGATCGCGCTCGGCGCCGTGCGGCAAGAGCTCCCCGCAGCGAGAGAGCAGCTCCGCCGGGTAGCCCAGGCCCAGCGCGGGCTCGATGAACCAGCGGTTGAAGTAGGCGTCCTGGCGGGCTGCGGCAGCCACGTCCTCCGCTGCACTGCTCGCGGGGTGAGCCGGCATGAAGTTGGGAGCGATGCCGAGCGGGCTTCGCACCTGGCTGCGCAGCGCGGAGACGGCGAGCCCGTGAGAGAGCAACAGGTGATGCGCGCAGGTCAACGCCTGAGCGAGATCCCGCTTGCCGGGCGCGAAGTAGCCCAGCTCGTAACCGAGGAAGGCCTGGCACCAGGGCTCGTTGTGGGTGAGCCAGAGCGCCACGCGATCCCCCAGCCGGGCCGCCACGGCTGCCGAATAGTCGGCGAACGCCTGCGCCGTGTCGCGCGAGAGCCAGCCGCCGCCGCGCTCCAGCGCCTCGGGCAGATCCCAGTGGTACAGGGTGGCGCAGGGCGCGATGCCTCGTTCCAGCAGCGCGTCCACCAGCCGCTCGTAGAAGTCGAGGCCGCGCTGGTTGACCTGCCCCCTGCCCTGCGGCACGACCCGCGGCCAGGCGATGCTGAAGCGGTACGCATCCACCCCCAGCCAGGCCAGCAGCGCCACGTCCTCCGCCATGCGGTGGTAGTGATCACAGGCGACGTCTCCGCTCGAGCCATCCCGGATCTTTCCGGGCACGTGCGCAAAGGTGTCCCAGATGCTGGGGGCGCGGCCGTCGGCCTGCACGGCGCCTTCAATTTGATACGAGGAAGTGGCGACTCCCAGCTGGAACTGCTGGCCCAGCGCCGCACGATCGACGACCTTCATTGCTGCAACTCAATCCGATGCTGATGACGCCAGGCAGGCTTGCCGCAGCTGCTGGCGGTCCTTGAGGTAGTGGTAGCGGATCTGGTCGTCGCCGTAGCGATGGGCGCGCCCGGTCGAGCAAGCGTCGCGGCAGGCGAGCCAGAGCTGCCAGTTCTGCTCCACGTTTTGCTGCAGGCCCGCGGAGCTGGCGGCCCTGGCTGACCCGAGCGCGCGTTCGAACGCGGGCCGACACTGCCCTGCGCAGCTGCCACAGGGCTGTGGCAACTCCGGCGCGGGCCCGCTGGGCCCGGGCAGCGCGAACGAGAGCGCGGCGCGCAGCCCGATCCAGGGGCCGTACAGCGGGTGCACGCTGAGCTGACTCTCGCTCAGGTAGGCCAGGCCCGCCACGTGCGCCAGGCGCTGCATGGCCACCAGCCCTGTCCCACCCGCGTGCGACCAGCGCAAGCTCAGCGGCTGCGGCAGCCCGGCGCAAGCGGCGCTGATGGTGCGCTCGGTGTAGCGATACAGCGGATGAGGCGCCGCCAGCAGCTCCGGCTCGGCGCGCAGCGCCGCCAGGAACGTGGGCCAGAGCGCGCGCGTGTTGGCGATGACGACCGCCAGGTGCTGGGGCGAGCCGAAATCCTCCAGGCGCAGGCTGCCGCTGACGGCCGCGTTGTACCAGCCCACCTGCAGCGGCTGCAGCAGATCGAAGCCGGCTGCTTCACAACCCCGGCGCAGCTCCGCGAGCGCACTCGCGCTCGGTTCTGGCAAGCCGCTCACGTATCAGCTCTTGCCCCGAGCCGGCAGCGCCCTGCTTTCAGGAGGCCTGCTCTCGGGAATTCGGCTCTGGGGGGACCTGCTCGGGAGAGAATTGGCCTCGGGCGACTTGGCCTCGGGCGACTTGGCCTCGGGCGACTTGGCCTCGGGCAACTTGGCCTCGGGCAACTTGGCCTCGGGCAACTTGGCCTCGGGCAACTTGGCCTCGGGCAACTTGGCCTCGAGCGCTCGCGCCTCCAGCAGCGCGCCCAGCTCCTCCGCGTGACGCTGCAGCAGCCCGATCAGCCTGTCGTCGAAGGGCTGCTCCATGCAGTCGCGCACCAGCCCCTGGCTGAGCATGTGCTGCACCGTCTCGTCCAGCATGACCTCCGGGGTGCCGAGGGGCGCGTGTCCCAGGCGCGCGCTGGCCTTGGCACAGCTGTACGGGCGATGCCAATTGAACTGTGACGGCGCGTCGAAGTAGCGCTTGAAGAGCTGCGATGGCACCGGATAGAGCGTGAGCGGTACGCCCAGCACCTGCGCGATGCACTCGTAGTAGCGCTTCTGCGTGATCGTCTCGCCGCCCACGGCGTTGAAGATCTGCCCGTCCGCCGCCGTGCTGTCGAAGCTGCGCACCACCCACTCGGCGGCGTCCACCGCGTACACCGGGGTGAGCACGTTGCGACCGCCGTCGATCGCGGGAATGGCCTTGCCCTGCTGCAGGCGGCTAACGAGGTACGGAGTGCGCCCCCACAGGCTGGTGGTCAAGAAGCCGCGCCCCAGGATATGGCTGGGGCGGATCACCGTGGCCCGCGCCCCCGGGCCCGCGAGGATCACGCGCTCTGCAGCGGCCTTACCGCTGGCATACGGCGTGACCGGCTGTGGCGTGCGCTCCTCCGTGACGGGCGCAGCGCCGATGTCTTCACCATAGACGTCCACCGTGCTGATCAGCACCAGGCGGCGCACGTTCGGAAACAACGCGACCAGGTCCTCCGCGTCAGCGGCGTTGAAGCAGATCGAATCGACCACCACGTCGGGCGCGAAGCGAGCCAGCTCCGCCGCGTGCTCGCGCAGGGCACGGCGCTCGGCGCGAAACAGCCGCGCGTTGATGCCGGCCGCCAGCGGGCGCAGGCCGCGCGCGTACACCAGCACCTCGTGCCCGCGCTGCAGCGCCTTTTCCGTGACTCGGCTGGAGAACGAGCCGGTTCCTCCGATGAGCAATACGCGCATGTTTCAGGCCTTGCCGCGAACGAGACCTTATACGAGCTGGCCCGCACAGCGACAAGCGCCGCCGGGGCAGTCCGGCTCGGGGCTGGCTCTGGCTCCTGGAAAAATCCGGAAAATGCCGGCTCGGTCCCGCGGCGGGACGCTGCGCAGAGAAGAGCGACTGCTTCAGGCGCCGCCAGCGCTCGCGCCCTCTCGCGGTGCGCGCAGCCAGACCAGCGTCTCCAGGTGATGCGTCTCCGGGAACATGTCGAACGCCGTGAGCTCCTCCAGCACGAAGCCCTGCTCCAGCAGCGCCTTCAGATCGCGCGCGAGGGTGACCGGGTTGCACGAGCACATCACCAGCCAACCGCGCGCGAGGGCTGCCAGCTCTGCCAGCCCGTGCTTGACCCCGGCACGTGGCGGGTCGAGCAACACCAGATCGAAGCGCTGCCCCTGTCGCAGCAGCTCGCGGCCTCGGGCTGCGCTGTCACCGCTGAGAAAGCCCTGCGCCGGCAGCCCCTGGCGGCGCGCAGCCTCGCTCGCGGCGCGAATGGCGAGCGGATGCGACTCGATGGCCTTGCCCGAGAGGCCCGCGCCGAGCAGCGGCAACGCGAAGTTGCCGCAGCCCGCGTAGGCATCGAGAAAGCTGGTGGCGCCACGCGCGCGAGCACCGGCCACCACCTGCGCGACGAGCGCGCGGTTGAGCTGCCAGTGCACCTGGGTGAAGCAGCCGGGCGGAGCCAGCAGGTACACCTGCGGCGTGAGCTCGAAGCGCTGCCAGAGCGCCATCGACTCGGCAGCGGCAGCTCCCACGCAGACCTGCAGCGGAGGCGTACCCGAGAGCTGCAGCTCGGCGGGTGGCACGCCTGGAGCGGGCTCCAGGTACAACGACAGGCTGCCGTCACACGCCTCGCGCAGCTCCAGAGAGCGCACCCAGCCGAGCGCGGCGGGCTGGCGGCGGGTGAGCTGCCGCAGCTCGGTCAGCGCCAGATTCAAGGCGGGCGAGCTGACCTGGCAATGCTCCGGCTCGACCAGCTGGTGCGACGCGCGCGCAAAAAATCCGATGCGACCGCCGGCCACCTGCAGCCGGATGCGACGCCGGTAGCCCTGCGGCGAGGGCGAGCTGACGATGGGGATGTCCCGCCCCGACCAGTCGAGCCTGGCGGTGCGCAGCAGCGCCTCTCGCAAGACGGCGAGCTTGTGCTCTGGTTGCTGGTCCGCACGCAGCATCATCCAGTCACAGCCGCCGCACTCACTGAACACCGGACACGCCGGCACCACGCGCAGGGGCGAAGGCGAGCTGACGCGATGGGCCAGCACGCGCACCAGCCCCTTGCTCTCGCTGGCCCGCTCGATGGTGATGCGATCTCCCGGAAGCGCCCCTTGCACGATCACGACCCGCCCGTCCGCTAGGCGGGCCAGAGCGTTGCCCTCCGCGATCAGCTTCTCGACCTCGACCTCTGTTCCAGACAGGGCCTCGCCGCTCTTGGCTGCGCGACTCGTGGCTGCGTGGCTCGTGGCTGCGTGGCCGTGGCGCGCGCGAGCTCGTGCTGGACCGGAGGACATGCGCTCTCAGAGGCCCGCCGGCCGCGGCCTGTGCATGGATTCAACGGCTGTCACGCGGTCCAACCCTGCCCCCCCAGCCGCCCGGAGGCAAGGCTTGGCGCCACGATGGAGCTTCGGCTATATCAGCGAAGCTCTGGGAGACTGATGATGATCACCCATGGCCCCACGCTACGCGCGCTGCGCCGAAGCGGGGCGGCAGCAGCGCTCGGCACACCATGGCCGGAGGAAGAGCGCGCGGGTGATGTCTCCTGGCGCTCCCTGCTCTTTGCTTTCACAGTACGCCGAGTGTCTGTACCCCGATCGCGCTCCTGGACTGCACTGACGGCTCTCGCGCTGTCCGCCGGCTGCTTGCAGGTGATGGGCGGTGTGGAGGTGCTCGGCGATGCGCCGCCCAGCATCGCGCTGCCCCTGTGCGGCGCCGACGCCGGCAACTGCGCCAGCTGCGCGCCCGGCTCCTTCCGCTGCTCCGCGGATCTGCTGCAGCAGTGCTCGCCCGGCGGCAACGGCTGGGCGCTGGTCGCTCAGTGTGACAGCGCGGGGCTGTGCGACTCGATCGAGGGGCTGTGCAGGCCCAAGGTCTGCGAGCCGCAGCAATACGAGTGCTCGGAGACGGGCGATCTGGTGGTGTGCAACCAGGATCAGACGGGGTTCACGCTGGTCCAGCGCTGTGACTCCGCGGCCTCGTGCAACGCCACCCGCGGGCAGGAGACCTGCGGCTCGATCGTCTGCAACCCGGGCGATCGCCGCTGCAATGGCGCCCAACTGGAACAGTGCCGCAGTGATCGCATGGGCTTTGCGCCGACCGGGATGGTCTGTGCCAGCGCGACGTTGTGCCGGGAGGACGTGCCGGGTCAGGCCCGCTGTGAGACGCAGACCTGCACGGCAGGTCAGTATGCCTGCGAGGGCCGCGCGCTGCGCATGTGCAACGAGGACAGCGCCGGCTGGACCTTGATGGATCGCTGCGTGAGCGACGCGCTGTGCCGCGCAGGGCTGCAGATGTGTCTGCCACCGGCATGCACCTTGGGCCAGCGGCGCTGCACGGGCAGCGTGCTCGAGGTGTGCAAGGCGGACCAGACGGATTTCGAGCCGGTGGCGGACTGCGGGGATCCAGCGCTGTGTGACGTCCGGGTGATGACTTGCTTGACAACGCCGGTGCCACCCGTCGGGCCGCCCGTGACCCCGCCGGTAACTCCACCCGGAGTGCCAGCGCCACCGGCGGACGTGCTCAGCGGTCCGGCGTACACCTTCGTCGACGCTCCAGAGGCGGCTGCGCTGGGGCTCAACCTGGACAACCTGAGCGTTCCCCGCGAGTGGAACCAGATCGACGACGGTCCCTGGCGCAACGCTGCCGGTACGGTCCTCGGTCCGCGCCTGCTGATCTCGCGCGACACGGCGCGCTTCAGCACTCGCTTCGACATTCCGGGCGTGTCGTTCGCCGCGACCAACGTGGCACCGATCGACGCCGCGGCCCGCCTGGCAGAGTTCGATCTATCCGCACTGTGTACGCGCGACGCGGCCGACAGCTACACCGACGCGCTGTACAGCGGACCGCGCCAGAACTGGAGCAACTGCGGCTCCACCGGCGCACGCACGGCAGTGATCGCGGTCACGCCGCGCCAGAGCCCCAGCTTCGTCATCATCGTCATCGTGACCACGGTGGCCGATCGCGACCTCACGGCGCGCCAGAACGTCTGGGACTCGTTCGAGGTCACCACCGACTGAGCCCTGACGGGCAGAGCCGGCGGCGCGCAGCACCGCCGGAGGCCCGTGGCGCGCGCAGCGGCGCTTTGCACTGACGCGGCCGGGTGCCCGCGCCGCGGCGCCGGGAGCCCGTGGCGCTGGCCGCGCCGAAGGCTTTGACAAGCCGCCTTCGTTCCGCCTATTAGTTAGTGAGCACTCACTAACACCACCTGCGCGCCGCTGCCCGAGAGCGAAGCTCTCGACGGGCGCGCCACGCTTCGCGCGTCGATACGAGCGCGCGAGAGGAGCTCTGCTCTCGATGCATGGCGAGCGATTGACTCGTGCGCTCCGGGCCGGTTGCGGCCACTGGCGCGGAAAGCTTCAAGCTGCGCGCGCGGCGCTGCTCGCGGCCCTGTGTGCCTGCGCCGGCCCCGCTGACGAGCAGCTCTCGTGTGATGACGTGTTGCCCGCGGGCAACGCCGACTTCGCGAGCCTCCAGGCGCTGATCCTGCGCTCGCCGCGCGGCAAGGGCTGCCAGGGCGCGCCCTGTCACTCGGCGTCGAGCCAGAGTAGAGGCATCCGGCTGGACCAGCCCGAGCTCGTGTACGAGGAGCTCAGCGCGCGGCCCGAGCTGTTCTATGCCGTGCTGGCGTCGGGCGAGATGCCGCGACGAGGCAGGCCCTGGAGCTCCGCGGACCTGCGCACCTTCCGCAGCTGGTACTGCAGCGGGGCCTTTCCGCCATGAGCCGCCGCCGGAACCGCGGAGCGCTGTCAGGCGCTCTGCCTGTGCTGCCGATGCCCGTGCGGCTGGTGCCCCTGCTGCTGGTCTTGACCATCCTGGCGTGCTCCGCTCGCGCCAGCGCGTACCCCCAGCTCACCTTCAAGGGCTACGGCACGTGCGCCGACTGCCACCACTCCCCCACGGGAGGCGGCTTGCCCAACAGCTGGGGGCGCAGCTCGCTCGACGTGAGCTCGAGCTTTGGCACCAGCGACTGGGCCGCGCAGGAGCTCCCGTATGACCCGGCGGCTCCGGTCGTGCCCAGGGTGGACCTCGGCCTGGACGTCCGACTGCTGCCGCTGCTGGCCGGCGATGGTGACGCCACGATCGGGCCCACGTTGATCCCGATGTTGATGGAGCTCGGCGGAGCCGTGGCGCTGTCCCGGCTGACGTTGTACGCGACCTTGACCCCGCGCAAGCAGGCTGGCAGCGGCGCCCCGGTGACGCCCTTCTCGCGCGAGCACTGGCTGGGCGTGACCGTGGCGCGAGGGCTCGGGGTGCGCGCCGGCAGGCTGGTGTTGCCGTTTGGCCTGCGCCAGCCGGACCACACGCAATACGTGCGTGAGGACTTTGGCTTCGACAAATATGACCAGAGCTACGCGCTGGAGCTCGACGTGCAGCTGGAGGGGTGGTCGCTGTTCGGCGCAGGCTTCGCCGGCGATCTCCGGCTGCCGCCGGAGCTGCAGGAGCGCGGCGCCGCGCTGACCGTCTCGAGAGAGTGGAGCGCGGGCGGCGCGCTCGGCGTTTCACTGCTCGGCTCGTCGAGCACCGCGCGCGATCGCCTGGCCGGCAGCCTCTTCGCCCGCGTGCCGCTGCCGGGCGCCGCCTACGCCCTGGCGGAGGTGGCCACGCAGCAGCTGCGCGCTCGAGCCACGCAGGCCAGGTTCTCGCTGCTGGCGGAGTATCTCCGGCTCGGCTGGTTTGTCAGACCCGAGCTCGATCTCTACGTCGAGCTCGGCCACCGCGCCCCCCTGGAGGGCAACCTGCTCAGCAAGACACGCGCCGGCCTGGGAGCGAGCTGGCAGGTCTTTCAGTGGTTCGAGCTGATCCCGCAGCTGCTCGTGGAGGCACGCTCGGGGTTGCCTCCGCGCACCACTGGCATGGCGCAGCTGCACTTCATCTACTAGCTGCGCACGAACGGCAGGTGGCCAGTGTCAGCCGGTGTTGCGCATGCCTGCAGCGATGCCGTTGACGGTCATCACGAACGCTTCCCAGACCTCCTGCGGCGGGTCTTCGCCCGCCTGACGCAGCCGGCGCAGCAGCTCGATCTGCAGCAGGTTGATGGGATCGATGTACGGGTTTCGCGCCTCCAGGGAGAGGCGCCCCTCGGGATACGTCTCCAGCAACAGCTTGTGGCCGGTGACCTCCAGGATGCGATCGATGGTGACCTGCAGATCCTTGCGCAGCTGGGCACCGAGGCCCTGCAGGTCCGCCGGCACCAGGCGGCGATCGTAGCGCGCGGCCGAGGTGGGATCACACTTGGCCACCACCATCTCGATCAGATCGATCGTGGCGCGGAAGAACGGCCACTCCGCGTACATCTGCTGGATCTCTTGCCGGTGCCCCTCGGCGAAGGCGCGGTCCAGGCAGCGCCCTACCCCCAGCCAGGACGGCAAGTTCAGGCGGTTCTGCGTCCAGGCAAAGATCCAGGGGATGGCCCGCAGGCTCTCGATGCCGCCACCGCGCTTGCGCCGTGCCGGGCGGCTGCCGATGTTGAGCGCGCCCAGCTCTTGCTCGGGGGTGGCGTGCCGGAAATATTCGACGAAGCGGTCCGTGCCACGCACGATAGATCGGTAGCCGTCACAGGCGACGCGTGACAGCTCCTCGATGCGCTCGCGCCAGCTCTGCTCCGGCGCGCGCGGCGGCGCCAGGGTGGCGTCCACGGTGGCGGCCACGTACGTCTCCAGGGTGCGCACGGCGATGCGCGGGTCGGCGAACTTGGCCTGGATCATCTCGCCCTGCTCGGTCACGCGCAGGCTGCCGTCGATCGAGCCGGGCGGCTGCGACTGAATGGCCAGGTGCGTCGGCCCGCCGCCGCGCGCCACCGTGCCGCCGCGGCCGTGGAACAGCGTGGGGTGCACGCCGTGCTCCTGGCACACGCGCACGACCTCTTCCTGCGCCTTGTACAGCCACCAGTTGGCCGTGAGCCGCCCGCCGTCCTTGGCCGAGTCCGAGTACCCGACCATGATCTCTTGCTGGCCGTTGATGTGCGAGTGGTACCAGGGCATCTGGAACAGCTGCCGCATCACCGAGCCAGCGCGCTCCAGATCGTCCAGCGTCTCGAACAGCGGCACCACCCGCTGCGGAGAGGGATTGCCCACTGCCTTCTGCAGCAGCTCCACCGCCAGCACGTCCGAGGGTTGGCGCGCCATCGAGATGATGTACGCGCCCAGGCCCTCCGGGCCGATGCGGCGAGCCACACGGAAGGTATCCACCACCTCGCGCGCGTCATCCGACAGCGGAAAGTCCTCCGAGAGCAGCGGCCGCTTGCTCTGCAGCTCGCTCAGGAGGAAGGCCTGGCGCTCCGGCTCCGAGCACTCCAGGTACGGCTTGAGCCCGAGGTAGCGCGTGATCTCATCCATGGCCTCGGCGTGGCGATCCGAGTCCTGACGCAGATCCAGCCGCACCATCGTCAGGCCGAAGCAGCGCAGCCGCCGGATCAGATCCAGCAGGCGCCCGCGTGCCACCACCTCTTGCCCCACGTCGTTGAGCGAGCGGTAGCAGAGCATGAGCAGATCCCAGAGCTCGCGCTCGTCGTGGTAGTAGGGCACGGCGCTGGGCGTCTCTCCGTCGAGCAGCGCCTGCATGTGCTCGCGCGTGGCCTGCAGCTTGTCGCGCGCCTCGCGCAGCAGCGCGCGATACGGCTCGCGCGAATCGCCCACGCGGGCCCGCAGCTCCGAGTTGCACGACTGCATCGACAGCTCGCCGCGCAGCACGTCCACTTCCTTGTAGAACAGGTCCGCCGCCATCCAGCGCCCCAGGCGGTGGCACTCCAGCGTGCGCTCCGCCGTCACGTTGGGGTTGCCGTCACGATCACCACCCATCCACGAGCCAAAGCGCACGGGCGCCACCTCGATCGGCAGGCCCAGGCCGGTGTGCTCGCGCAAGGCCTCGTCCACCCGCCGCAGCCACACGGGCAGCGCGTGCCACACCACCTGCTCCAGCACCGTCAGACCGCCCTTGGCCTCCTCGGCGGGGGACGGCTTCTTGCGGATGACCTCGTCCGTGTCCCAGATGATGGTGATCATCCGGCGCAGCGCCTCCTCGAAGTGGGGCTCCATGCCCGCGTCGCGGCGCTCGAGGGTGGCGGCGATATCGTTGTAGCGCTGCAACAAGCTGCGGCGCAGCACCTGCGTGGGGTGCGCGGTGAGCACCAGCTCGATGCGCAGCTGAGAGACCGTGGCGTGCAGCTGCTCGGGCGCGACGCCGGCACGGATCAGCTCGCGGAAGGTCGTCGTGCAATCGCCCGGGCCAGGGCCCTCGTGCACCGCCGCGCGCGACTTGCTCGAGGGCTGCGGGGTGCCGGTGCGCAGGCGATGGTGCGTCTCGGCGATGTTGGCCAGCTGCAGGAACAGCGAGAAGGCGCGCGCCACTGGCAGCGCCTCGCCCACGGGCAGCTCACCGAGCACATTGCTGAGCGATTCGGCCGCCTTCTCATCGCCGGCGCGGGCCCGCTTGGCGAGCGCGCGCACCTGCTCCACCCGCTCGTACAGGGTGTGCCCCGCTTGCTCGCGCAGCACCTCGCCCAGCAGGGCACCGAGGGTACGCACATCATCTCGCAGGGCTTCCGGTAGGGACATGCGGCTAGGACTAGCCGAAACCCGGTCGGTTTCCAACCTCGGCACGGCCTGATTTGCGCGCTCCGAGCCGCGCCGGAGACTCTATTTCGGCAGGATGGCGAGCAGTTGAACGTCGAACACGAGCATCCCGTACGGAGCCCGGCGCCCCTGGTACGCGAGCTGCTCAGGAATCCAGAAGCGCCGTGACTCGCCCTCGACCATCAGCTGCAAGCCCTCGGTCCAGCCCTGGATCACGCGATCCAGCGGGAACTCCGCGGGCGCACCATCCAGCGAGGTATCGAACCGCTCGCCGCTGGTGAGCCAGCCCGTGTAGTGCACCCGCACCCTGTCCGTCGCCCCCGGGAAGCGATTTCCGCTGCCTGCGACCAGCCGGCGCGAAGCCAGCCCCGAGGGCCTGATTTCTGCGTCCGCAGGCGGACCCGCCACGTCCGGCGGCGCATCCAGCCCGAGCTGCTCTGCGCTGCTGGTGATACCGGCTGCACGCTCCGCAGCGGCGTCCTCATCCGAACTGGAACAGGCCACGAGCGCGCAGGCGAGCAGTGGGTACCGGAAAAAGCGCATGGGCTGCTCTAAACCGAGGGCCGGTGGATGTCGAGGGCCAGGCCCCGGCCGCGGCAAACGCCCCCTTCCGCCTTGCCGGAGGATCGGGTGCGTGCCAGCTTGGGCCCGCCGGCGCGGTGCCCGGCGCCGGGCTTTTCATCAATGGAACTCGATCACATCGAAATCTTCGGCGCGCGCGAGCACAACCTCAAGGGCGTGAGCGTGCGCATCCCCAAGCGCAAGCTGGTGGTGTTCACGGGCGTCTCCGGCTCGGGCAAGTCGTCGCTGGCGTTCGACACGCTGTACGCGGAGGGCCAGCGCCGCTACGTCGAGTCGCTCTCGGCGTACGCGCGGCAGTTCCTCGGGCAGATGGACAAGCCGCGCTACGATCGCATCCGCGGCCTCACCCCGACCATCAGCATCGAGCAGAAGACCACCAACACCAATCCGCGCTCGACGGTAGGCACCATCACCGAGGTGGCCGACTACCTGCGCGTGCTCTACGCGCGCGTGGGCACGCAGCACTGCCCGAAGTGTGGCAAGCCCGTCAAGACGCAGAGCGCCGAGCAGATCGCCCGCGAGATCGTCGCCTACCCTGCCGGCAGCCGCGTGCTGCTGCTGGCCCCGCTGCTGGAGAACCGCAAGGGCGAGCACCGGCAGCTGCTCGCCGACATGCTGGCGGCCGGCTACGTGCGGCTGCGCATCGACGGCAAGGTGGTGCGCACCGAGGAGGTAAGCGCGCTCGACAAGCGCAAGAAGCACGACGTGGAGGCGGTGATCGATCGCATCACTGTCGGCCCGGACCAGCTCTCGCGCGTGACCGAGGCCGTGGAGAGCGCGCTGCGCCTGGGCAAGGGCACGTTGATCGTGAGCGTGGAGGGGCAGAAGGATCGGCTCTTCAGCGAGAACGCCAGCTGCTGCGGCGTGTCTTTCCCCGCGCCCACCCCGCAGAGCTTCTCCTTCAACAGCCCGCAGGGCATGTGCGAGGCGTGCAACGGGCTGGGCCGGCGCATGAGCGTCGCGGCAGAGCTCTTGATCCCTGACGAGAGCAAGACCATCGATGAGGGCGCGGTGCTCTCCTGGGGCCCGGACGTGAGCGGCAAGACGGGCTGGGCGGGCTTCCGCTATCAGATCCTGGTTGCCATGGGCGTGCCGGTCGACGTGCCCATCCGCAAGCTGACCAAGAAGCAGCGTCAGATGCTGATCTGGGGCACGGGCGAGCGCAAGTACAAGCTGGTCTGGAAGGGCCGCTCGGGCCACGGCGCGTGGGAGTCGACCTGGGAGGGCGTGGTGCCGCGCATGGAGCGGCGCTTTGCCCAGACCAAGAGCGAGAAGGAGCGCCAGCGCTGCACGCAGTTCATGTCCGAGACCACCTGCTCGGCGTGCGGGGGCGGGCGCCTGCGGCCGGAGAGCGCGGCCGTGCGCATCGGCGGTGTCACCCTGGTGGAGCTATCGGGCTACACGGTGGCGCAGGCCAGCGCCTTCTTCGAGCAGCTGCAGCTGCAGGGCTCGAGCGGACAGATCGCGGTGGAGGTGCTGAAGGAGATCCGCTCGCGCCTGTCCTTCCTGGGCGCCATCGGGCTCGGTTATCTCTCGCTCGATCGCTCGGGGCCCACACTGTCCGGCGGCGAGTCGCAGCGCATCCGCCTGGCAAGCCAGGTCGGCTCGGAGCTGACCGGGGTCACGTACGTGCTCGATGAGCCGTCGATCGGGCTGCACCAGCGCGACAACCGCCGGCTGCTCGATACGTTGCTGGAGATGCGCGACATCGGCAACACGGTGGTCGCCGTCGAGCACGACGAGGAGACGATTCAGTGCGCCGACTATGTCATCGATTTCGGTCCGGGCGCGGGCGTGCAGGGCGGCAACGTGATCTTTGCCGGCCCGCCCAGCGAGCTCGTGCACTGCCAGGAGTCGCTCACCGGTGCTTACCTCGCCGGCCGCCGCACGATCGGCCGCGGCGTTGACGGACATGGCCCGCCCCGCACCGCGCAGAAGTGGCTGAGCATCCGGGGCGCGCGCCAGAACAACCTGAAGGAGCTGGACGTCGACATACCGCTCGGCGTGCTGACGGCCGTGACCGGCGTGTCCGGCGCGGGCAAGTCGACCTTGATCAACGAGATCCTCTACCCCGCCCTGGCGCGCAAGTACCACCAGGCGGAGGTGCGCGTCGGCCAGTATGATGAGCTGCTCGGCACCGAGCACCTGGACAAGGTGATCGACATCGATCAGAAGCCGATCGGCCGTACTCCGCGCAGCAACCCCGTCACGTACATCAAGGTGTTCGACGAGATCCGCGCCTTCTTCGCGGCGCTGCCGCTGGCCAAGACGCGCGGCTACGACCAGGGCCGCTTCTCCTTCAACGTCAAGGGCGGCCGCTGCGAGAGCTGCCAGGGCGATGGGGTGCGCCAGATCGAGATGCACTTCCTCGCGGACGTGTTCGTGCCCTGCGAGGCCTGCCGGGGCCGGCGCTTCAACGCGGCCACCCTGGAGGTGCAGTACAAGGGCAAGTCGATCGCGGACGTGCTCGACCTCACCGTGCGCGAGGCCACCGAGCTGTTCGCCGCACACCCGCGCATCGTGGGGCCGCTGCGCCTGCTGGCGGAGGTGGGGCTGGATTACCTGGGCCTGGGGCAGCCCTCACCCACGCTCTCCGGCGGTGAAGCACAGCGCATCAAGCTGGCGCGCGAGCTATCGCGCAAGGCCACCGGGCGCACCCTGTACATCCTGGATGAGCCCACCACGGGCCTGCACTTCGAGGACGTGGTGCAGCTCCTGGGCGTGTTGCAGCGCCTGGTGGACGCGGGCAACACGGTGCTGGTGATCGAGCATCACCTGGACGTGATCCGAGCCGCCGACTGGATCATCGATCTCGGACCCGAGGGCGGCCCGGACGGCGGCCGCTTGCTCGCGGCGGGCACACCCGAGCAAGTGGCGCAGGTGGAGGCGTCGCACACCGGGCGTTTCCTGCGCGACAAGCTCGCGCCGGTGCGGCAGCCCAGCCCTGCCACGAAGCCAGCGGAGGCGCTGCCAGCGGGCCGCGCCAGCTCCGGGCGCGAGCGCGCCACGGCGCGCCGCAACGGCCGCAGCCGGCTACAGCTCGCGGACTCTTCCGACTCGTGAGCGCCGCCCGGCGCCCCTGGCGTCAGCCCGCCGAGCCGCTCACGAACGAATACGTCATGCGGTGGCGGATGGCCTCGTAGCGCTGGCCCTTGAACTCGCCGGGCTTGGCCTCCTTGTGCACGATGTCCAGCACGTAGCGGCCCGGCCACGGCGTCTTCGGTATGACCCTACCGCGCTCGTCACTCTTCAGCTCTTGCATCCAGAGGTTGGGCGCGTACACGAGCACCTTGGCCCCGGCGAGCGGCTGCCCGCCGAAGTACACCTGCAGCGCTCCGGCTTCGCCCGCCACGGGCAGGATGTCGAGCTCCAGCGAGGGCCGGGCCGGCGGCTCTGCGTGGTTGGCCACGGCGGCGCGGGCGTAAAACATCGGCTTGACGATGCCCAGATCGCTCTTGCGGTAATCCTTGACCTCGCTCAGCACGTCGCGAGCCAAGAGCCAGCCGGAGCCCTGCTCGAGCTGCGCCGCGAAGTGATCGCTGCGCTTGCTCAGGCTCAGCGGCGAGCGGCCCGGCGTGCCGCGCTCCAGCCAGGCCTCCAGGGCGGCGCGCTCGTCGAGGCGCCCGCCCGCTTTCTCGCGCACGCCCTCGTTGTACTCGCCAAAGTAGATGCGAGCCTCACGCCTGGTCTCGGACTCGATCCAGACGTAGTGGGCCCGAGCGAGCGCGGGCACGCTCAGCAGGCAGAACACGGAACCATGGAGGATGCGGCGTAGCTTCATGACGGTGACCTTTCGAGCTCAGAAGGAGGCATTGGCAGCGACGTAGACCGTGCGCGTCGGACCGGGAAAGAGCCCCTTCTGCGAGCCATTGCGGCGCTGCGTGGCGTACAGCTCGTCGAAGAGGTTGTTCACACCGAGATGCAGGGTGATCGGCTCAGCCACGCGCCAGCGCGCCTTGAGGTCGAACACGCTGTACGCCTCGAGCTCACCGACGGTGCCCGCCGGATCCTCTGCGCGAGTATTGGCGTTGTCGGTGAAGCGTGCGCCCACGTAGCGCCCCTGGAACGTGAGGCTCGCCGCCCCATTCAGCTCGAGCAGCGCACCGAAGCTGGCCGAGACGTTGGCCGCGTAGGGCAAGGTGTTGCCCTCGAACTCCCCGTCCGCAAAGGTCGCCTCGATGAGGCTCAGACCGCCCTGCAGGAACAGCTCCGTCGGCCGTGCCGTGGCTGCTGCGCTCGCCATTCCGAGCAGACCGAGCTGCGCACTGCCCTCGAAGCCGTAGAAGTGAGTATCGTAGTTGCTGGCGAGCCCGTTCGAGACCACCACCTGATCCTTGAAGTCCGTGTAGAAGCCGCCCAGATCCGCCTGCAGCCAGGCGTACGGCTCGAGGCGCACCCCGCCCTCGTAGGTCCAGGCCGTGGAGGCCTGCAGATCCAGGCTGGAGGCGGAGATCGCGGGGTTGAACGAGTCACCGAACGAGGGCGGCCGGAACGAGCGGGTCACGTTCGCGTACGCCACCGAGCTCGGCATCAGCTCGTATTTCAAGCCGATGCCCGGCACCCACACCGAGTAGTCGACCTTCTGCTCCACAGTGCCCGCGATCAGGTCCTGACGCGTCTGCTCGATGTGCTCGAAGCGCACCCCGGGTACGATGCTGAGCCGGTCGAACAGCTTCAGCTCCTCCTGCGCATGGGCGGCGAGCACGAACGAGGTCAGCTCCTCATAAGACGTGCTCACGCCGTCCCCTCTGCGCGAGCTGCCGCGGTTGCCCGTCACCGAGTGGCGATCGACCTCGTCGTAGTACACGCGGCCGCCGATGGTCAGACGGCTGTGCGCCGGACCGAGATCGTAGTCGAGCGTGTACCTGGGCTCGAAGCCCGCCACGTTGAAGTCGCGCAGGAACTGCCCGTTGTCGTCCGCCAGGGTGGCGTCGGGCGCAGCGTTGTCGGCGTAGTTCTGGATGTACCAGTCACGCCGGAAATAGTAGGCGTAGGCCAGCGTATCCAGCCGCTGATGCTCGCTCAGCTGGTGGCTGGTGCGCAGGTCGCCCTGGATGCGCCTGCCGAAGAACTCGTCGTCGGGCTTGTGGCTCACGCTCACGTCCCGGCGAAACTGCTCGGGCAAGAGCCCGCCTGGTGTCTCGGAGACCTCGTCGTAGTACTGGAAGTGGGCGCGCGCCGAGTGGCCCCGACCAAAGTCGTAGCCCAGCTCCAGATCGAGATCGTCGATGCTGTAGTCCAGGCCATCGCGAAAGCCCTCGCCGCGCTTGCGCAGGTACTCGAGGCCGTACGAGAGCCCGCCCTGCGTGCCGCTCACGAACACGTTGCCGAGCGCGTCGGGGTTACCATCCAGCCGGGCGTCGAGCACCACCGCGACCGGGCGCTGCGACGGAGCGCGCGAGATGACGTCGACCACGCCGCCGACGGTGTTGGGTCCAAACAGGACGGCGGCTCCGCCCTTGTACACGTCGATGCCCACCACCCGCTCCGCGGGCACCCCGTAGTACGCGGCCTGCTCCGAATACATCGACGGCTGGACCGGCACGCCATCCGCCAGCAGCTGCACATATTCGCTGCGGATCGGGTTCAGGCCGCGCAGACCGATGTCCGGCTTGGTGCCGCGCCCGTCTTCATCCACGTACAGGACACCGGGGATGCGAGCCAGCACCTCGCCCAGATTGCTGGCTTTCTGCCGATCCAGCTCGTCTTCGCTCACTGTCGACACGGAACCCGCGTGAGTGGCGCGCGGTGACTCGACCGGCGCTGTGGCAGGCGGCATCGCCTCGGCCGGCGGACGCTCGACGTCGACCACTACTTCGGCCAACTCTGCGACCTCTGCAGACGCGGCGATCGTCACGGCCGCGGGCGCCGCCATCGTGCCGGGCGCCACGGCGGCCTCGGCACTCGGGGCGGGTGCAGCCGCGACGCTCGCTGGCGCAGGCGGTGCCGGAGGAGGCTGCAACACGCGGCGATGCGGCAGACGCTGACGCCAGTCACGGGGCTGCGCCCCGGCGCGAGAGGTGAGCAGGGAGCCGGCGCAGAGCAGGCTGAGCACGAGAGAGAAACGAAAAGTGGGGCTGGAAATCATGATGAGACTGCGACCTCGCGCAGCGAAGGCTGGAAGATGGGGCGTCCGAGAGGGTCGACGCTGGGCGCTGGCGCCGCGCTGGATGACCGGGGGGGCTCAGGCGCGCGCGAAAGCTACTTTATAGATACTGAAAGTCACAATCATTTAATGGAGGCGCCGGCTCGAGCGGTTCCGGCGCATCGCCGTGCTCTCCGTGGATCAGCAGGCAGGCAGAATTTCAGCTACCTGCCGCGTCTTCGGCTGGCGCTACAGTCGCGGCCGCCCTCCTGATTACTCGAGGCGGACGCCCACCTACCGGATAATGACCCTCAGTTGCAACAACAACGACCGCCCGCGACTCAACATCGCGCCCAGGCGTTCGACGGCCCTACCCGGCCAACAAGTCATGCCCCCACGCGACATTCGCCCATGGCTTGCGCCCCCGCTCGCGCCGGGGGTTCCCATTTTCCACGCAACTGCCTATCCGGCGTGTCCGAGACTCTCCGCTCGGGCAACACCGTTCGTCTCCTGGGCGCGCCGCTGAACCGATTGCCGTCATGACCGAACGCCGCCGCTCCCACGGGTCTCGCCAGCGCGGCAGCCGGCGCGCAGCTCGCGCCGTGATCTACGTCGAGGTGCTGCTCACCATCATCCCGGTGCTGCTGTTCTTCTTTGGCCTGCTGCAGCTGGCGTGGCTGCAGGCGGCGCGACTGATCGTGCAACACGCGGCGCAGCGCGCGGCCCGTAGCGCGGTGGTGGTGCTGGAGGATGATCCGCGGCGCTTCGCGGGCAGCCCGCAGGGCAACGTCGTGTACCATGCTGCTGCCGGTGAAGCCGCCGAAGCTGCCGCCGGTCACGAGCCGTCGCTGCGGCAACTCGTGGACCTGCTCGGAGTGGAGCTGCCCATGGCTGAGCTCCAGAGTATCGCCACCAGCGGCGCCGGGCCACGGCTGGCGGCCATCCAGCGGGCGGCGTATCTGCCCCTGGCCGCGCTGGCGCCAGCGCCGGAGACGTTGCAGCGCAGCTTCGGGCTCGACGCGGGGGCGCTGGCGGGCGCCGGAAACCTGGCGCGCTTCGTGGTGGGGGCGCTGCTGTATAATCGGGCTGCCGCCGTGGTCACCTTGCGCAAGCCGGATGGCTCCGTGGCGCACTGTGTGGGGCCGATGGATGACGTGACGGTGCGGGTCACGTATCTGTACACGTGCACGATGCCGCTGGCGAGCGCCCTGATGTGCAGCACGCTGGAGGAGCTGTCCGGGCTCGAGCTGCTGGATGCGGCCACCCAGAGCCAGTACCGCAGCGCCGGCGAGCGCGGCCTTTCGGGTGCACGCGGCTCGGAGCAAGAGCTGCGGGCGGACCTGCAGCGCGCGGGAGAGGCCCGCGGGGGCCTGAGCAGTGATCTGCAGTACGCGGCGGCGCCCGAGCTCCTGCTGCCTTTTCTCTCCAGCCGTGCCCATTTCAGGCTGCTCAGCGCGGAGGCGACCCTGCCCAATCAGGGCGCCCACTACTACGAGCGCGCGCCCTGCCCCGACTACGAGGGCGCGCTCGCCGAGCAGCGGAGAGCGCCATGAGCCCAGCGCCCCCTGCAGCTGGCGCTGAGCTCGCCCTCACTCGGGAGCGAGCGGCGAGCGAGCGCGCGCACCTGGGCCGCAATCAACAGGGCGCCATCGTGCTGCTCGGGCTGTTCATCGCCATCGCGCTGGTCGGGCTGCTCTTCTACCTGGTGGGGATCGGGCAGGTCATTTTCCAGCGCGAGCGCATGCAAGACGCGGCGGACGCGGTGGCGCTGGCCACTGCCATCGGTCACGCACGCGGCATGAACCTGCTGGCCTTCATCAATCTGGTGATGGCCGCGCTGGTGGCGATCGTGCTGGCGCTGAAGGTGGCGGAGCTGCTGCTGACGGCGCTGACCCTGATCTCGACCGCGATCTCCTGGCTGGTGCCGCCCGCCGCGGCCGCCGTGCCCCTGGTCAACACACAGCGCACGGTGCTGGGCGAGCTGCACGACAGCGCCCGCGAGATCGTGGACGAGGTGTTGCTCGGCCTCAACCTGCTGCAGCGCGCGGTGAAGGTCATCGCCCCGGTGCAGAGCGCAGGCAGCGCACAGCTTGCGGTGCCCGAAGAGTACGCCGCGGTCATCGACAGGGCCACGGCTGTACCCGCGCAGGCGTGGCTGCCCGCGGCGGAGGATCGCTACAACACGCTGTGCCGCAGCAGCCGTGCCATCCTGAGCGAGCTGAGCACCCGCGTGGTGCAGGACGCCCCCTTCAGCAGCCGCGTGCTTGCAGCCAACGCCGGCGCGCTCAGCCGCGGCGTGGGCGAGGCCTTCTGCTATCGAGAGGGGGTGGCCCCGGACGGAGCGCAGGCTCGCATCACCCGCCAGCTGCCCATCGAGCGCACGCCGGGCAAGGCGTGTGAGGCCGACACGGCACGGCTGGAGGAGAGCAGCATCAGCTGCCGCGCCTGGCAAGAGGAACTGCTGCTGCGCCATCCGGAGCCAGACGGCGCGTGTGTTGCTCACGAGCTCGAGCCGCGGCGCTCGAACCTGTGCAGCTTCGGCGTGAAGCAAGCCCGGGTCGAGTGCGATCCCGAGCTCAACCCGGACGCCCAGGTCTACTCCTGGTCGGAGCAAGAGATAGAGGAGCGGGTCGTGTTCAACCCGCGCAGCTGGCGCTGGCAGGTGGAAGAGCTGAGCTATGTGGGCGTGCCGCGCTTCATCAACACGGTCCCGTACGCGGCGGCCCGCGCAGACTTCCAGGCGGCAGCGAGCCAGTCCGCGGCGGGCACGGCATACTTCACTGCCATCGAGGCGCGCCAGCCGCCGCCCGTGCCCGGCAGGCCGTGTGACAGCGACGAGCGGGCGCGTGACCCACGCGCGCCGCGGGCAGAGGCGTGGAGCGCCTGGAACCCGGAGCTCAGCTGGGATGACCTGCCCGGTGTGGTGCGGCCACTGTGTGATCAACGCCAGGCCGTGGCCGAGCGCGAGCTGCCGTATGGCGGCAGGGTGCCGCCGAAGACGCCGGGCCAGCGGCTGCCGCCCGGCATCGACCCCGAGGGCTACGTGCTGCGCTATCCAGCCGTGAAACACGTGTACGGTTGCAGCGAGGAGGCCATGCTGGAGCTGCGCTTTCCGGACGGCTGGGCCCGCGCACGCGCCGAGCATGAAGAGGCAGAGCTGGCGCCGCTGCGCTTGCAGGCGGAGGCGCGCCTGGGCAGCGAGCCCTTCCAGCTCCGTGGGGTGGTGGCGGCGTTCGAGGAGCGCCGCTCGGGGCGCATCGAGAGAGGGCTGCGCCTGGGCGCCTTCGGCCGCGCCGTGGAGCCGGAGGGCTGGGTGCAAGCGGGGCGCGGCGCCGGCAAGGTGGCCGTGGCACAGGCCGAGTACTACTTCAGCCACGACGGGCAGCACCCCATCAGCTCAGAGGAGATGCTGTGGAACATGGACTGGAAGGCGCGGCTCGTCCGCTTTCGCCTGCCCGATCCGGAGCTGGCGCAGCGCGCGGCACCGGCGGCGAGCGATCTGGCGGTGGCCAGCCTGACCGCGGGCGCTGCACCCCTCATCACGGACGTCACGACCGTGGAGCTACCGCCCGGCGCGCCGCCCCTGGAGCGCATCGAGGCGCTGGTGGTGCACTGAGCGGAGCACACCCGAGCATGACCTTTTCCCCAGTGCCCTGCGTGCCCTCTCCGCGAGCTCGCCGCGCGCTCGGCTGGCGCGGCCCGCTCGGCAGTGCGCGTTGCCTCGCTGGCGCACACCGCCGCGGTGCCGCGTTCGTGGAGGCGGTGCTGGTGATCTTGTTCATGACCAGCGTGCTCGCCGGCATCCTGTACTTTGGGCGCTACTTTGACGCACGGCAGCGCGCGCTGGCGGTGGCCCGCCAGTGCGCGTGGGCCTACTCGCGCAGCTCCTGCCAGGAGGATCCGAAATGTGGCGAGGCGGGGCACTCTCCCTGCTTGCCGGCGAGCTGCGCGGAGCTGCTCCAGCTGGAGCAGCGGCCCGATCGAGAGCTGAGGAACAAAGTGGCCGATGCGAGAGCGCTGGTGCAGGCGTCCGGCAGCAGTCGCGGTAGCCATGCCACGGTAGACGCACAGGAGCGCTTCCGCGTGGCAGTCGAGGAAAAGGTCGCGAGCATGCTGGAGCTGCTGGTCGGTGAATACGTGCACGCCTCGAGCACGAGCACGATCGAGGCGGGCCCTACCCTGCCCGGCGCTCCGACGAAGCTCAGCATTCAATATTCCTTGCCCTGCAACCTGAAGCATCGGGACGGTCTGGGCATGGCGGTGGAGCTCTTTGGTCAGCTGAAGCCGGTGGCGCCATGAGCCGCCAGCGCTCCACCAGCGGAGGCCTGGGCCTGCGCCCGCGCAAGCACTCGCGGCTGCTCGCCACCTTGCGCGTCCTCTCACTGCTGTTGCTGCTGCTGGGCGCGAGCTTCTGGGCCTTGCTGCGCGCCGGCCAGGCCCGCGCGGCGGACGTGCTGGTCCAGCTCGGCGAGCAGCTGATGCGCCTGCCAGATGCCCACTATGGCAACGGGGTGCAGCAGCTCTGGGTCAATGGGCTCGAGCTGCAAGTGCAGTCCGGCTCCTCGCCGAAGCCTCCAGAGCTGGTGGTGGCGCAGTTTCGCGGCGAGTGCAGCTCGCGGGCGGCGCTGCAGCTCTCAGAGCGCGAGCGAGCCGCTGTCGCTCCGCTGAGCGAGAGCGGCTGGTTCCAGAGCGCGCTGGATGGCGTGCTGGTGGAAGAGGGCGAGGGCGGCACTGCGGTCGTGTGCATCGACCCCATGGGCAAGCCCTGGGACGTGCTGAGCATCGCCGCCGCGGCGCGCCGCCTGCTGAGCAGCAATGACCTGCTGGAGCTGGGCCGGCTGCGCTACGCCTGGATCCGCCGTACCGAGCAGGGCAGCGCATTCCTGACGATCTGGACGGAGGGCTCTGCACGCCTGCTGGAGCAGTTCCCGCGCGATCGCGACGCGCCGGGCAGAGACTTTCCGGAGCTGGCGCGAGTGGCGGGTAGCCAGCGCCTGCTGTCCGCGCGCCTGAGCGACAGCGTGCTCGGTATTTATGCTCACCGCGCCGGCAGCCCCGCAGAGCTCGCGCTTCAGTATCGCGGCGCGCTGGAGCACGCTGGCTATCGCCTCCAGGCTCCGTATGCGCGCGGCGAAGACCAGCTGAGCTACGGCTTCGTACGCGGCTCGCGCCAGGTGCAGCTCAGTTTGGGCCGAGGCAATGGCCTGACCCTCGTCAGCCTGGTCACCTTGCCCTGACCAGCTCGCGGGCGCGGGCCGCCACGAACGGGAGCAGGGCAGCGTTCTCAAGAGCCCAGCCGAGCTAGCTCGAGCGCGGGTGCTCGAGCAGGGTACGTTCCGGTCTCGAGTTAACGATGCGCGGGCGGTGAGACCGCACTTGGCGCCGGCAGCCGCTGGTGTGCCATCGCGAACCGCTGAATCAGCAGTGATGCGCCTGAGCCGCGTCGAATCGTCAGTGATGAGGATGTAGAGGCCGCGCGCGCGTGCCGTCATGACCCTCACCGCTCGATCCGGCGCGTGGAGGGGCTCGCGCCGGATGGATCCAGGTCGATCTTTTTTCGGCAAGGTCCGGCGAGCGGTGGCCGTTGTCAGCGGGGGCGCGGCGCGCGATGCCGGCGCGTTGGCGCTGGCGCTCGAGCATGGCGCTCAGAGCAGAGCACATCGAGAACGAGGGTATGAAACGAGATATCGCTGGCGCCTGGCGCCTCGAGACCTGGCGCAAGCTCGCAGCAGACGGCGAGGTCAGCTACCCCTTCGGCGAGCAGCCGGTGGGCACCTTGATCTACACGCCCGACGGCTACATGGCGGTGCAGATGCTGGTCGCCGAGCGGCCACGGCTGGACACCGACGACGCGCTCGGAGGCAGCGCGGAGCAGCGCGCGGCGGCGTACTCGTCCTGTCTGGCGTACTTCGGTCGCTACGAGCTGCAGGGCGAGAGCGTGATTCACCATGTAACGGGCAGCCTCTTCCCCAACTGGTCAATGACGACGCAGGAGCGGCCCTTCGTGTGCAGAGGTGACGAGCTGTGCCTGCAGGTAAGGGACGCGAGCGGACGCGTTACAAACGAGATCCTCTGGCGGCGCGAGGGTTCTGGCTGCTGAGCGCTGCGCCGTAGGGCAACTCGGGGCGGACTGGAGGGTGGAGATGGGGCAGAGTCTGGACGACTTTCTGGGGCTATCCGTGTGTCTGAGCGGCTTCGGCCGGCTGCGGCTGCTGGGCACGGGCATGGCCGAACAATACCTGCGCACCCTGGGCGAGATCCTGCCCCCGGGTGTCCTCGATCGGCTGCTGGCCGCGTATCGCGCCTTGCCGACCGACGCCGGGCGTGACAGCGCACTGCGCGAGAGCATCCTCGATGATGGAGAGCTCGGGCCAGTGGCGCGCAACTTGATCGTGCTCTGGTACTCGGGCACGTGGAGCAAGCTGCCAGAGAGCTGGCGCTCGGCGGAGGGTGTGGCCGCGATGGATGAGACGCACGTGGTCTCGGCGCAGGCGTACCTCGCAGGGCTGCAGTGGTCGCTGGTCGGAGGGCACCCTTCGGGAGGGTTGCCACAGGGCTATGGGGCGTGGGCCACGCCGCCGGAGATGGAGCGCCGATGAGTCAGAGCGAGCATGACGTGGTGGTGGTGGGCGCAGGCGTGGCCGGCGCCCTGACGGCAAAATATCTCACGCGCGCGGGCTTGCGCGTGCTGCTGCTGGAGGCAGGGCCCGCCACGGCGCAGTCCCTGGCGGGGTACGAAGGCCACCTGCGGCACTTCTACGAGGCCAGCAGCAAGGGCCCCGAGTCAGCATGGCCGGCGAACAGCCATGCGCCCCAGCCCGACACCGCGGACCTGCGCTACGCCAACGGCTACTTCGTGCAGAACGGGCCGCACCTGTACGGCAGCAGCTACTCCCGGCTCCAGGGTGGCTCCACCCTGCACTGGCTGGGCGTGTCCCTGCGCATGCTGCCGGAAGACTTTCGCATGCGCAGCCTGTATGGCGTGGGTCGAGACTGGCCGCTCGGCTATGAGCAGCTCGAGCCCTATTACCGCAAGGCAGAGCGCGAGCTGGGCGTGTCGGCGGACGTGGCGGAGCAGCGCTACCACGGGCTCACCTTCGCCGAGGGCTACGACTATCCGATGCATCGCATTCCGCCGAGCTACTCCGACCAGAAGCTGGCGGCGTCGCTCGAGGGCAAGACGGTGAACCTGGATGGCAGCGCGGTGTCCGTGAGCATCCGCACCTATCCCGCCGCGCGCAACTCGGTCCCACGCGGGGACTACACGCCGGTCGGAGCCGTGGATCGGCGCCCGGATGGGCACCTGGTGGAGCGGCCGTTGGGCGAGCGCTGCCACGGCAACTCCTCCTGCACACCGATCTGCCCCGTGCAGGCCAAGTACAACGCAAACAAGACGCTGGCGCAGGCGGACGCGCACAGGCTGAAGCTCGTATCGCAGGCAGTCGCCTCCAAGATCGAGATCGATCCAGCAACCGGTTCGGTGCGCGGCATCACTTACCAGCGCTACGATGACAACGGCCTCACCGTGCACCACGCCCGCGCGCGAGCCTATGTGCTCGCGGCACACGCGGTGGAGAACGCCAAGCTGATGCTCGCCTCGGGGCTACACGGGGCGAAGGACCTGGTGGGGCGAAACTTGATGGATCACCCCACCCTGTACGCCTGGGGCCTCACCCCCGAGCCCATCGGCCCCTTTCGCGGGCCGCTGTCCACCTCGGGCATCGAGGATCTGCGCGCGGGGCCGTTCCGCGCAAAGCATGCGGCCTTCCGCTTTGACGTCGGCAATGATGGCTGGGCCGCGCCGGCGGGTGCCCCCGACACCACGGTGGCGGACGCAGTGATGAGCCAGCACCGCTTCGGCAAGGAGCTGCGTGAGCAGCTGAGCCAGGTGCTGTCGCGGCAGATTCGCTTCTCCGTTGCGGTGGAGCAGCTGCCCTCGCTCAGCAATCGGGTGACGATCGATCGCCGTTTCCTCGATCCGCTCGGCAACCCGAGGCCCGCCATCAACTACCGGGTCGAGGACTATACCCTTGCGGGCATGGCGGCGGCGACCGAGGTGTATCGCCAGGTGTTCCAGCACGCCGGTATCAGCGATTGCACCGATCCGGCCAAGGGCAAGTGGTTCCCCTCCGCGAAATATCAGGACACCACGTTCCACTACCACGGCATGGGGCACTTCGCGGGCACGCACCTGATGGGCAGCGATCCGAGCGACTCGGTGGTGGACTCCACGCAGCGCAGCTGGGAGCACCGTAACCTGTACCTGGTGGGCTCCGGCAGCTTTCCAACGATGGGCACCTCGAACCCGACGTTGACCCTGTCGGCCCTGGCCATCCGCACCGCCGAGCATCTGATCGCCGAGCTGAAGGCGAACGCGGGCGACGGTTCGTGAGCTGGGCGCTGCGCTGGCTGGGTCAGCGTCGAGGGTGAGTCAGCGTCGAGAGTGAGCTCGCGCGCCGTCACGGCGTGCCGGGAAGAGTTTGGGATGACATGCGCGGGCGAGCCCGCGTGCAGGGGAGATTGTCGATGAGGGAGAGAAAAGAATGATATTCCCTTTGGGCGCTGCGCAGCGGACGCAGCTCGATCACGTTCAGCAGCAAGTGTATGACGCGGTGATCGTCGGCGCCGGTATCTCCGGCGCGCTGATCGCTCATGAGCTGAGCAGCGCCGGCAAGCGCGTGCTGGTGATAGAGGCCGGGCCCGCCGAAGATCCGACCCGCGGCGGCTACGATCGCTACCTCAATCGCTTCTACCAGACGGCGCTGAAGGACAACCAGTCCCCCTACGCCAAGAACCCCAACGCACCGATGCCGCGCAGCACGGACGCGCACAAGCTCACCCCGGGCCAGACCGACGCCTCGGGCTATCTGGTGCAGACGGGCCCGTTCGCCACGGACACGACGTACACGCGCGTGCTGGGCGGCACCACCATGCACTGGGAGGCAAAGACCCCGCGCATGCTGCCCGAGGACTTCGAGATGCGCAGCCGCTTCGGCCAGGGCGAGAACTGGCCGATCGACTACGACGCGCTCGAGCCCTACTACCAGCTCGCCGAGCGCGAGATCGGCGTGTCGGCGGACGTCGAAGAGCAGCGCTATCTCGGCCTGCGCTTCGCGCCCGACTACGTGTTTCCGATGCACGCGATGCCGCTCTCCTACCTGGATCAGAAGGTGGATGAGGGCATCCGCGGCACCAGCGTGGAGCTCGACGGCCAGAGCTACGAGCTGCGGGTCCGCAGCTTTCCCCAGGGCCGCAACGGTATCCCGAACCCCAAGTACGACGGCAACAGGGGCTTCCGCCCGGTGGGCGCCGTGAGCACTCACCAGACGGAAGAGGGCGGGCGCTGCCAGGGCAACAACAACTGCGTGCCCATCTGCCCGGTGCAGGCCAAGTATCACGCGGGCAAGACGCTGGCCAAGGCGCTGCAGACGGGCCGCGTGGAGATCCTGGCGCAGGCGGTGGCCTCGCGGGTGCACGTGGATCCCGCGAGCGGGCGGGTCAGCCACATCGAGGTCAAGCGCTACGCCGACCCCTCCTCGCCCGCCTTCGAGACGGGCATCGTGCGCGGCAAGCTGTTCGTGCTCAGCACCAACGCCATCGAGAACGCGCGCTTGCTGCTGGCCTCTGACCTGCCGAGCAGCAGCGGGCTGGTCGGGCGCAACCTGATGGACCACGCCTACCTGCTCAACTGGGGGCTGATGCCGCAGCTGTGCGGCACCATGCGTGGCACCAACGTCACCGGTGGCATCGTCGAGCTGCGCGGCGGCTCCTTCCGCAGGCGCCAGGCGGCCTTCAGCGTGGACATCCACAATGACGGCTGGGGCTGGGCGGTGGGCTCACCCGCGTCGGACCTGCTGAGCCTGGTGGACGACCACAACCAGTTCGGCGATCGCCTGCGCTACCAGCTGGCAGACAAGATCAGCCGCCAGCTCTTGCTGGCGTTCATGATCGAGGTGCTGCCCAGCGAGAGCAACAGGGTCACCGTGGACCCGAGCTACACCGACGCGCTCGGCAACATGCGGCCGGTCATCTCCTACAGCGTACCGGAGTACACGCTGCGCGGCGCGGCCTACGCGCGCCGCTTCGCGCGCCTCGTGTTCCAGCGCCTGGGCGCCGCGGATCACACGGCGTACGACCCGTCCGACTTCGGCTACGTGACGTACGAAGGCGAAGGCTTCGCCATCCGCGGCGGCAACCACCTGGCGGGCACCCACATCATGGGCACCGACCGGCGCAGCTCGGTGGTGAACGTGGACCAGCGCTCCTGGGATCACGACAACCTGTATCTCGTCGGCGGCGGCAGCATGCCATCGATCGGCACGGCCAACATCACGCTAACGCTCGCGGCGCTCTGCTACCGGAGCGCCAGGGCGATGATCGCGCAGCTCTCCTGAAGAAGCAGCGCCTGGAGGAACTCATGACTGCGACGAGCATCAAGACCATCGATTGCCTGAAGGGATACCTGTATCGCGCCCTGCAGCTGGAGCACGCGACGATCCCGCCCTACCTGACCGCGCTGTACTCCATCCACCCCGGCACCAACCCCGACGCCGTGCACATCCTGCGCGTGGTGGTGGTGGAGGAGATGCTGCACCTGACCCTGGCAGCCAACCTGATGAACGCCATCGGCGGTCAGGTCAACCTGACCGCCCCCGACTTCGTGCCGGAGTACCCGGCGTACCTGCCCGACGGCGAGCGCGACTTTCAGGTGTCGCTCGAGCGCTTCTCGCGCTCGGCGATCGAGACCTTCCTGAAGATCGAGCGCCCCGGCAAGGCCCCGTCCGAGGGCCACCGCAAGCTGCGCAGGGGCCATCGCATGCTGCTGGCTGCCGCGCCCGAGAGCAGCGAAGAATCGTACTACAGCATCGGCGAGTTCTACGAGGAGATCCGCCGCGGCTTCGTGTACCTGCACCAGCAGCACGGCGACGCGCTGTTCTGCGGCGACCCGAAGCGCCAGGTCGGGCCAGAGTACTACTACTCGGGCGGCGGTGAGGTGCACGTGGTGACCGACATGCGCTCGGCCACGGCGGCGATCGAGCTCATCATCGGTCAGGGCGAGGGCCTGGGCGGCGGCATCTACGACAAGGAGAAGGAGCTCGCCCACTACTATCGCTTCGATCAGCTGCTGAAGGGCCGCTATTACCAGAAGTGCGACGAGCCGCACCAGCCGACGGGGCCGAGCTTCGAGGTGGACTGGGACGCGGTGTACCCACTCCAGACCAACGCCAAGGTCAGCAACTACGACGGCTCGCCCGAGCTGAAGCAGGCCGCGCTCGACTTCAACCATCAGTACGCGCGCTTCCTCGGCCTGCTCACGGCGGCCTATGACGGGCAGCCGCAGAAGCTGCTGGAGGCCGTACCGGAGATGTTCCGCCTGCGCGACGGCATGCTGCAGCTGATGCGCAACCCGCTGCCGGGCACGGATGGCACGGCGGCCCCCACCTTCGAGGTGGCCGGTGCGGGTGAGCGGAGGGCGCCATGAGAGCCACGTTCCTGGCCCTGTCCGCCGAGATCACTGCATTCAAGCCGTTCGAGCTGGAGGGCACCGGCTTGACCGACACGTACCTGCAGACGGTGGAGGAGATCGTGGGCCGCGACATCGTCGCGGAGCTGCTCGGCGCTTATCGTGAGCTCGCGGGCGGCACCGAGGCGGAGCGCCGAGAGCAACTCCGCCGCCGCATCTTCGGCTCCGAGAAGCTGGGGCCGGTGGCGCGCAACATCGTCAAGCTCTGGTACATCGGCATCTGGTACCAGCTGCCCCGCGACTGGACGGACGCCTACGGCGCTCGGCCGAAGGACGTGACCTTCACCCCGAACGCCACCGCGTACATGGAGGGCCTGCTCTGGAAGGCCGCCGGCGCGCACCCGCCCGGCGCGAAGGCGCCCGGCTATGGCTCGTGGGCGACACCGCCGCGCATCCCTGGCCTGGACGCAGGCTCGGAGACGGCGGCGCGGCGCTTCCCGGCCAAGCTGCTGTAACCGTGCACGCGAACCCATAGCCAGATGACCCAATGACCCAGATGACCTCGAGCCAGCGCAGGAGCGATCGATGAACAAGCAACAACCTCTGTTTCCCCCGGGCCAAGTCCGTTTTGGCGTCACCCCCACGCTGTGGGCGAACGACGACTTCCTCGACATCGACATCGGCATCCCCTTCGGCCAGATCGTGAGCGAGATGGCACTGGCTGGTTTCGCCGGCTGCAGCCGCGGGCACAAGTACCCGCAGAACCCGGAGAAGCTGAAGGCGGAGCTGGAGCTGCGCGGCCTTTCGATGTCCGAGCCGTGGGTGAGCACGTATTTCACCATCCAGTCCATGTACGAGCAGACCCTGGCCAGCTTCGACAGGGAGATCGACTTCCTGCTGAAGATGCGCAGCGGGGACATGGTGCTGGCCGAGCTGGGGCACTCCTCGCACCAGCAGCCGATCGCGCTGGTGCCGAACGCTCCGTGTTTCAGCGACGAGCAGTGGCGCCGCCTGGGCGATGGCCTGAACACGCTCGGGGCCAAGGCCAAGAAGCACGACATCAAGATGTGTTACCACCATCACATGGGCACCGGCGTGATGACCATGGAACACGTGGCGCGCCTGGCCGAGCTGACGGATCCCAACCTGGTCTCCCTGTGCCTCGACACCGGTCACCTGCACTTCGCTGGCGGTGACAACCTGGAGTTCATCGAGCGCTACAGCGATCGCATCAAGCACGTGCACCTGAAGAACATCCGCCAGCCTGTGATGGATCGCGCCCTGAAAGAGAACATGTCATTCAAGGAGGCGATCCTGGCGGGCGTGTTCACGGTGCCGGGGGATCGCGAGGGCTGCCTGGACTTCGGCCGCATCCTGCGGGCGCTGGCCAGCAAGGGCTTCGGCGGCTGGCTGGTGGTGGAGGCCGAGCAGGATCCGGCGAAGGCGCCGCCGCTGCGGTACGCCAAGATGGCTCGCGAGTACCTGCGCGAGACCACGGGGCTCTGAAGGAAGATCCAGGTGGAGCCTGCCGTGACCAAGGAACGCCCGATCTATTTCAGCTTCTTCATGTTCGACTCGAGCACGCGCCTGTACGACGCGCGCGTTCGGGCCTCGTACCTGGAGCACATGAAGGTGCTGGCCGAGTATGGCTACGCGGGCTTCGAGCTGCACCTGGGCCGCGGCGCAGAGGTGGCGACCGCCTACCCGAGCTATGCGGACGAGCTGCAGGCGTACGCCTCGCTGCGCAACGAGATGGACGCAAACGGTCTGGCAGGCCTGGCGCTGGCCACCAACGTGGGCGCCACCCCCAGCCTCGACCCCAGCTCGCACGCCCCATGCACCCGGCGTGCTGCGCTGGAGTTCCTGCGCTCGCGGGTGGAGATCACGGCGGCGCTGCGCGGTGAGATCATGATGGGCCCCCTGGTGATCCCGTATGGCGCCTTTGTGCGCTCGGCGCCCAATGGCGACGGCGTGTGGAGCGACGCGCTGCAGGCAGAGCTGGCAGAGCGCTACCAGCTCGCCGCCGCCGTGCTGGAAGAGCTGGGTGAGCACGCGCGCGCCCTGGGCGTGAAGGTCGCGATCGAGCCCATCAGTCACTGGGAGACGCCGGGCCCGAACAAGCTGTCGCAGCTCCTGCCCTTCCTGCGCTCGGTGCGCTGCACCCAGATCGGGGCCATCATCGACAGCGCGCACGAGACGCTGGACGGCGACGGGCCCGAGGCGTTCGCGCAGCAGGTGGCGGAGCTGTCGGAGGCAGGGCGATTGCACTACGTGCAAGCCTCCCCGCCCGACCGCGGCGGCCTGGAGGCGAGCTGGCTGCCGTGGGAGCCCCTCTTCCAGCCGCTGCTCGCGCGCTACGCGGGCCCGGTGGCGATCGAGATCTTCAACGCGGTGCCC
This sequence comes from Polyangiaceae bacterium, assembly GCA_025937895.1. Taxonomy (GTDB): domain Bacteria; phylum Myxococcota_A; class Polyangia; order Polyangiales; family Polyangiaceae; genus SZUA-265. The sequence continues at coordinate 65,788 of JAICQL010000004.1, read as the reverse complement.
GACTTTGCCGCGGGCCTGCGCCTGAGCCGCCGCAAGTACTGGATCCCCGGCATGGACCCTGCTGGCACCGGGCCGAGCGCATATGACGTGGCGCGCGGCTCGCTGCGCAAGCTGCGGGCAGAGTTTGCCAGGCTGGAGCGCGCAGCAGCGGACGATGCTGCCGCCGCCAGCGGCACGATCGAGCTGGGGACGGGCGGCACGCGCGACACTGCCGCGGCCGAGTGAACGGGTACTGGAGCATGAGCATGGACGCCGAGAGACAGCGAATCGGGGGCACGGACCGCCAGCGGTGGCTTGCCTGGGGGCCTTACCTCAGCGAGCGGCAGTGGGGCACGGTGCGCGAGGACTACAGCGCGAGCGGGGACGCCTGGAATTACCTGCCGCATGATCACGCGCGCTCGCGCGCCTACCGCTGGGGCGAAGACGGCATCCTGGGCATCTGCGACGATCAGCAGCGGCTGTGCTTTGCCCTGGCGCTGTGGAACGGCAAGGATCCCATCCTCAAGGAGCGCTACTTCGGCTTGACCAACGCCGAGGGCAACCACGGGGAAGACGTCAAGGAGTACTGGTTCTACGAGGATGCCACGCCCTCCGCCTCCTACCTGCGCGGCGTGTACAAGTACCCGCAGGCAGCCTTCCCCTACTCCGATCTCGTGGCGGAGAACGCCCGGCGCCAGCAGTGGCCCAGCAGCTTTGAATACGAGCTGATGGACACGGGCGTCTTCGACCAGGGCCACTGGGACGTGCGGGTGGAGTACGCCAAGCGCGCGCCAGGCGACACGCTGATCCGCCTGGAGATCACCAACCGCGGGCCTGCCGCGGCGCAGCTCTGCCTCCTGCCCACGTTGTGGTGGCGCAACACCTGGTCCTGGGAGCCGGGCAGCGAGAAGCCGCAGATCGTACAGGGCTCCTTGCCCGCAGGCGGCAGCGGCGTGCGCCTGCAGGCCTCCGGAGCGAGCGGGCTGCCCAGCATGTCGCTGCTCGGGCCGCAGCCGGATGAGCTGCTGTTCGCCGACAACGAGTCGAATGCGGAGAGGCTGTGGGGCGCGCAGAGCACCACTCCCTATCCGAAAGACGCCATCAACGACTACATCGTCAACCCCAGTGGGGCAGACCGCTCGGCGAAGATCGCGCGCAGCGGCCCACGCACGAAGGCCTCGCTCGTCTATCGCCTGCAGCTCGCGCCCGGCGAGACGCGGGTGCTCGAGCTGCGGCTGGTGGAGGACTCGCTGGTCACCCAGCAGACCCCAGCTTCAGGCCAGGTCTTTGCCGCTCGCAAGCAGGAGGCGGACGCCTTCTACGCGCAGCTGCCACTCGATCAGGCCCCGGACAGCCACAAGCAGATCCTGCGCCAGGCCCTGGCGGGCATGGTCTGGAGCAAGCAATACTATCGCTACTGCGTCTCGGCCTGGCTCGACGGCGATCCGGGGCAGCCGCCGCCGCCCGCCGAGCGGCAGCAGGGGCGCAACGCAAAGTGGCGGCACTTCTTTGCCAGCGACGTGTTATCGCCGCCCGACGGCTGGGAGTACCCCTGGGGCTTTGCCAACTGGGACCTGTGTCTGCAGGCGCTGCCCCTCACCTTGCTCGACCCGCAGTTTGCCAAGGAGCAGCTGCAGCTGATCGCGCGCGACTGGTACGTGAACCCCAACGGGCAGCTGCCCGCGTACGAGTGGGCGTTCGACGACGTCAACCCGCCGCTCCACGCCTGGGCCGCCTGGCGCGTCTACAACATGGACGCAAAGATGTCGGGCAAGCCCGACCGCGCCTTCTTGCAGGAGATCTTCCAGCGCTCGCTCGTCTACTTCACCTGGTGGACGAACCGCAAGGATCCGGGCGGCGACAACCTGTTCAGCGGCGGCTTCCTCGGTCTGGACAACATCGGTCCGTTCGATCGGAACCGCTTGCCGCCGGGCTACCAGCTGTTCCAGTCCGATGCCACCAGCTGGATGGGGCTGTTCTCGCTGATGATGCTGCGCATGGCGCTGGAGCTGGCGCAGACCGAGCCAGCGTACCACGAGCTCGCGTTCAAGTTTTTCCAGAACTTCGTGCTCATCGCCGATGCGCTGAACTCCTTCGGTGATGGCACGCCGGAAGCCCAGCTCTGGGACGAGCAAGATCGCTTCTTCTACGACGTGCTCGAGCATCCCGATGGGCGCACCGAGCGCGTGAAGGTGCGCTCGCTCGTCGGGCTGCTGCCGCTGCTCGCTGTGGACTCTTTCCCGGCCGAGCTACTCGATCCGGACTCCGGCGCCTTCGGTGAGCGCTTCCAGGCCTTCCTGAAGACGCACCGCGCGGTGATCAGCCAGGTGGTGGATCTGACGGACGCCGGGCCCTCCGCCAAGGTGAACACCACCGCCGGGCGCGTCCTGCTCTACCTGGTCAGCCCCGAGCGAGCGAAGAGCTTGCTGGCGCGCATGCTCGATCCAAACGAGTTTCTGGGGCCGTACGGTATTCGCTCGCTGTCCAGGTATCACGAGCAGAACCCGTATTACATGCAGCTGGCCGATCAGAGCTTCGAGCTGCGGTACGCGCCCGCCGAGTCCGTTACCCGGGATTTTGGCGGCAACTCGAACTGGCGCGGGCCCGTCTGGTTCCCGATCAACTATCTGCTGATCGAGGCGCTGCAGCGCTACGACTACGTGCTGGGGGAGGACTTCCGGCTGGAGCGGCCCGGGCAGACGCCGCAGACCTTGTGGCAAGTGGCGAGTGAGCTCTCGCAGCGGCTCATCGCCACGTTCGAGCCCGGCGCCGATGGCCGCCGCCCCTGCTACGGCGGCGTGACCCGGCTGCAAGAGGATCCGAGCTGGAAGGACAACATCCTGTTCTTCGAATACTTCCACGGCGACAACGGCGCGGGGCTGGGCGCGTCTCACCAGACGGGCTGGACCAGCCTGGTCGCCAAGCTGATCACCCAGCAAGCCAGCTGGCAGGGCCGCGAGCCGCTGCGCGCCGCGAGCGACGCACCTGCATCAGGGCAGCGCGCTGCCGCGGAGTGAGCGCGCAGCACCGGTCACCAGCGACAAAGGAGAACGAGCACATGTCAAACCCCAAGCACCTCGAGCAACTGGTCACTCCGGGCCGCCGCATCAAGCAAGCCGCGGAGCCCGGGGACCCGGATCTGGGCCCGCTCGCGGAGCTGCCCGGCAAGTGGGCAAACGAGCCGTCGCTCCCCGGGCGTGGCTGGAACCTGATCGCCCTCCCCTTCAAGACGCCGAACATCAACTACCGGCTGCTGCTCAACCAGTACAACGAGACGATCAGCTTCTCGCTGGTGGACAAGGCCGTACCTAACCGCGGCATCGAGGGCCGCGGGGTGGAGCAGACGGACCAGTTCTCGGTCACGCTCGACTACCGGCAGTCCATCCACCAGATCGAGGCGGCGGACTTTCCCGAGAGCGGACAGGAAGGCCCGCGCGGCGCGGCCATCCACCACGAGCCGGGCCTGTGGATCCACATGAAGAACCAGACCACGGAGGGGCTCGATGTGGCCCGCCTGTCGACCGTGCCACACGGAGACTCCGTTCTGGCGCTGGGCACGAGCCAGACCATCGCAGGGCCGCCCGACATTCCGCGCATCAGCGGCCTGCCCATCGGCGGTCCGCCGCTGCTCGACAGCGCGTACCTGGCACCGTACCAGCACTTCCACGCGCATCCGTTCCAGGGCGTGTTCGATCCGGTCGAGCCCTACAAGCTGCTGGAGGCGGCCAACCAGGACGTGGAGATCGTGAAGACGACTCAGCTGGATGTGTCCACCACCGTGTCCACGGGCGGCATCGCTAACACCCCCTTCATCCACAAGCAGGCAAACGCCGCACAGATGCGCTCGCTCTTCTGGATCCAGGAGCTGGCCGAACGCGATGCACAAGGCCGGCCCAAGATGAGGCTGCAGTACCTGCAGATCGTCATGCTGGAGTTCTTCCCTCGCGACGACGGCATGCCGGGCCTGATCGCCTGGCCTCACGTGAGCATCAACACGCTCACCCGGCTGTAGCGGCCGCCAGCGCCGAGCTGCGGGCTCAGCGCTGGACGGAGCCGCTCGGCACCGGCGCTACGAGTCAGGCCGGCCCCCACGCAGCGGGGCTCTTCGGGCCGGCGCGCAGCACCAAACATTTTGCATCCGAGCGCACTGGCGGGCAGTGCTCCCTGGTCGCTGCCCTGTTCCTCCGCTAGCCTCGCCCCGCTGCCCGCTTCCGCACGGGTAGAGCGAGGTTCCTCATGACTCCATCAGCGAGCTCGAGCTCAGCATCACGAACGCCCGCCGCACTTGCCTGCGTGTACCTGCTGGCGCTCGCCTGTGGCTCGGGAGACAGTGAAAACGACAGCGGCTCGCCGGGCGATAGCCAGACCGAAATGACGCTGGCACCGGCCATGACCAGCACGCCCGCGAGCGACGAGACACGCGCGGCGTCGTCCACGAGCCCTGCCGCGGCGACCCCGCCCGCTACAAACATGCCGAGCGCGCCGCGAGCAGCGGCTCCAGCGGGCGATGCCGAAACGACACCCGGCAACCCGGCAAGCGGCGGCGAGCCAGCGGCAGGAGGCGCCAGTCAAGCCGCGGTGTTTGCGGCGTGCACGTACAGCGAGGGCTCATACGGCCGGAACTGTGACAGCGTGTTCGTGACGATGACGCAGACGTCTCCGGCTCGTTGTGTGCAGCTCACCTTCGACAACTGCGGAGACTATGGCCGCCAGGGCATCGGCGCGCGCGTGCCGGTGGGCTGGCGCCTGGAGTCGGGCACCGTCGGCACCAACCCGAACGAGTGCGAGCTCGGTGTATTTTACCCGAGCAGCGCCATCGCACAGCGCGCCGAGGGCATCGTGACGTGGAACGAGACCACGCGCTTGCCCAGCGAGCTGGTCCTCGACATCAGCCTCGACACGGCGGTCATCGGTGCACCGGCGATGACCGTCGAGCTCGCCACCGATGCGCCGCTCGCGGCGCCGGTGTGCGACCGCTGATGGCGCGCGAGCTAGGCCCGCGGCGAGACGTGCACGGCCACGACCACGGGGGGATCACGAAGCCGTCGGCGTTGTCGTCATCGTTGACGGGTGCGTCGCTCTTCAGTCTTCGAAGAGCTCTTTCACGTCCCGTGCGCGCAAGCCCAGCAGGTACAGGATGCGGTCGAGGCCGCCCTGGGTGAGGCTGGTGTCGGCGGCCGCGCGCAGCTTGGGCTTGGCGTGGAAGGCGATGCCGAGCCCGGCCTTCTCGATCATCAGCAGGTCGTTGGCGCCATCTCCGACGGCCACGGTCTGCTCCAGGGGGATGCCCTCGCGCTGCGCAAGGGCGTCCAGCAGGTCTGCCTTGCGCTGTGGCCCCACGATGGGGTCGAGCACGCGCCCGGTGAGCACGCCTTGCTTGACCTCGAGCGTGTTGGAGTACGCATAGTCCAGGCCGAAGCGGGCGCGCAGCGCGTCGGCCGCAAAGGAGAAGCCGCCGGAGATCACCGCCGTCTTCAGGCCCAGCGCGCGCAGGGCTCGCAAGAGCTCGGGCGCGCCGTCCATCAGCGGTGGATCGCCCGCCACCTTCATCACCTCGCTCAGGGGCATGCCCGCCAGCAGCGCCACGCGCTCGGTCAGGCTCTGCTCGTAGGGCATGTTGCCCAGCATGGCCCGGCTGGTGATGGCCGCCACCTGCTCGTACACGCCGTGCGCGCGCGCGAGCTCGTCGATCACCTCGATGCGGATCAAGGTCGAGTCCATGTCCATCACCACCAGGCGCTTGCTCCTGCGGGTGAGCCGCTCGCGCTGGAAGGCAATGTCGACGTTGTGGTCGAGCGCCAGGCTGACCAGCTCCTTGTGCAGCGCGAGCACCAGCGCCTCGTTGCGCGGCACCGCCACCACGATCTCCAGCGAGCTGAGCGTCACCTCCGACAGCCGCTTGATGGTCTCGATGTTGGCGCCGTGGCGAGCGAGCGCGCTGGTCAGCGCGTGCACCGCCGGCGCGTCCACCGCGTCGCCGATCACGGTGACCGCGTACAGGGACGTGGCCTCGCGGCTGGGAGGCGGAGCGTCGTCCAGCACCTCGAAATCGAGCGCGAGCCCCAGCTCCTTGGCGGCGAAGAGCAGGTCTTTCACCAGGGGCGATCCGTGGCCTTGCTCTGCCTCGACCGCGACCACGAAGCACAGGGTGAGCTGACCCTGCACCACGACCTGCTCGATGTCGCACAGGCGGCCGCCGCCGGCGGCGATCAAGCCGGTCAGGTTGGCAGTGATTCCGGGCGCATCATTGCCGGCCACCGTCACCAGCACGCGCTTCTCAGCAGAGCTCATGGCGGCGCACGCTGGTCGACGCGGCCGCACAATTCAAGCCCCGCGCGGCCCGCGCAGCCCTGAAGCAGCGATTTTCGGCCAGCGGGAGCGCACGACCGTGCTCGCAGAGCACTGGCAGCGCCGCTCCGCTACTTCCGACCGTGCCGATCCCGAACGCCTTCGTGCCAGCGCCGCGGCAGCCATGGCGCTTCACACCTGTGCGACGAGGACCCTACATCGCCGTTCACGCCACCCGCCCTGCCCTGTCGCAGCAACTGGTCGAGCCGGAGGCAAACTGGTCCGAGGCCCCTGCCCGGGCTAAGCTGCGTAAATGCGCCGGGATTGGATCGGAACGGGGCTGGCTGCTGCCGGCGTGGCTACGGCTCTTTTCCTGGCCCCCGCGGCCACGGGTGCCGAGAGCATCTGGAGCAAGGTGAAGTCGCCGGCGCGCGGCGCGCCGCTGTCGATCGGCTCGTATTCGGGCGGTTGCGTGCAAGGCGCCAAGGAGCTGCCCTCGCCTGCAGAGGGCGGCCGCTACCTGGTGATGCGGCCCGAACGCCGCCGCACCTTTGGTCACCCGGCGCTGATCGATTTCGTCGTGAAGCTCGGTGTCGGGCTGGAACAGAAGAAGCTGGGCCCGCTCGCCGTGGGCGATCTGGGGCAGGCCCGCGGCGGCCCCGCACCGAACGGGCACGCGAGCCACCAGTCAGGCCTGGACGTGGACCTGTGGTTCGAGGCCGGTACTCCCGGAGCGCAGCAGCACTCCGTGGTCGATCTCGAGGCGCAGAAGACGAGCCCCTACTGGAGCCAGCGGGTGCCCGTGATGCTGGAGCTGGCAGCGAAAGATCCGCGCGTGGCGCGCATCTTCATCAACGCCCTGATCAAGCGGGAGCTGTGCCAGAGCGCCCAGGGAGATCGCTCCTGGCTGAGCAAGCTGCGGCCCTGGTGGGGCCATAACGAGCACTTTCACGTGCGCCTGGCCTGTCCGGCAGACAGCCCCGAGTGTCAGGCACAGCCGCCGCTGCCCGCGGGCGATGGCTGTGACGAGGTGGACTGGTGGCTCAGCCCCGAGGCGGTGAAGGACCGCAACAAGGGCGTGGAGTCGTACCAGAAGAGGGTCGGCGCCCAGCCCAAGCTGCCCGACAGCTGCAAGAAGGTGGCGGAGTGGAGCCCGGGCAAGGAGGGCGCCGGGCGGGAGGCTGCGCTCACTCCGCCGGCGCCCTGACTCTCCAGCGCTCTGACTCTCCAGCGCCCGATCAATACGCGCGCGCCATCACCACGCGCTGCGCAGACGGCTTGCCCGTGAGGATGCACTTGCCCTCGCCGCGTGCGGCCTCCGGGAGCTGATTCGCGAACGGGATGCAGCGGATGCTGGTCTCGAAGCGTCGCGCCAGCTCGTCTTCCTGCTCGGCGTCACCGGCCCAGTGCACCCAGGCGAAGCCGCCGCCCTGGGCGAAGAACTGCTCGTACTCCTCGATGGTATCGATGACCCGGCTCTTCTCCTCACGCAGGCGCAGCGCGCGCTCGAACAGCTCGCGCTGCATCTGCGCCAGCAGCTCCGGGACCTTGGCGAGCGCCTCCTCCCGCGGGAAGAACTGCTTCTTCTTCTGGCGCAGCGCCGCCTCGTCCTCACCCGGCGCAGCCAGCACGAAGCGCCGCACGATGCACAGGCTCTGCTTCTCGATGTCCTTCGGCCCGATCTCGACCCGCAGCGGCACCCCCTTCAACTCCCACTCGTAGTACTTGGCGCCGGGGGTCATGTTCTCGCGATCGTCCAGCTTCACCGTCCAGCCCTGAGCCACCAGCGCCTGGCGCACCCGCTGCGCCTCTTCCAGCACCTTGGCGCGCTCCTCGTCCGAGCGGAAAATGGGCACGATCACCACATGGATCGGCGCGAGCTTGGGCGGACACACGAGCCCTACGTCGTCCGAGTGGGTCATGATCAGCGCGCCGATCAGGCGGGTGGAGACACCCCAGCTGGTGGCGTACACGTACTCGAGCTTGCCGTCCTGGTTCAGGAACTGCACGTCGGCGCTCTTGGCGAAATTCTGCCCGAGGTAGTGGCTGGTGCCCGACTGCAGCGCCTTACCGTCCTGCATCATGGCCTCGATGCTGAGCGTGTCGATGGCGCCGGCGAAGCGCTCGCCCGGCGTCTTGTGGCCGCGGATGACGGGCATGGCCATCACGTTCTCGGCAAAGTCCGCGTACACGTCGAGCATGCGCGCCGTCTCCTCCCGCGCCTCTGCCTCGCTGGCGTGCGCGGTGTGGCCCTCTTGCCACAAGAACTCCGCCGTGCGCAGGAACAGCCGGGTGCGCATCTCCCAGCGACACACGTTTGCCCACTGGTTGATCAGGAGCGGTAGATCCCGGTAGCTCTGGATCCAGTTCTTGTACTGGTGCCAGATCACCGTCTCGCTCGTCGGGCGGATCACCAGCGGCTCTTCCAGCTCTGCCTCGGGATCCACCTTCACCTCGCCGTCGATGGCCTTCAGCCGGTGGTGCGTGACCACGGCGCACTCCTTGGCGAAGCCCGCGGCGTGCTTCTCCTCCTGTGCCAGCAGGCTGAGCGGGATGAACATGGGGAAGTAAGCGTTCACGTGCCCCGTCGCCTTGAAGCGATCATCCAGCTCGCGCTGCATCTTCTCCCAGATGGTGTAGCCGTGCGGGCGGATCACCATGCAGCCGCGCACGCCGGAGTGGTCGGCCAGCTCCGCCTTGCGCACGATGTCGATGTACCACTGCGCGTAGTCCTGCGCGCGCGTGGTGATCGGCGCGACTTGCTTGCCGCTCTTCTGGGAGCTGTCCTTCGAGGCGCCGTCCTTCGACGTGCTGGCCTTGGCCGGCTTCTGATTCATGGCCGCACGTTTTAGGAGGCAAGCGGCGGGCTGGCAAGCCGAGAGGCTCTATTCCACCGAGCGCACACAGCGAAACCCGCCGTCGCCGAAGCGGTAGTGGGCCTCGAAGCTGGTCCGGCTGAAGGTACGCAAGGAGCCGGGGCCGTACATGTAGGAGCCGCCGCGCATGACCAGCCGCGCCTTGTTGCCGCCGCGGGTGTTGCGCGGATTGTTGGGCGGGCCATCGGTGTAGAAGCTCGGGTCGTCGTAGTCGGCGCACCACTCCCAGACGTTGCCGGCCAGATCCAGGATGCCGTACGGCGATGCGCCCTCCGGCAGCGAGCCCACCGGGATGGTATCGCCGTGCATCTTGCCGTAGTTGGCCGTGAGCGGCGTGGGCTCTGCCCGACCCCAGGGGTACTTGCGGCCGTCCGAGCCGCGCGCCGCCTTCTCCCACTCGGCCTCCGTGGGCAAGCGCTTGCCGGCCCACGCGGCGTAGGCGTTGGCGTCCCGCCAGGACACGAACACCACCGGATGGTTCTCCTTGCCCTTCGGGAGCTTGCGCTGGTGCAGGTGGCTCAAGAACCTGCCCGAGCCCTCGTCCGTGGGGCGATAGCCGGTGGTCTCGACGAAGGTGAAGTAGTCTCGGTTGGTGACCGGGGTGACGTCCATGTAGAACGCGTCGAGGTACACGCTGCGACGCTCGCGCCCCATCTGAAAGCTGCCCGCGGGCACCAGGATCATCTCCACCCCGGCCTCTGCCTTCACCACCGGTGGCAAGGAGGCGATCTGCGCGCGCGAAGGGCCCCGCGGGATGCTCTGCAGCGCCTCCTCCAGACGCTGGTGAAACAGCTCACAGGTGGCCGGGCGCTGAGCGGGGTCCTTCGCCAGCGAGTCGAGGATCAGCCGCTCCAGCGGCTCGGGGATGTCGGGGCGCAGCTCGCGCGGCGGGCGCGGCGCTTGCTGCACGTGCGCCATCATCACCGAGAAATGATTGCCCTCGAACGGCACCCGCCCGGTGCACATCTGGTACAGGGTGACCCCCAGCGAGTAGATGTCCGCGCGGTGATCCGCAGCCGCGGGATGCTGTACCTGCTCGGGGGACATGTAGCAGCAGGTGCCGAGGAACGCGCCGCTCATCGTGTACGTGGTGCCCTCCAGGATCTTGGCGATGCCGAAGTCCACCACCTTGGGGTGGCGCAGATCCCCCTCCCCGCTGACCAGGATGTTGTCCGGCTTCAGGTCGCGATGCACGATGCCCTGGTTGTGCCCCTCGCCGATGGCCTGGAGCACGCCGGAGAACAGCTGCCGCACCTCGCCCAGCGGCATGCGGCCGCGCCACTTGCTCAGGTACTGCACCAGGGTCGGCCCGTCCACGAGCTCCATCACGATGCCGAGCAGGTAGTCGAACTCGACGAAGTCGTAGACCTGGATCACGTTCGCGTGCTGATACGAGCGCAGCACGCGCGCCTCGCGCGCGAAGCGGCGGCGAATGTCTGGATCACCGGCGAGGTTGGTGTGCAGACACTTGATGGCCACCGGTCGCCCCACCACCTCGTCCCAGGCGCGATACACCACGCCCATCCCGCCCTCCCCCAGCACGGACTCGATCCGGTACACCGACACGCGCGTGCCGCGTGCGAGCCGCATCGGTGGCAAGCCGCTGCGCGTGGAGCCGATCTCCGGCTCCGCCTCGGAGCTGGGCGGCCCTCCGCTGGGAGCGCTCGCGCCGCCGGCAGCGGCGGTGTGCAAAACGGCAGGATTATGCGCCATTGCCCGAGATGTTGCCCGGGATGTTGCGCAGGATGACGCGGGAACCGGACGCCCGCAAGTGGGACAGCGAGCGCCGTTGCCCGGGATCGCAGCGTTGCAGGAGGGACAGTGGTGCCAGGTGTCGCGCTCGCCGCCCATTGCGGCCCAGGATAGCGCCTCGACTCGACGGAATCGAGGCGATGGCGGGTCGGAAAGCCAGCGAGCAAGCCGGATTTGGGCCGCCGGGGCCGCAGATTCTGTCCGAACGGCAAGGAAAATCGCCTAAGACTCCCCGGTAATGAGCCAGCGCGCCACCGTTACCAACCCCATCCTGCCGGGATTCAACCCCGACCCCTCCATCGTACGAGCGGGCGAGGACTACTACATCGCCACGTCCACCTTCGAGTGGTACCCCGGGGTGCAGATCCACCACTCTCGCGACCTGGTGCACTGGCGCCTGGTGAGCCGCCCGCTGAGCCGCGCCAGCCAGCTGAACATGCTGGGCGATCCGGACTCCTGCGGCATCTGGGCCCCGTGCCTGACCCACGACAAGGGCAAGTTCTACCTCGTCTACACCGACATGAAGCGCTACGGCCGCGCCGTGGATGGCAACGTGGCCTTCCGGGACATGCACAACTACGTGGTGACCAGCACCAGCATCGACGGCCCCTGGTCTGACCCCATCTACCTGAACGGCAGCGGCTTTGATCCCTCGCTGTTCCACGACGACGACGGCCGGAAGTACGTCGTGAACATGCTGTGGGATCATCGCGCCGGCAAGAACCCGTTCGGCGGCATCGCGCTGCAGGAGTTCTCCGAGAGCGAGCGCCGGCTGATCGGCGAGCGCAAGGTCATCTTCACCGGCACCGAGATCGGCTTCACCGAGGCGCCGCACCTGTATCGGCGCGGCGGCTACTACTACCTGATCACGGCGGAGGGCGGCACCGGCTTCGGCCACGCGGTGACGATGGCGCGCTCGCGCAACCTGACCGGTCCGTACGAGCTGCATCCGGACAAGTACATCCTCTCGGCTCGGCATCGCCCCGATGCGGCGTTGCAGCGCGCCGGGCACGCCGATCTGGTCGAGACCCCGGCGGGCGAGACGTACATGGTGTACCTGTGCGGCCGCCCCATCCCCAACCGCGGCCGCTGCACCCTGGGGCGCGAGACGGCGATGCAGCCCATGCGCTGGTGCGATGACGGCTGGCTGCGCACGCTCGACGGCCAGGGCCTGCCCATGGCGGAGTTTGCTGCACCGGAGCTGCCCGCGCAGAAGCCGCCGCCGGCAGAGCCCGTGCGCGAGCACTTCGACAGCCAGACGTTGCCGCCCGCCTTCCAGTGGCTGCGCTCACCCTGGCCGGAGGAGCTGTTCAGCTTGAAGGACCGCCCGGGCCACCTGCGGTTGTTCGGGCGCGAGTCACTGGGCAGCGTGTTCCGGCAAGCGCTGGTGGCCCGCCGGCAAGACTCCCACTGCTACGGCGCGGCAACGTCGATGCACTTCGAGCCGCGCCACTACCAGCAGCTGGCCGGGCTCATCTGCTACTACAACACCTCGAAATATCACTACCTGTTCGTCTCGCACGACGAGCAGCTCGGCAAGTACCTGCGGGTGATGACGCGCCTGCCGGATCAGGTCCGCACCTTCGCGCAGTCGGAGCCGATTCCGATCGCGAGCGGCGCTCCGATCGAGCTGCGGGTGGAGGTAGACTTCGAGCGGCTGCACTTTGGCTACCGCGTCGGCGATGGCCCGCTCGTCTGGCTGCCGCAGCAGTTCGACGCGAGCATCCTGTCGGATGAAGCGACCGAGATCGGCGCGCCCAACTTCACGGGCGCCTTCGTGGGCATGGCCTGCCAGGATCTGTCGGGCGCCGCCCTGCCGGCAGACTTCGACTACTTCGATTACCGGCCGCGAGCTTACGAGGCGGGCGCCGGGCGCAACCGCTGAGCGCAGCCTCAGTGTCCGCCGAGCCTGGCGCGCGGGACGGGGACGGCGTTGGCCGTCTGGTCCCGCGGGCCCGGCCGGAGCCGGCACATCGGTAACCACGCACGCGCAAGTACGCGTGAACGTGGCGAGCCGAAACACTCGAGCCTCGTCTTCTGGGCCAAGGTGGCGACGTCTGCGACGCCATGCTAACCGTTCGCTCTTTGAGGGGAGAGCGACCGCGAGCTGCGCTGCGCGTCTCCTGGATCTTCCATCTCGTGAGGCCCTGATGACCATGAATCAAGCATCCATGCACGTGCCTACAGGATCCCCCGGTGGCTCGTCCGCGGACCCCTCCACCCGGAGCATCGTGGCGTCCTGGCCACACGTGAAGCGCTCTTTTCTGCGGCTGCCCGTCGAGGTGAACGTGCCCGCGCTGCTGGATGAGTATCGCTCCATCCCGGCAGATGCCTGGTCCAGCACGCACTGGGGCGCTCACTTCTCCTCCAACATGTTGCTGCTGCGCGGCGGCAAGAAGGGCACGGCCGAGGATTTCACGACCCAGCAGGTGTCGGATCACGCCGTGCTGGATCAGCTGCCCTACATCCGCTCGCTGATCTCGCCCGATGGTCCCTTTGGTGATGTCACCTATGCCTTCATCTTCCGCATGCGCCCGCTGGGCGTGGCCCGCCCCCACACGGACGATGATCCAGCATGGCAGGTACCCTTCCGGGTGCACATCCCCATCACCACGAATGACGGCGCACTGCTGCTGTCCCAGAAGAACGCCATCCACTTCAACGTGGGGGAGGTCTGGACCTTTGACAATCAAACCATCCACGCCGTGGTGAACGGGGACGAGGTGCGCACCCACCTGATCTTCGACGTGCAGCCGAACCCGCGCCTGGCCGTGCTGCTGGACAAGGCAGAGTTCTCTCCGGGTGTGGAGAACGATGAGGCCTGGCGGCGCGCGAGCCTGGACAACCCGTCGCGCACGTTCTCCTTTGCCCACGCCGAGCCGCTGTCTCTTGCAGAGAAGAAGCACCTGGGCCTGCAGCCACAGGGCTTTGCGTGCCGGGTGGAGGTGCGCCATCCGTTCGCTCGCCTGGTCCGCGCGCCCATCTACGTGGACGACATCATCTACTCGGTCAACGACGTGGATACCTGTGAGGTGGCTCGCACCGCGCTCGACTACGTGCACCTGCGCTTTCGGCCTGGAGATGTCATCCGGCTCGGCGTGCTGCGCAACGGCGAGCGCTACACCGAGCGCGTGCGCCTGTTCAAGAACGTGGTGCCGGAGCGCGTGCGCGAGGGCCTGCGCTGGCTGCTGGAGAACGTCTCCTGAGGTTCGATGTCAGCCGAAGCAACATTTACCGAGCGCTACACGGGGGGCACGTACCTGGAGCACGCCCCCGACTGGCACGCCGGGGACTCGGCGTGGAAGGCCGGCAAGGTGTTCGAGATGATCGAGCGCAACCAGCTGAGGCCTTCGAGCGTGTGCGACGTGGGCTGCGGCGCGGGCGAGATCCTGGCCTTGCTGCGCCCCCGCTTGATGGCTCAGCAGGCGCTCGCGCCGGAGGCCCCGGGCCTGCGCCTGGTGGGCTATGACATCTCGGCACACGCCATTGCGCTGGCCAAGAAGAAGGAGGCCGACAACCTCAGCTTCCGGCAGGGAGACTTCTCGCGCGAGGCGTCCGACCCCTGCGATCTGGTGCTGGTGCTCGACGTCTTCGAGCACGTGCCGGACTACCTGAGCTTTCTGACTCAGCTGCGCGCGCGCGGGCGCCGCTTCATCTTCCACATCCCGCTGGATCTACACGCGCAGAGCGTGCTGCGCGGCTCGCGCCACATGCTGGAGATGCGGCGCGAGTTCGGGCACCTGCACTACTTCACGATCGAGACGGCGCTGGCCACGCTGGCAGATACCGGTTACCGCGTGCTCGATCAGTTCTACACCTGGGATCACGAGGATCTGGAGCTGCCGCTGCGCGAGTCCTGGAAGCGGCCCTGGCGCTGGGGCGTGCAACAGCTGGATCGCACGCTGTTCAAGCTGGAGCCGGGGCTCGCCGCGCGGCTGCGGCCGCACTTCAACGTGATGGTGCTGGCCGAGCCGGCGGGCTAGCGCTGCCGCCCGCGCGCTCAGACCCAGGCTGCCCCGGGCGGCTCGATCGACAGCACGCGATACGGGCTCGGCTCCTGGAACTGCGCATCGTCCAGGAGCCGCCGCTCGAGCTCCTGATCGACCAGCTCCAGCAAGGGCAGCCCCTCGGGCAGCGGCCCCTCCAGCGCCAGCAGCAGCGCGGCGGAGCGCACGGTGGTGCGGTAGCGGATGATGTGCTCCATCAAGGCGTGGCCGAACAGGACCACGCGCGCGCCGGGCTCGTCCGCCAGGGCCGTTGCGCGAGGCGCTGCATCCACCAGCCGCGCCACCAGCTCCGGAGTGGCGACGAGCACGGACCCACCCTCATCGAACAGGGTCAGCGCGTCTTGCTCGCGCGTGCGCCGGTTCGGCAGGCGTGAGCCGCCGCCGGGCAGCCAGGCGGCGAGCGCCCGGTACTGGCGCGCGTGGAGCGCGCGCTTGGCGCGCGGAAAGGCCGCCCACGCCAGCACGTTGAGCAGGTCATGATAGCTAGACGTCAAGCAGGGCACCTCGCGCTGCAGCGCGATGCGCGCGTCATAGAGCTGGCTCAGCTCCAGCCGGTCGGAGCGGCGTGCGCGCCGGGGCCGCGGCGCAGGCGGCGCAAAGCGAACTGGCTCGAGCTCGGCGGCGCGCGCCTGGCGCTCGGCCTCCGCGAACGCCGTGTATTCGTCCAGGGTGGGCCAGCTGTGCCGGTGCAGCGGCCGCCCGAGCTCGTGAAAGTGACGGAGCAGCGGGCTCTGCTGCAGAAACCCCACCATCCACGGCTGACCAGACTTGGGCACGGAGCGCTCCGCACTCTAGTCATCCGCCGCCCCGCCCTCGACCCAAAAGCGCGGCGGTGCGATGCGCTCGGAGCGGCACTCCGGGCAGCGGCTGGGCCTGGCAGCACGGCTGCGGCCCTTGAACTCGAAGCCGCAACCGATGCAGCGCGCCGGCTCGATGCACAGCCCTGCCCGGCCCTGGCCCGAGCTGCGCTGCAGCTTGTCCAGCAGCGGCACCAGCTCCTTCTCGGAGAGCGAGAGCTCGCGCGAGAGCTCCTTCAAGGTCTTCGGTGCCGCCCCTGCCAGCGCTTGCTGGAGCCGTTGCGGGTGCGTCGCCATCCGCTGCGTAGCGTTTCAGCGCCAGCGCAGCTCGTCAAGACGGCAGCTGCTCGCGCAAGGGCGCGGCCGCTGGCTCCGAGACCTCATTCACTCGGATGGCCTGGTGCGCCGACACGTGCGGTGCTGTCTTGACCTCGCTCACCGGCTTGGCGGGCTCCGGCTGCTGCGCAGCCGCAGCAGCGCCGTCCAGGAACTGCACGGAGCGAATCAGCCCCAGCGCCAGCGTCTTGCGGTGCTCGGCGAAGGGCACCTCACGCGCGCCGAAGCGCGCCATGTGATCGGAGTGATCCTGCGCGTCGATGCAGGTGAAGCCGCGCTCGCGCAGGTGCTGGGCGAGGCAGGCAAACGATGACTTGCCCGCCTCCGGCACCCGATGAAACATCGTCTCTCCGGTGAAAATGCGCCCGATGGCCACGCCGAAGCTGCCGCCCACCAGCGCGCCGTCTTTCCACGTCTCGATGGTGTGCATCACGCCCAGATCGAACAGCTCCAGGTACAGCTGGCGCAGCCGCGGGCTCAGCCATGTACCCTCCGCGCGATCGGCGCAGCCCTCGAGAATGGCCTTCGGCTCGCGATCAAAGGTGTGGGTGAAGTTGCTCTTGCGGATGTCGCGCCGCATGTTGGGCGAGAGGCGCAGCTCCGAGAGGTGCAGCACGAAGCGCGGATCGGGGCAGTGCCAGCGCAGCCTCCCGCCGTTATCCATGGGAAACAGGCCCTGGCTGTAGCCCAGGATCATCTGCGCCGCGCTGAGCGGCACACCATCCTGGACACCGCACAGCCCGTCGAAGGGATGGTTGGTGAGCCGCGTGCTGGCAAAGCCCAGCAAGCGGCGCGCCCTGGGAGAGGCCCCGGCGCATGCATTGCGCAGCAGCTCCCGCCCCTTCTGTAGCTGATTGATGGCCCTGTCAGAATACGTCGACATGCTGTCACTCCGCACTGAATCCGCCCTGAGACCGACAGAAGACCAACATTTCTCCCTAGTTGCTTTTCGTGACATTTTCCAAATGAAACGGGATCGATTCGCCTCTCTGAGGTCATCCGCAGATCGAACAGCGACGGCGGAATCGATCTAGATAGACGCACCACGAAGCGCTCCGTCGCCCGATCCGTGATCGGCTGCTGCGGGCTTACCTGGAACTGAACACCAGACAAACGAGGGCAACAAACACCAGCCAAACGGCTCGCGAATGGCTCTACCGCGACGCTGCTCAGTGCAACGAGGCGGTGCTCGCCGGCGCTGGCCGTACCTGTGTGTCCCAACTGTGCTCAGCGCGTGCCTGCCGCGCCTGCACTTCCTGGCTCCTGTGCCGCTCTAGTGACTCGTGCCGAGCCAGTAGGTGACGGAACTGGGCCAGAAGATGAGAATCGCCACCAACACGAGCTGCAAGGCCACCCAGGGGATGGCGCCCCAGTAGAGCTCAGAGCTCTTGATCGACGGTGGCGCGATGCGCCGCAGGTAGAACAGCGCAAAGCCAAACGGCGGATGCATGAAGCTGGTCTGCACGTTGGCGCAGATCAGGACACCGAACCACACCAGGTCGATGCCCAGCCTCTCCGCGGCCGGGGTCAGCAGCGGGATGACGATGAAGGCGATCTCGAAGAAGTCGAGGAAGAACGCCAGCACGAAGATGAACAGGTTGACGAAGATCAAGAAGCCCAGCTGCTCGCCAGGCAGCGAGGCCAGCAGGTCTGCGATCCACTCCCGCCCGCCGACCCCGTTGAAGACCAGGCTGAAGACGCGCGCTCCGATCAGGATGTAGACGACCATGGCGGTGATGCGCATGGTCGTGGCCATCGCCTCGTACACCAGCTTGCGATTGAGGGTGCGGTTCATCGCAGCCAGCAGCAGCGCGCCCACCACCCCGAGCGCACCCGCCTCCGTCGGGGTGGCCCAGCCCATGAAGATGGTGCCGAGCACCAGGAAGATCAGCCCGAGTGAGGGCACGATGCCGCGGGCACACTTGATCCACAGCGCCAGGCCGCGGAGCGTGCGCGCTTCACGCGGCAGCGCCGGCACCTCGTGCGGGCGGAAGATGCTCAGGAAGGCGACCCAGGCCGTGAACAGGCCGATCTGGATCAGGCTGGGCCCGATCGCGCCGGCGTACATGTCGCCCACCGAGCGCCCCAGCTGATCGGCGAGCACGACCAGCACGAGCGACGGCGGGATGACCTGAGTGATGGTGCCCGACGCGGCGATCACACCCAGCGCATGGCGGGTGGAGTAGCCATACTTGAGCATGGTGGGCAGCGCGATGACGCCCATCGCGATCACCGAGGCCGCCACGGTGCCGGTGATGGCACCCAGCACCGCGCCGACGAAGATCACCGCGTACGAGAGCCCGCCGCGCACCGGCCCAAACAGCTGCCCGATGGAGTCGAGCAGATCCTCCGCAAGCCCGCACTTCTCCAGGATGGCGCCCATCAAGGTGAAGAACGGGATCGACAGCAGCAGATCGTTCGAGACGATGCCGAACAGCTGGTACGTGAGGTTGCCCAGAAAATCCGGGTGCAGCAGCGAAAGCTCGATGCCCAGAAAGCCGAAGGCCAGGCCCGCCGCCGCCAGCGAGAAGGCCGCCGGAAAGCCGATGAGCATGCACAGGATCATGCCGCCGAACATGAAGGCGGCGAGGTTGTCGCGGAGGAAGCTCATTGCAGCGGCTTCTCGTAGGTGAAGTCGGCGGCGACCTGGCCGCGGAGCGCGGCCACGCGCTTGATCAGCTCGGACAGCCCCTGCATCGCCATCCAGCCAAAGCCGACGGGCAGCAGCAGCTTCACGGGCCAGCGGATCAGCCCGCCGGCATTGGGTGAGACCTCATTGATCGTCCAGGAGCCGACAAACCAGGGCCAGGTGAAGTAGACCAGGATCAAGCAGATGGGCATCAGGAAGAGCAGGATGCCGAACACGTCGATCCAGAGCCGCTGGCGTGGCGAGGCGAAGGAGTAAAGCAGATCCACCCGCACGTGCTCGTTCACGAGCAGCGTGTAGGGCGCGCCCAGCAGCACCATGGCGCCGAACATGTACCACTGGATCTCCAGCCAGCCGGTGGAGCCGATGTGAAACAGGTAGCGCGAGGTGGCGTTGCCGGCGCTGACCAGGCACGAAAGCAGCACCATCCAGTTGGCGAATACCCCCAGCTGGGTGCTGACCCAGTCGATACCCTTGCTCAGCGCGAGTAGCGGTTTCACCGGCGCGCGACGCTGTCACGACCCAGACCCCTCGGTCAAGCCCGCGGCCGGCCTGCAGAGCCGCGCCCCGCGCGCAGCGAGGCCGCTACCGTAGCAGTGCCAGCGTGGTGCCGAGGTGCAGCGGCAGCAGCACCAGCAGGGCAAATACCGCGTAGCGGGCGAAGCTGGGCATGGTGAAGCCCGAGCGCTCGGCGATGGCGCGCACCATCAGGTTGGGGCCGTTGCCGATGTACGTGGTGGCGCCCATGACCACCGAGCCCACGCTCACGGCCGTCAGCAACAGTGGTGCAACACCCGCCACCAGCTCCGGCTCGGCGTGGCTCAGCCCGCGCGAGAGCGCCAGGAAGGCCGCGTACGTGGGGGCGTTGTCGAGCACCGCCGACAGCGCCCCCGCAGACCAGAACAGCTGCCAGGGCTCACGCAGGGGCAGCTGGGGCGCCGCTGCCGCCAGGTTCACCTCGATCGGCACCAGGCACACGAACAGCCCGGCAAACAGCACGGCGACCTCGCGGATCGGCGCCAGGGAGAAGTTGTTCTGCTCGTGCAGGGCGCGCGAAGTGGAGAAGTAGGAGCCGAGCGCCAGCACCAGCAGCGCCAGCTCGCGCAGCCCGGAGCGCAAGGTCACGGCCCCCACCAGCAGCGCCAGCAACAGCAGGTTGTGCACGCCGCGCAGGGCGAGGGGCTGCACCTCGGCCCGATCCCGCGCGAGGTCGGGCGCAGCCTCGCGTGCATAGGCCTTGCGCTCCACCCAGTAGGCAAAGCCACAGATACCGCCCACGTACCAGACCCAGTACGGCAGCAGCGAGAGCGTCCAGAAGAAGGGGACGCCCTGCAGATAGCCCATCAACAGGGGTGGATCGCCCAGCGGGGTCAACATGCCGCCGGCGTTGGCGACCGTGAGGATGAACAGCGGCACCAGGTGCTCGCGGTGCTGGCGCTGCTGATTGGTGCGCAGCAGGGGCCGCAAGAGCAGCATGCTCGCCCCCGTGGTGCCGATCAAGCTGGCGAGCAGCGAGCCCAGCAGCAAGAATATGACGTTGTTGCGGGGGGTGGCCTCGATGTCTCCCAGCAGCAACACGCCGCTGGCCACCACGTACAGGGCGCCGATCGTCAGCACGAACGAGAGGTAGCCGTGCAGCGCGTGCTGCAGCGGCGCCGTACGCTCCAGCGCCTGGCAGTAGCCGACCACCGGCGCGGCGCACAGCACCACGAAGCCCAGCTGCGCCGAGCCGCGCTCCCAGAGGTGCGGGAAGAGCAGCGGCAGGATCGCGATGCCCAGCACCAGGAAGCTGAACGGCAGCAAGCTCCAGACCGGGAACAGCTCGACCATCGGGGCTGCCCTTATCATCCCTGGGCGGACAGCGGTCGCAGTCGTGGCTCCCAGAGACGTGCTCCTCCCTCGGGGTCGGCCCGCCGAGCAGCAAGCAGCTACCGGCTCCCGCACGGGGCCGCGCCCGGCTCCAAGGCGGCGCGCGAAACCCGCGAGAAAGGCACGGCGGTGTACGGCACGAGCGCCAGGCGAAATTCTCGTCGCCTCAGCGAAATGGTCGCATTAAAGACCGGTGCCGTGTCCGGCGGCCTCCGGCGCGCTCGCTCCGTGCGCCGCCGCCGCGGGAGGAAATCATAGATGAGAAAGCTCCACGCTCTGCTCGCCACGTCAACCCTGCTGCTGGCTCCGGCCTGGGCCCGCGCCGCCGACGCGCCCTCGAACGCCGAGCTGAAGCTGATCGTGGACACTGTCTGGGTGGTGCTGGCTGGAGTGCTGGTGTTCTGGATGAACGCTGGCTTTGCCCTGCTGGAGTCCGGCCTGTGCCGGAAGAAGAACACGGTCAACATCCTGGCCAAGAACTTCAGCGTGTTCGCGATCACCACCTTGATCTTCTATGGGGTGGGCTTCGGCATCATGTTCGGCAACGGCAACCAGTTCGTGGGCATGACGGGCTGGTTCGTGCCGGATCAGCCGGAGCTCTTCGAGGCGCTGAGCTGGACGGGCGTGCCGGTCTACGCGAAGTTCTTCTTCCAGCTGGTCTTTGCCGGCACGGCGGCCACCATCGTCTCGGGCGCCGTGGCGGAGCGCATCCACTATTCGGCGTTCCTGCTCTTCAGCGTGATGCTGGGCGCGCTGGTGTACCCGGTGGTGGGGCACTGGATCTGGGGCGGTGGGTTCCTGGCCACGAGCGGCATGCTCGATTTTGCCGGGTCGAGCGCCGTGCACTCCGTGGGCGGCTGGGCCGCGCTGGCAGGCGTGCTGTTCCTGGGGCCGCGCGCGGGCAAATACAGTCGCGACGGCAGGCCCATGGCCATCCCCGGTCACAACATGACCAGCGCCACTCTGGGCACGTTCATCCTGTGGCTGGGCTGGTTCGGCTTCAATCCCGGCTCGCTGATGGCCGCCAACCCCAGCGGCATCGCACACATCGTGCTCACCACCAACCTGGCCGCGGCCGCGGGCTCCGTGGTGGCCACGGTGTACACCTGGTTCCGCATCGGCAATCCTGATCTGGGGTTGACCTGCAACGGCTGCCTCGCGGGCCTGGTCGCGATCACGGCGGGCTGCGCGTTCGTCACACCGCCGGTCGCGCTGCTGATCGGGGCGCTGAGCGGCGTGCTGGTGGTGGAGGGCGTGCTCGGCCTGGATCGGCTGCGCCTGGATGATCCAGTCGGTGCGATCAGCGTGCACCTGCTCAACGGCGTCTTCGGCTCGCTGTGCGTCGGGCTGTTCGGTGACGCTGCGGTGGCCAAGAGCGTGGCGGGCGCGGAGCTGCTGTCCGACGGCTTCTTCTTCGGTGGCGGCACGGCGCAGCTGATCGCGCAGGCGCGCGGCGTGCTGCTGGTGGGCGTGTTCACGTTCTGCGGCTCCTCCGTGCTCTGGTGGCTGCTGAAGGCCACCCTCGGCATCCGGGTGAGCCCGGACGCGGAGGAAGCGGGCCTGGATCAGACCGAGATGGGCATGGAGGCGTACCCTGAAGACACCACCCGCGCCGCCCTGCTGGGCTCGGAGTCGTGAGCCGATGAGTGGTGCCAAAAGCCAGTGCAACACGCCGGGCCCGAGGTTTTTCAGCACGATTGCAGCCGCTGCAGCAGCGATAAAGCGGTAGGCCTGCTTGCCTACACCGTCGCCTGGCGATGGCCGTCGACCCGCAGCGGAGAATCAGCTAACGTCGGTCAGTTCTCCGCATGGTAACCCAGCGCGATCCACTCCGGCTGCGCCCCTTGCTCGAGCGCGACGCCAGCGTCATCTCGCAAGCGTTTGCGGAGGTGGGTGTGCACCGCCCGGTGCGGCAGTTCGCGCGGTACATCGCCGAGCAGCAGCAGTCCATCCGGCAGTGCTGGGCGGCCCTGCACGATGGCACGTTTGCCGGCTATGTCACCCTGCACTGGAACCCGCTGTACCCCGGCATCGCCGGCAAGGGCGTGCCTGAGATCCAGGATCTGAACGTGCTGCCGGCGTTCCGTCGCCTCGGCATCGCCAGCCGCCTGCTGGACCGTGCGGAGCAGAGCGCCGCCACGCGCGCGGCCTTCGTCGCCGTGGGTGTGGGCCTACATCCAGGTTACAATGCCGCGCAGCGCCTGTACGCCGAGCGCGGATACGTGCCCGATGGGCTGGGCGTGACGTATGAAGATCGCTACGTGCAGGAGGGCGAGCTGGTGCGCCTCGATGACGAGCTGATCCTGCACCTGACCAAGTCGCTGCGGCCCGTGCCGGCCCAGGGCACCCTGGCGCAGCGGCTCGGGACACCGCCGCTGAGTTCACCTTCCGGCGGCAGCGCCGGGAGTTCATCTTCCGGCGGCAGCGCCGGGAGCTCATCTTCCGGCGCCGGCGCCGGGAGCTCATCTTCCGGCGGCGGCGCCGGGAGCGCCGGTCTCGACGGCAGCTCCGCAGGCGGGGGCCGCGGCGCGCCCCGCAGCTCACTGCTCAGCGACAGCATGGATTGAGCCGCTCCCGCTGCGGGCTGGCGCCGCCCGGGTACGAGCCGCGCCGCACCCGGTTATCCAGCCCGGGCTGCCAGGCTCGGAGCAGAATCTCGTGCTCCAGTGGCGTCGCGGAACGCGCCGCGTTCGTCATCGCAAAGCTCGCCGCCCCGGCCGCAAGGCATGCGAACCTGAGCACGATGCCGACCTATCTACCGCTCCCTCCCCCCTCCCGGCTCGAGCTGCCAGCCACCGCGCTGCCCGCTCCTCCTCCTGCCGCGGCGGTGCGTTGCATGCTGGCCGTGCGCAACGCGCTGGTGCGGCTGACGGAGCTGCTGTCGCCTGCGGAGCTGACCCTGTTTGAGCACGCAACGGGCGTGTGCAAGACGGCGCTGCTGGGCGCCATCGCGCGCTTTGACATCGCCGATTTCCTGGCCACTCGCGGGCCCGCCACCGCCGAGGTGATCGCGCGGGAGCTGGGTCTGAACGCCGGCGTGTTGCACCGTGCGCTGCGCGAGCTGGCCAACCGCGGTATCTTCAGCATGAGCAGCGACGGCACGTTCGCCAACAACCGGCTGTCCCTGCCGCTGCGCTCGGGCCAGCTCTCGCGCGTGCGCGAGTGGCTGCTGTACTTCTCCTCCGGCTCCAACGTGGCCGCCTGGAGCGAGCTGTCCGAGACCTTGCGCACGGGCCAGAGCGCGTTCCGCAAGGTGCATGGCGCGAGCGTGTGGGACTGGTTCGAGGCGCACCCGGACGAGCGCGCGATCTTTGCGGACTGCATGATGGGGCTGACTGCCGCCGACGCACCGGCCATCGCCCAGCTGTACCCATTCGGCGAGGTGCAGCGCCTGTGCGATGTGGGCGGTGGCCGAGGGCTCTTGCTGAGCGAGCTCGTGCTGCGCCACCCCAGGCTGCGCGGTGTTCTGCTGGATAGCCCCGGCGTGCTCGTCTCTGCGCAGAAGCTGCTGGAGCAGCGCGGGGTCGCGGACCGGATCGAGCTCAGCCCGGGCAGCTTCTTCGAGTCCGTGCCGTCCGGCTGCGACGCGTACCTGATGAAGAACATCCTGCACGACTGGGACGACGCCACCTGCGTGCGCCTGCTGCAGAACGTGCGCCGTGCCGCCTCAGTCGGCGCACGCATGATTCTGTGTGAGGCGCTGGCGGAGCGCTGCACGCGCGACCTGCTCGCCACGCGTGCCGACCTGCAGATGGCGGTGGTCTGCGATGACGGTCGCGAGCGGGACGTGGCGGAGTTCAAGGGGCTACTGGAGCAGGCGGGGTTCCGCTACCGTCGCGTGTTTCGCTTTCCGACCATCAACGTGATCGAGGGTGAGGCGATCTGAAGCCGCGCCGGCCGGACTGCGCGATTGTTTCCACCCGGCACGCTCGCTCCGCGCTGGGCTCGGCTTTTCGGTCGAAACAGCTCGCTCGAGCAACGCCTCTTGACGTGAGCTGGTGTCTCACGGTTCCTTTCCTGCCCGAGGTGATGGGACCCACGAGGCAGCCTGCGCATTCTGTCAGCAGCAGCGCGGAGGGATACGAGTTTTACGAGGAGCTGTTGCCAATCAGCTTGCTGGTGACGCGGCGCACGCTCACCGCGACCGATGTGCCCGGCGTGTTCGAGTACTATCGCTGGCTGTGCCGGCGTCAGCTCCGCTTCGTCGCGGTCAGTGACGTGCGCGCGTCGCAGGCCATGCCGGACGCAAAGACGCGCCGGCGCTTCGCCGAGGAGTCCGCTCGTTTTGCGAGCGACGCGGCGAAGTGGTCGCTGGGCGCGATCGTGATCGTGGACTCGCCGCTGATCCGCGGCGCGATGACGGCGATCGAGTGGCTCTATCGGCCCGCACGGCCCACCCGGTATTTCACGGATTTTCACGAGGCCCTGACCTGCGCGGTCGAGCTGCTGGATGCGGGCGGAGTGGCGCTCAGCCCCAGCCTGCGCCACTGGTGCTCACCCCGGCTGGAGGAGAGCCGCGTGCCCGGCGGCCCTGCACGGGCGCATCCCCGAGCCCGTGCCCTCGGTGCGGCGCCGCCTGAGGCGCGTTCGCCCGCGGCGTTGCAAAGTGCTCCGACCTTCCGCTCTGGAACACGGAGCGATCCGATCCGCAAGGCTTGAAGCCGCGAGGGTGCCGCGCTCGCGGCGGATGAACGGCGCACGAGCGGGCCAGACGGGTTGCCTGGAGGCCCGCGAAAGGCTACCGGGGCCAGGCGAGCCAGGTGGTGTGCCCGCGCGGCCACGTTGCGCGCTCGCCGAGGTAGAGGCCCATGCTGATCAACTGCGTGCTGTACCAGGAGGGGAAGAAGATCCGCGACATCCCCATGGACGAGAACAGCTGCTGGACAGCAGAGGAGGAGGACAGCTTCGTTTGGGTGGCGCTGAAGGATCCCACTCCGGAGGAGCTGGCCATCGTGCAGCGGCAGTTCGGCCTGCACGAGCTGGCGGTGGAGGACGCGGTGCAGGGCCACCAGCGCCCCAAGATCCAGGAGTACGGCGACTCGCTGTTCTTCGTCGTGCCGATGGTGGAGCTGGTGCAAGGCGAGCTGCGCCTGGGCGAGGTGGACGTGTTCGTCGGCCCTCACTACGTCGTCTCGGTGCGCAACCGGAGCGAGCACGGCTTTCTGGGGGTGCGCGCGCGCGCCGAGCGCGAGCCGCACCTCTTGCGGCAGGGCTCGGCGTTCGTCGCGTACGCGCTGCTGGACGCAGTGGTCGATCGCTACTTCCCCGTGCTGGAGGCGCTGGAGGCAGAGCTGGATCAGATCGAAGGCCAGATCTTCACGCGCGGCGCCGGGCGCAACAACATCGAGCGCCTGTATGTGCTCAAGGGCAAGGTCAGTGAGCTGCGCCACGCGGTGAGCCCGCTGATGGAGGCGGTGGGCAAGCTCACCGGCAGCCGTGTGCCGACGCTCTGCGCTCCGAGCCAGGAGTATTTTCGCAACGTGTACGATCACCTGCGCCGCATCAACGGCGCCACCGAGAGCATCCGCGACACCATCTCCACTGCCATCCAGGTGAACCTGTCGATGGTGACGATCGAGGAGAGCGAGGTCACCAAGCGGCTGGCGGCGTGGGCCGCCATCGTGGCGGTCATCCCGGCCATGGCCGGCATCTGGGGCATGAACTTCAGCCACATGCCGGACCTGCAATGGACGTACGGATATCCGGCGGCGCTGGCCTTGATGGTCAGCGTCTGCTGCTTTCTGTATCTGCGCTTTCGCGCCGCCAAGTGGCTGTGAGCGCCGTTACGCGCTCAGCGCCGCGCAGGGCTCGCTGCGGGCGAAGGGCTCGCTGCCGGCGCGTAGCTCAGGCCAAAGCCGTAGGCGTAAAGCGGATCGTAGCTGGCATCCCCGACGTTGATCGGCACCTGCTCGAGGGTGCGCGGCCAGCTGTGCGGCAGCTTGCCCGTGAAGCCGTGATCACCAAACAGCACGTCGGTGATGCCCTGCGCTTCAGTGCCGGGCAGCCATGCAGCCACCAGCGCATCCGCCGTGCGCGGCAGCTCGCCGAGCAGCAGCGGCCGCCCCGTCATCAACACGACCACCACGGGCAGGCCCGCTGCCTTCAGCCGGGTCACCAGCTCGCGCCCCGCGGGCGGCAGCTCGAGCCGCGCGTCATCGCCGTGGCCCTCGGCGTACGGCCGCTCACCGATGGCGGCGATGGCCACGTCGGCCCCCTCCGCGCCGCTGCCGTCCAGCGAGTAGCTGACCTCGGTGCCCGGAGCCACGGCTGCCTGCACCGCCTCGCGCAAGGTGGTGCCCTCGGTGATGGCGCCCGGCTGGCCCTGCCACTTGATGGTCCAGCCGCCGCTCTGATTGCCGATGTCGTCCGCATGGCTACCGGCCACGTGGATGCGGCGCAGCGACTTCTTCAGCGGCAGCAGTGAAGCAGAGTTCTCCAGCAACACCAGCGACGAGCGCACTGCCTCCCGCGCCAGCGCGCGGTGCTCCGCAGAGCCCACCCGCTCGAGATCCTTCGAGAGCGCCAGCGCGCCATCGGGCCCGCGCGCGAAGCGGCTGCCGTCCAGCTTACCGAGCGCACACTTGACGCTCAGGATGCGGGTCACGGCGTCATCGATGCGCGCCAGCGGCACTCGATCCGGCACCAGCTGCGCGAGCTGCTCCAGGAAGCCGAGGTGCGCGCTGGGCGCCATGACCATGTCGATGCCGGCGTTGATGCCACTGGCCAGCTGCGCCAGCGCGTCACCCGGCAGCTGCTCCACGCCGCGCCAGTCACTCACCAACAGGCCGCCGAAGCCGAGCTGCCCCTTGAGCACGTCATTCAGCAGCGGGCCGTGGCAGTGCATCTTCACCCCATCCACGCTGCTGAAGGAGACCATGATCGAGCCCACGCCCGAGGCGATGGCCTTCCGGTACGCGGGCAAGACCTCGCGCTCCAGCTGCTCGGGCGAGAGCACGCTGTTGCCTTGATCGCGCCCGCCCTGCGTGTAGCCGTCGCCCAGGTAGTGCTTGGCGCAGGCCAGCACGCTGTCGGGGCGCGCCCCCAGCCGCTCGCCCTGCAGGCCGCGAATCAGCGCCGGGCCCAGCTCTTCAGCGAGCTCCGGCGCCTCGCCGAATGCCTCGTACGTGCGGCCCCAGCGCTCGTCGCGCGCGGCCGTGACCACCGGCGCGAAGGTCCAGTCCACCCCCGTGGCGGCCACCTCCAGCGCCGTGGCGCGACCGATGCGCTGCACCAGCCCGGCATCGCGGCTCGCGCCCAGGCCGATGTTGTGCGGAAAGATCACGGCGCCACCAACGTTGTTGTGACCGTGCACCGCGTCCACCCCGTACAGGAGCGGGATGCCCAGACGACTCTGCAGCGACTGAGCGCGATAGCCATTCACCATGCGCGCCCACTCGACGGGCGTGTTCTGCTCCGGCCCGGAGCCACCGCCGGAGAGGATGGAGCCAAATGCCTGGCGTGCGATCTGATCGCCCTGCACGCGCGTACGATCCGCCTGCAGCATCTGCCCCACCTTCTCCGGCAGGGTCATCTGGCTCAGCAGCGCCTGCGCCCGGGCCAGGCAGCTCTTGCTGGGAAAGCCCTCCGCCTCGCGAGCGGCTTGCACGACCGCGTGCGGCTGCGCTGGTGGCAAGCAGCGCATGGGGCCAGCGGGCGCCGCGGGCTGGAACACCGGGTCCTGGTTGGTGGCCTGCGCAGGCGCGGGCGCGGCGCGCTGCGGCCGCGAGCACGCCGACAACGAAGAGAGCAGCAGCGACGAGAGCAGCAGCGACGGGCCGAGTGCGCGCGCCAAAGACGGCCGCACCCGCTGAGCCTGCCGCGCCGTCACCCCGCCAGCCGAAAGCCGTGCGGCGCTCAGAAAGTACCCGTGAACGGCTGCTCGCCGGTGATGCCGCGCACGATGCGCGCGCCGCTGGAGGGCAAGCTGCGGAAGGTGTTGATCACGCAATCCATCAGCGGCTCGAACTCCTGATGCACGAAGGGGTGGATGTGGCTCACGAACACGACGGGCGTGCCCAGACGCATCCAGCCCTCCATCAGGTTGCGACACAGCGGGCCATGCAGGCGCGCCACGCTCACGCCCCAGCTGGTGGCGGCACCCACCGAGCACACCACCAGATCGAACTGGTCCACCCGCTCGAACAGCACGTGGGGCCCGGGATCCGTCAGCTCCTCCACGTGGCAGCGCTCGCCCAGGGCGCGCGTCAGCGCAGCATAGGCGGCCAGCTGATCTTCATACTGCGGGTAGTTGGGGCCAGCGAGCACGACGTGCAGCACCCTCGTCTGGCGCTCCAGCTTGAAGGGCAAGGTCTGCTCGCGATCACGCACGAGAGTGGCAGCCCCTTCCGCCACGCGCTGCGCCAGGCGGATGTGAGCCACGCCGTCAAACGCCGGGTCTGCCGCCGGCTCGGCGCCGCCCTCGGCCCGCAGTAAGCCCTGATCCAGCTTGAACTGCACCATGCGCGCGGCGCGCTCGTACACCGTCTGCTCGCTGATGAGCTTCTCGCGCAGCGCGCGCTCGAACTCGGGCCAGAAGCGGCGCTCTGTCACCCGCGCGAACAGCACGCAGTCGCCACCCGCCTCCAGGAAGCGCGCGTAGGCCTCGAACGGGGGCACGAAGCCCGCCACGCCACCCATGCCCATGGCGTCGGAGACGATGATGCCCTCGAAGCCCAGCTCACCGCGCAGCAGATCCGTCAGCAGCCGGCGCGAGACCGTGGCCGGCGGATACAGGCCGCGCGCGTCCGCGGCGTCAAACGCAGGCAACGCGATGTGGCCAGCCATGATGGTGCGGGCGCCAGCCTTGATCAGCTCGCGATACACGCGGCCCGGCCCCTCCCACCAGGCGGGGCGCGACAGCGGGTTGTGCGAGGTGGTCAGGTGTTGATCGAAGGTGGAGTGACCGTCGCCGGGAAAGTGCTTGAGCGTGGCGGCGACGCCGTGCTCCTGCAGGCCGCGCAGGTAGCCGCGCGCCACGCGGATGACCTGCTCCACGTTGCGCCCCACGCTGCGCGTGGACACCACCGGGTTGTCTGCCAGCGCGGCCAGGTCGACGCAGGGCGAGAAGCTCCAGTTGATGCCGGCCGCGCGCGCCTCCAGCGCGGTGACCTTGCCCACCTCGTACGCCAGCTCCTCCGAGTCGTTGGCGCCCAGCGCCATCAGATCCGGAAACTCCGTGCAGCCGAGCACGGCGCGCCCGGCGCCGCACTCGAGATCGGCCGTACACAGTGGCGGGATGGCGCGCTCCGGGGTGCTGCAGGCGCGCCGCAAGGCGGCGGCCTGAGCCTGGACCTTGTCGCGCGGGCCGCGCGGGATGTGCGCGCCGCCCAGCGGCTCACGCGGCTCGAAGTTGAGCAGCGGCAGACAAACCTGGAGCCAGGCTTCGCGCAGCGACAGGCCCTCGGCCAGGGTGCGCGCTTGAGATGTGAGCTGGAGCGTGTACTTCATGGCGGCGGGCTCCAGCTTCGTTCAGAGCCCGCGCCGGCGTCAACCGAAGGAGCAGATGTACTCGGTGATGCCGCCCTGCACCTGGATGGTGAAGCCGCTGCTGCCGGGCACGTCGAAGAAGCTGCCGCTAGAATATTCCTTGCTGCTCGGTTGCCCGTCGAGGCGCACCGTGCAGCTGCCGGCGATGATCTCCATGCGCTCCGGCGCCTGGGTGCCGAAGTGATATTCGCCGGGGTAGATCAGCCCGATCGTCTTCTTGCTGCCATCGGCCAGGCGCACGCTGTGGCTGACCACCTTGCCATCAAAATAGACATTGGCCTTCGCCGTGACGGTGACATTGGACAATTCGCTGCTCATGCCGCGGCATATATCAACTCCGCCGCGCCAGGTGCCTGGAAATCGGCTGCGAGCGGGCTGCTGCCTCAGGCGAAGAAGCGCTTGACCATGTCGATGAGCTGCAGGCTCCTCCGCTCTTCGTCGCCATCGGCGTGCTCGGCCAGCGCCTGATTCAGCTCGACCAGGCGGGTGGCGAGGCGGGCGGTGAGGCGTTCGGCGATGGCTCGGTCCAGCTCCACCGCGGCGCGCAGCGACGCAGCGCTGATCACCAGCACCTGGCACTCGGCGGTGGCGCGCACGGTGGCCGAGCGCAGCTCGTCGGAGTTCAGCGCCGCCTCACCGAAAAACTGCCCCGCCGAGAGCGCCGCGACCCTGGCCTCCGGCCCCCCCTTGCGCCTGGCCAGCACCTCCACGCTGCCGCGCTCCAGCACGAACAGCTCACCGCCAGGATCACCCGCGCGGATGATGACCTCGCCGGGGGCGTAGCTGGCCGAGCTGGTGCCCGGCAGCAGGCGCTCGATCACCTCGGGGCTCACCCCCGCCAGGAAATCGACCTGCGCCAGCCGCTCGTTCAGCGGCTTCTCGCTGGCGGCCAGGTTCGGTGGATCGCGCAGGGAGGTGATGATCGCCGGCGTGGCCTCCACCCGGCTGCGATTCGCCGGCAGCTCCAGCTGGGCGCGCCGCAGCTCGTACCACAGGCGCTTGCGAAACTCGCCCTCCGTCGGCTCGATGCGCGCGTAGTCCTCGACGAAGTAGCGGATGTTGTACGTGGCGCCGCGCTCGACGAAATGGCCCAGCTGCACCAGCGGCGCGGGCGCCGCGAGCACGCCCGGCAGATCAGCCAGCACGCGCTGCACCAGCTCCTGCAGCCGCTGCGGCGAGACGGCGTCGGAGAAGATGACGCTGGTGCTGTGGCGCACCAGCGGGGTCGGGCGCGAGAAGTTCTTCAGCGCGGCCTTGGCGATCACGCCGTTGGGCACGATCACCTCGATCTCGCTCAAGGTGACCAGGTGGGTGGCGCGCCAGTTGATCTCCAGCACGCGCCCGGTGCCGTCGGGGCCCTCGGCAAATTGCAGCCAGTCACCGACGGAGAACGGCGGCTGCGCCTGCAGCGACAGCCCGGCAAACAGGTTGCCCAGCGTCTCCTGCAAGGACAGACCGATGACCGCGGTGAGCAGCGCCGAGGTGGCGAGCAGTGAGGTGGGCTCCACCCCGGCGGTGCGCAAGGCCAGCAGCGCGACGCCGAAGTACAGGAAGCCCTGCAACAGGTCGCGCAAGATGCGCGGCCAGGGCCGGGTAAAACGCCGGGCGATGCTGGACAGCACCCCGATCAGGAAGATGCTGCGGGCGATCGAGCCAAAGATCGCGGCGGCGGCGATGAAGCTGAGAAACTGCCGGCCAAGGCCCTCGGGCGGCAGGGTGTCCTCGATCCGCACCACGAGCAGGTGCAGCAGCAAGAGCACCAGGGGGCCGCGCGCCAGATACCGTTCGCCCCGCGGCAACACGACGAAGGCGACCACCATCAGCAGCGTTGCCAGTGCGGCGCCGAACAGCCCCGTGCCGGCGGCGGTCATGTCGAGCCAGCTCACGGCGCTAGCAGTAGGCGACTGCGGCTCGTTCTACAACGGGGTGGGCTCTACGACGGTCGGCCCCATGACGGGTGGGCTTCTACAACCTCATGCTGCACAGCCTCATGCCGCACAGCCTCATGCCGCACAGCCTCATGCCGCACAGCCTCATGCCGCACAGCCTCATGCCGCACAGCCTCATGCCGCACAGCGCGCGGAGCCTGGCCCGGCTCCCGGCGGCTGCGTGCGCGCGGGCGCCCCGCGCGCACCGCCGCCCCGCGGCGCCGCACAGAGCGCCGAGGCCACCGCGAGCCCCTGGAATGTGAGGCGCAGGCGGATCGGGTCCACCAGCCCGGCGGCGGCCAGTGAGCGCAGCGCTCTCAGCACCGCGTAGGGCCGTGCGGCACAGGCCCAGCACAGGTCCATGAAATCAATGGCTTCATCCTTTTGCCGGCTGGAGAGCAGCAACCGGAGCACACGGCGAGGCAAGCGCTGTGGGTTCATCCGTTCAGTGTTACTCGTTCAGGTGCAGGGGTGTCCAATTTGTGGCCACACTCGCACACACCTGCCCGAGATCACGAGCTTTCCGGCGCGTAGCCCAGCTCCGCCAGCTGGCGCGGCACGTTTCGCCAGCGCTCGGTGACGCGCACGAACAGACGCAGGTGCACCGGCTGCTCTGTCAGCTCCATCAGGCGCTGCCGCGCCGCCTTACCGATCTCGCGGATCATCTCTCCGCCCTTGCCCACCAGGATGGCGCGCTGCCCCTGCTTCTCCACGTGCACCGTGGCGGCCACATGCAGGCCCTGCGCCGACTCCTCGATCTGATCGAGCGTGACCGCCACCGCGTGCGGCACCTCACGGCTGGCCATGACCAGGACCTGCTCGCGGATGTACTCGCGCGCAAAGAACGAGACGGGACGATTGGTGACCTCGTCGGCCCCGAAGCGCTGCTCTTGCTCGGGCAAGAGCTTCGCCACCTCGGCCAGCACGCGCTCCACGCCGTCGCCCGACCTGGCGCTGATGGGCACCACCGCGGCGAACGGGTGCAGGGCAGCCATGCCCTGAAGCAGCGGCAAGAGGCGGGTTTTGTCGTGCATGCGATCGATCTTGTTGATCACCAGCACGGTCGGCAGCTGCGCCGGCAGGAGCGCGAGCAGCTCTGCGTCGCTGCGATCGGTGCTGGTGGCACGCGAGCGCGGCCTGGCGCGCGACGAGTCTTTCCCCGGCGCGGCGGCAGCGCCCTCCAGCTCGTGGCTGTCCGTCATGAACAGCGCAGCGTCGGCGTTGCGCAGGCTCTCCGTGGCCTCCTGGTTCATGCGCCGCCCGAGCTCATTCTTCGGGTGGTGCAAGCCGGGCGTGTCCACGAACGCGAGCTGCGCGTCTCCGCTGTTCACCACGCCCAGCAGCGCGTCGCGAGTGGTCTGCGGCACGCGCGACACGATGGCCAGGGGCATGCCCAGGGCGCTGTTCAGGAAGGTAGATTTGCCGACGTTGCTGCGTCCGACGATGGCGATCGTGCCGTAGCGCATGGTTCTGGGGCGGGATGTAGCAGCCCCTCCCGCGTCGCGCAGGCCTAAATGCAGCAGCGCGAGCGTCCCACTTTGGACACTGGAACCATGGTCACCGGCCGCTCAGTGTCATAGGCTGCCTGCGGCCGATGATCCCAGCAAACGATCCGGAAACCAGCGCTCTGCCGCTGGACTCACCAGAGACCGCCCAGGTTGACCAGGCTGGCAGCCGATTCGCCGGCGCGCGCTGGTGGCCCGAAATCACCGCCGCGTTGATCGCCCTGTCGAGCTTGCTGCTGCCGCTGGGCTGGAGCGGGCTATGGGCCCCGTATGAGCTGGAGACGGCGGAGCTGTCGCGACGCATCGCGCTGGCGTTGCACGGCGCGCAGGACCTGGCGCTGGAAGGCGCGAACAACACCGTGCCGACCCTGGCAGAGCTGGGGCGCGGTCAGCTGCCCTTCAGCTCGGTGGCGCTGGGCTTTCAGCTCTTCGGGCTGCAAGACTGGGCGGGGCGCCTGCCGCTGGCGCTGTGGGGGCTCCTGGGCATCGCCGCCACCTTCGCGCTGGTGGCGCGCGCGAGCGATCGCATCGCCGCTGCTTACGCCAGCATCGCTCTGGCCAGCATGCCGCTGTACTTCCTGCAGGCGCGCACCTTGCTGGGGGACATCGTGGCGATGAGCGCGGTGGCGCTGGCCTGCACGGGCCTCGGCCTCGGCGTCTTCGCTCCCGGCAGCCCCAGCGCGCGGTCGCGCGCTGGCTGGCTCGCGCTGGCGCTCACGGGCCTGGCCGCGGGCTTTGCCAGCCGCGGTGTGCTGCTCGGGGTGGCCACGCCGGCGCTGGGTGTGGGTCTGGGCTGGCTCGCCTGGCGCTCCGCGGGCAGGCGCAGCCGCGACGGCTTCGCAGAGGCGCTGGGCTGGGCTTCGCTCGGGGTGGGCGCCATCGCGCTGGGCTTGGGTTTGTGGGCGTTGCTCTCGGCGCAGCCCGCGCTCTGCCTGGAGCTGCTGGGCGCGAGCCTGAGCCCGCCGAGCAAGCTGCCCACGCACGACGCGGTGTTGCATCAGCTCGGCTTCGGGCTGTTCCCGTGGAGCGCCGTCGCGCCCTTCGCGCTGGCCATGGTGCTGGGCCCAGACGAGGAGAGCGGCGCGCTCAGCGTGTGCCTGGTCAGCGTGTTTGGAGTGGCGCTCGCGCTGCATGGTCTGAGCGCCCCGTACGTGGGCAACATCCCCTTCGTGGCCACCTTTGCGCTGGCCGCCGCCATCGGGCTGGCGTTCCGCCGCGCAGAGCTGAGCGCGCGGGGCACGCGCCTGGTGGCCCTGGGCGCAGCGGCGCTGCTCATCATCTTGGCCTTCGATCTGCGCTCGTACCCGACGGAAGCGCTGCTGCCGTTTGCGGTGAAAGACGCGGTTTTCCCCGAGAGCTTCGCGGCCGCGGCCAAGAGCTGGATCAAATACGGGGCGGCGCCTTGCCTGGCGCTGGTGGCGCTGGCGCTGGCCGAGCTGCCGCCGCCCCCCAGCCAGAAGCTGCCCGAGCCCGCCGGCGAATACCTGCGCTGGCTGCGCTGGCTGAGCCAGCGCTGGCGAGGGCGGCTGGTGAAGGTGCTGGCGGCCGTCACTCTGTTGCTCGGCGTGCTGCCCGTGCTGCGCTTCCTGGAGTCGCGCGGCAGGCCCAGCCCGCTGCTGGAGCGCCTGGGCAGCGCGGCGGAGCCGCTCGGCCTCGCGTACCTGATCGTGCCAGCAGGCGTGCTGGCACCGCTGCTCTTCTTTCTCGCCCGCGATCTGTATTTTACCCTGCTCCAGCTGCTGGTCAGGCTGCCATTGCCGCGCCCGCGCCTGGGCATGATTGGCCTGAGCGGCTTCGGTCTGGCGCTGAGCCTGGGCTACTATCCGGCGCTCGCGGCGCAGCTCTCGCCGCGCGACGTGTTCGAGTCCTTTCGCGAGCGCAGTCAGCCAGGTGAGGCGCTGGCCGTGCTGGGGCAGGCCTCGCGCGTGGCACCTTATTATGCGGGGGCAGCTGTCGCCACGCCGGCGGACGCCAGGGCGGGCTTCGAGTGGCTGATGACGGGTTCCGAGCAGCGGCGCTGGCTGGTGCTGGGTGCCCGCGATCTGGGTCAGCTCAACTCGCTCTTTCGCCAGCAGAGCCAGCCCGCCGTCAACCTACCGATCCTGGACGCCGCCTCCAGCGAGGTGCTGCTGGCCTCCAACCGCCTTGCCCCGGGTGAGCTCAATGAAAATCCGCTGCAGGCCTGGGTGTCCAATGTGCCGCCCGCGCCGGAACGGCCGCTGGACGTGGACTTGAGCGGACAGCTACGCTGCCTGGGCTGGGCGCTGACCGACCCGGAGGGGCGGAGCGTGACTTTGGCCAAGACCGGCACGGAGTACGACTTTCGCATTTACTGGGAAGTGCTCGAGCCGCTCGGCAACAACTGGAAGACCTTCATCCATATCGACGGCAAGGGGCGGCGCTACAACGGCGATCACGAGACGCTGCAGGGCAAATATCCGCTGAAGTACTGGCAGACCGGTGACTTCATCACCGACGTGCACCGCTTCCAGTTTGACCCACACTTCGCAGGTGCGACGTACCAGGTGTACTTCGGCCTGTTCGTGGGCGACCGGCGGCTCTCGGTACGCCGCGGCGATCACACCGATGATCGCATCATCGGCGGCACGCTGGTGATCGACTGATCCACGACGAGCTGGGCCGCCGCGAGGTGTGCGACGGAGGCGGGCCGTGCTGCGCCGGAACAGAGCTTCAGATCGAGCCTGGGGTCGATGTAGGCACACTCCGGTGTCCACATTCAGGGCACAGATCCAGCGCGGCCGCCCGAGCAGTTTCTGTCGTTTCGCACTCCAGGCGTGACAGCTGAGCAAAACGAAGTTAGGTAGGGCTGATGGACTCCGGAGAAGCCGGTGCGTCGAATCGCAGGGAGTCCGAGCGCATCGACGTATCGTGGGATGTGGACTGCGAAACTGAGGATACTTTCCTCTACGCATCCATTCGAAACGTGTCTGCCCTCGGCATTTTCGTGCAGACGCGCGAGCCGCTGGAGGTGGGCACCCTGGTCACCTTGCGCTTCTCCCCGCCGGGCAGCGAGGCATCCTTCACCTTGAAGGGCGCGGTGCAGTGGATCAACCCGGTGCGCATGCTGGACAATCGCAATCCGGGCATGGGCATCCTGTTCGTCGACATCACGCCGGAAGATCGCGAGCGTCTGGTGCACGCGGTGCGCACGATCGCGTACGTGCACGATCGCTCGAACTGACGCTGCTGCCTGGTCTGCTGCTGCTGCCTGGTTTGCTGCTGCTTCACTCTGCGGCCGCATGTGAGCAGCGAACACCACCTCCGTGCCGAACGGGCCAGACCAGCGCTCGGCGGCGGCAGAGCGCTGCCTCGCCGCGGTAGCGCTGGCGCTGCGGGCGCGAGTGCGCGTGGCCAGGTGCCGGGTCTCTGCAGCGGCTCTTGCGGGCGAGCTCCAGCTCTCTGAACTGCTCGACCAGGCTCGCTACCTTGCCGCTCGCTCCCCAGCGTTCGTAGTGCAGGATACCTACGGAAAGCTCGCCGACACTCCAAGCTCCGTGGTGGGCTGCAGGAAGTTGCGATCCCCGTAGTCATACTGGTGGCTCGGGTGCGCCGGGTCCCAGGCCACGCTGGAGATGCTGGCCAGCAGCGTCTGGTCAAGGGTCACCCGAAAGCGACCTGCTTCATCCAGGCTCAGCTCCGCGCCCAGCTGGCCGCGCAGGCGCAGATCTCGCCGGAGGTCGTGGCTGTCGGGAATACCCGTGATCGAGCTCTGCTCCAGGTAGCCGCGATACTCCGCGCGCAGCTGCGAGGCAAAGCGCAGGCGCTCGATCGCCTGCCAGCCGAGCCCGGCGCCCAGCGCCGGTGACCAGTAGCTGTAGGGGTTGTGATAGCTGCGCCGCTCGCAGCTCGGGCTGCACGACTCCAGGGCATCGGCGGCCAGCGCCACGCGCTCGGTGCCGGCGGATACGTAGCGCAGCGCTCCTTGCAGCGAGAGCTCCCAGCCGCCCAGCGACCAGATCTCGGTCGCCAGCAGGTGCAGGCGATGTCCGTCCAGATACGACAGCTCGGTGGCCTGCACCAGCCGATCGCCGAGCTGCACCCGAGCTCGAGAGCGCGCGCCCGTCTGCAGATCCATGGTGAGCGCGAGCACACCATCCCACTCGAAGCTGCGCACCGGCGAGAGCCCGGCGAGCACGTGCGCGACACCGGCATCCAGGCGCCAGCGCAGGGCGGGCGTGGGCGCCCACTGCCAGCGCGCCACCAGCTCGTGCGCCTGCAGGCTCGAGTCGTCCACGCCAGCGTGCAACAGCGCCAGCACGTCTCCCGTGTAGCTCAGGCCCAGCGCGCTGCGGCGCGAGGCTCGAAGTGCCATGCCGAGCTCCACCAGCCCCGAAGCGTAAGGGCTGGACTGGCGCTCGGGCGCTCCGGTCGCCAGCAGATCGCCCGAGCCGGACTGGGTGGCATTGCCATCGATGCCTGCTCCGAGCGCCAGGTAGGCGGTGGGCCCGCTGCGCGGCAAGGGATACAGGCGCAGCAGCCCGCGCTGCGCGTCCCGCTGCTCGGACTCGTCGAGCGGCTGCTCCAGCGCCGACTCGTACGCGCGCTCGGCGCGCAGCGGATCTGCGCCGTCCTCGGCGAGCTGAGCCAGCCCGAGCAGGGAGCGCCCGTCGTGCGGGCGGAGCCGCAGGCTCTGCTCGAAGTGGCGCTGCGCCGCCTGCGTCTCTCCCAGCTGCGCGGCGGCCAGGCCGAGGCCATAGTGCGCGTCCGCCAGCGTCTCGCGATCGCTGCCTGGGGCGCCCGACAGCGCACGCGCAAAATGCTCTCGAGCGGACTGCCAGCGCTGCTCCGCGAGCTCGGTGAACCCAACCTCTAGCTCCTGCTGGCGAGCCTCGCCGCGCGCCAGCTCGCGCGTCTGCTCGAGCTCCGCCAGGAGCTTCTGCCGGCGCACCTCCAGCTCCTGCGCTAGAGGCTCCAGGGCGCGCGCCTGTCGCTCGGCGAGCGCCAGGTCGCCGGAACGCAGCGCGGCAAAGCCCGCGTTGATGCGCGCCAGCGCCGCCAGGCGGGGATGCGCGCGCTCGACGTCTCGAAAGCGCCGCAGCGCGTCCGCGTACTCTGCCAGCGCGTAGCTCGCCACGGCGGCATTGAAGGCGATGGTGTCGCGCTCGCCGAGGCCCGCGTCGCCGGCCAGCAGCTCATCAAAGAGCTGGCGCGCTGCCGCATAGCGCCCCGCTCCAAAGTGCTCCGCCGCGAGGCTCAGCCGCTGCGCAGACGCCGGCGCGTGCGGCGCCGGGCCAGCTGCTCGCAGGGCGCGCTCGGCCCGCGCTGGCGCCGGAGATACCACCGACAGGGCCGCGAGCACGGCCGCCAGCGTACCTGCCGGGCAGACTCTACTTCTTGCGCTCACGCGCTTCCCTCGCCCGCTCCAGGCCGCGCTCGGCGTGGTCCCGCCGGGAGCGCTCGCGCGCGATGTCTCTGCCGGGCGCCCACGCGCCGCGCTCCCGCTCCCGACGGTCTGGCCGCGCCCGCCGTCCTTCCCCGCGCGCCGCCAGGTCAGGCGGCGGCCGCCGTTCGCGCTCCGGCCGGGCACTGCCGCGCTCTGGCGCCGGTCGCTCTCGTGCGCTCCGCTCCTGCTGCGAGGGAGCCGCCGGCCGCGGGTGCTCGGGCAGCTCGAAAGGAAGCAGCAGGGGTGCAACAGGCTGCGCCCCCTGCGCGCCTGCAGCTCCCGGCGCGCCAGCGCCGATCGTCTCGCCGCTCGGCGGCAGGGCCCGAGCGCCTCTCTCGTTTCCGGCGCCGCCGCCGCGCGTGCCGCGCGTGCGAGGGGCCGGAGCGCGCTCCTGGCTCTCCAGGGCGCCACGTGGCGCAGCCAGCGCCTTCTGGGCGGGGGCAGCATCATGCGCGGGGCTCGCTGCAGGTGCAGCGGGAATTGCCGCGGCGGGCACTGCGGCGGAAGGTATTGCAGCAGCAGGCGACAGCTCCGCCGCTTCCGCTGGCTGCGCGGGGGCAACAGGATCGGTTTCGGGGGCTTGCGGCTCCGCCCTCGTGGCTGCAGCGCGCCGCTTCGCGCCCGCGGCAGCGCCGCTTGCCGGCCCCGCTTCGATGGCGGGCGAGACGAGCGCGCGCCCGGAGACGAGGCTCCATACGCCACCCGCCGCAGCAGCGGCAGCGGTCGCACCCAGCACCAGAGCAGCCCCGAGCAGGCGCCCGCTCCAGCGCGACAGCCGCCGCCGCCGTGCAGGAGCGGGTTGCGCGAGCGCACGCTCGGCGCGCAGCGCCTGCGCCTCACGCCACAGCGCTTGCTGCAGGCGGGCCTCGAAGCCCGCGTCCGGTGCAGGCTGGCGCAGCGCGCGGAGCTGCTCGCTGAGCTGTGCGTCGTTCATC
Source organism: Polyangiaceae bacterium (assembly GCA_025937895.1). Lineage (GTDB taxonomy): Bacteria > Myxococcota_A > Polyangia > Polyangiales > Polyangiaceae > SZUA-265. The sequence goes on along the minus strand of JAICQL010000004.1, from coordinate 25,979 downwards.
CGTGCATCCTCCGCAGCGAGGCGGGCGCCTCACCTTGCACGCCGCTGCGCGGCTGCAGCTCGGCCAGGCGCTCGCGCAGCTCGGCCCGCGCGCGGCTCAGCCGGGAGCGAATGGTGCCGACGGGCACGCCCTCCAGCTCCGCGATCTGCTCGTAGGAGAGTCCCTCCACCTCGAACAGCACCAGCGGTACGCGGTTGCGCTCAGCCAGGCAACGAATCGCCTGCCACAGCCGTTCGCTGTCCTGCTGCTGACTGCAGGCTTCGTCTTGCTGCAACACGGGCGCGGGGTGCGAGCTCGGCAGAGGGTTCTCGCGCTGGCCTGCCTGCCCCAGCCGGCTGCGATGCCAATCGATGGCGGTGGTGCGCGCCACCGCGTACAGCCAGGTGGAGAGGGCGGACCTGCCATCAAAGCTGGCGAAGGCACGGAACGCCTTGAGCAAGGCCTCCTGCGTGATGTCATCCGCGTCCTGCCAGTTGCTCGACAATGAAAACACGAAGCGCCTCACGGACTCCAGGTGGGGCCGAATCAACTCCTGAAAAGCCTGCGGATCACCCGCACGAGCTTTCTGGAACACCTCTGAAGCAATGGCGTCCAAGCCGTCAGACGAGAGTACGGGCGCGAAGTTCCCCGTCTGCAGCTCTTTCTTTGGAGCACACCGAGGTGAGCGCGCGCTCGACGAAGGGGCGGGAACTTTCGCGCAGCGGGTCTCGTCTGATGGCTGTCGGCGCACGGGTGCTCGCACCAACGCTGCGCTCTCGTTTCGGAAAGGAACTCCAAGATGATTGCACGCACTCTCCAGATCTCCGCTCTCTTCGCCGTCTTCGCCGCGCCCGTGCTGGCGGCGGACCCAGCACCGGAGGCGGCGCAGGGAGGCGCTCACCAGGCTCAGGCGGCGGAGCGCGAACGCCCCGGCCCGGAGCAGAACCGGCCCGCCGAGAGCAAGCGCGCCGCGCCGGATGCAGAGCGCGCCCCCTTGCCCACCTTGCCGCTGTTCGAGCTACCGGAGCAAGCCTCCGACAGCGCTCGCCTCCATGTCGGGCTGGCGCACGCACGGCGCGACAGCCACCGCGCCGAGCACACGCGCGCGGCAGCTGCCGGCGCGGCGGTGAACGGCTCCGAGCAGGGCAAGAGCGCAGCTCAGCGCAGCGCTCACCAGAAGCCCGTGCAGAAGCAGCTCGCGGCTGCTCGCGAGCGCCTGGCTGCGGCGAGCGCCCGTCGCGACGCCGCCCAGGCTCAGCGGCTCGGCGCTCTGGAGCGCCGCGCGGCAGCCGGCGAGCGCCGCGCCGAGGCTCAGGAGCGGCGCGCAGCCGCGCAGGAGCGGCGCGCCGCTGCCGTGCAGCACCGCCAGGCCGCCGCCGAACGGCGCCGCAGCGCCGAGTTGCCCGCGGCGGCGCAGGAGCGCCGCGCCAGCGGAGGTCGCAAGTAGAGCGCACGCGCAGCTCAGCGCAAGGAAACGATCGGAGACAGGCAGGGGACGAATAGCTTCATGTCATACAGAACTCTCAATCTAGGTTTGTTGGCGGGTATCTTCGGCACGTGCGCCGTCGGCTGTGCGCACGAGGTCGAGAGCCCGAAGTTGACCGTACAGAGCGTCGGTCCGGACTTGCTCTGCAATGCGCAGCGCCTCACGCCCGAGACCTTCGTGGTGCTGAGCGGCAGCGGCTTCGCGCCGATGCCGAGCAACGTGCTGGCGGAGCCTCCGATCTTGAACCTGCCCAGCGTGAGCCTGACGCGCACGGCCGATCTCACGGGCGGAGCGGCCAGCGGCGCGCCCGTGAGCTTCTCCGGCGCGCCGCAGGGCGAGCACGCGAGCGAGCTCAGCTGGCAGAGCCGCGAGCAGCTGAGCCTGCGCATCACCGAGCCCGCAAGCGGCAACCCCGGCGTCGAGCTCGGCGCCGGCCTGTATGACGTCCAGGTCACCAACCCCGACGGCAAGACGCTGCAGAACCTGCCGCGCAGCCTCGCGGTGATCGAGCCGCCGAGGGTGAGCTCGCTCGCCATCGGCGACTCCAGCGCCAGCTCACCGCTGGCAGTGTGCACCGACCAGGGCAGCCGCGCCGTGAACATCGCGGGCAGCAACTTCCTGAGCCTGGATGGTGCGCCGCCGCACGTGACCTTGAGCGGTCAGGCGGCGAACGCCGTGACCACCTCCAGCTGCCAGCAGGTGCCTGGCACGTTCGCTGGCAGCCAGCTGGAGCTGTGCGACGGCCTGACCCTGACCCTCGGACAGAACGAGTTCACGCCAGGCACGCACTCGCTGGTCGTGACCAGCGCGGAGCCTGCATCCTGCCAGTCTGCGGAGCCCCACCAGCTCGTGGTCGTACCCGCGCCGCTGGTCAGCCGAGTCGCCCCGACGGGCGTCTGCCTCGATCAGAACGACCAATCACTCACCGTCGAAGGCGGCTCCTTCGCGGTGGTGGGCGGCAGCTTGCGCCCCACCGTCACGGTGGTGGCCGCTGGCGGCGCCGAGACCACGTTTGCGCCCGAGTCGCTCAGCGGCTGCGCGCCGCCCGAGGGCACCGACGGGAGCTTCGGCATGGAGCTGTGCACCGGTCTGGTCTTCACCCTGCCCAGCCAGCAGTTCCTGCCGGGCACGTATTCACTGCGGGTGACGAACCCCGATCCGGTGGGTTGCAGCTCCGGCACCAGCGTCGATTTCACCATCAACCCGCCGCCCCGCGTGGACGGCGTGGCGCCGGGCACGGTCTGCAGCGGCGGCAGCGTGCTGGTCGCGGCCGGGTCTGCGTTTCAGCCAGGTGCCAGCGCGCAGCTGACCTGCGGCAACACCACGCTCACGGCGCTCGCCAGCTCCGTCAACGGCGCCGGCGACCAGCTCAGCATGACCTTCGGCCCCGGTGTGGAGCCCGGCGAGAGCTGCAGCCTGGTGGTGCAGAACCCCGACGGCTGCCAGGACCGCCCGCTGCCGCACCAGACGATCGTGGGTACGGACGGCCCGGTGCTGTTCAACGCCGATCCCGCCGTGGCCTACAACGACATCAACACCAAGGTAAACCTGTTCGTCACCGCGCTGCAGCCGCCCTTCACGGTCACCATGTGGTCCAGCGGCAGCACCAGCGCGACGCCGATCACCCTCGAGGCGGCGCTCGCGCCCGGCAAGACCACACAGCTGCAAGCCACCGTGCCCGCGGGTACGGAGCCGGGTGAATACGACATCGCAGTCAATGACGGCAGCGGCTGCGCGGCAGTGATGACGCGCGCCATCACCGTCACGGACAACCTGAGCATCGATCAGGGTGTGGTCTCGCCCCCCTTCGGCTCTGCCAGCGCATCGCAGGCGATGACCATCGTCCTGGGCAGCGCGACCAGCGCGGGCGGGGTGCCGCGCGCGTTCCTGAACCCGGCGGGCGACGAACCCGCCGTGCAGCTGCAGTCGGTGACCCCCATCAACGCCACCACACTCACGGCCATCGTGCCCAGCGGCACGCCTGCGGGTGAATACGATCTGGTCCTGGTGTGGCCGGATGGAGCCGTCGCGGTGCTGAGCGACGTGTTCACGTCGGTCACCGGCGCGCTGCCCGCGGTCACTGATGCCGTGCCACAGTCGCTGGTCAACGCCAGCGGTCAGACCCTGGAGCTGCGCGGCACCGGCTTCTCCGGAGCGGAGCTGAGCTTGCGCTGCGCCACGGGCGGCGGCGAGGTCACCATCGCGGGCAGCGGCGCCACCGAGACCTGCACCAGCGGCTGCACCCAGAGCGCCACCTTCGACACCAGCACGCTCGCCGCCGGTGACGTGTGCGTGGCGCGGGTGACCAACGAGGACGGCGTGTACGCCGAGTTCTCCGCGGTGGGTATCACCAACAGCTCCTACAACCTGTCGGCACCGCGCCCGGGCCCCGCGCTGAACGTCGCGCGCCGGGCGCTGGCCTCCTCCGCCATCCAGGCCACGTCGGCCGCGCGCTTCGTGTACGCCGTCGGCGGCGATGGCGGCGCGGTCAGCTCGGCGCTCTCCAGCGTGGAGTTTGCACCGGTGGATCTGTTCGGCAACATGAACCCCTGGCAGACCAGCCGCCAGCCCCTGCCTGCGGCGCGCACGTTTGCGGCCGACGCCACCCTGGGCCGCTACCTGTACGTCTTCGGCGGCAACGACGGCAACGGTCCGCTCGCCTCCGGTGCTCGCGCGCTGGTGCTCTCACCGGAAGAGATCCCGGGCATCGCCAACGTGGATCTGTGCCTGGGCGGCGGTAGCGCCGCCTGCTTCGGCGCGAGCGGCGCCGGCCTCGAGCCGGGCACTTACTCGTACCGCGTGGCTGCTCTGATCGACGACGCCGACCCGCAGAACCTGGGCGGTGAGACACTGGCGTCCGACGCGCTGATCCTGCGCCTGCGCGGGACTCAGGATCGGTCGATCCTGGTCAAGCTGGACTGGTCGACGCCCACGGACTCTCAGGGGGATGCCCTGACCGGCATCACGGGCTACCGCGTCTACCGCACCCCGAAGGACGGCGTACCGGGCAGCGATGAGCAACTGCTGGCAGAGGTGGCGGCGAGCGTGACGGAGCTCGTCGACGATGGCAGCGCCGTGCTGGTGCCCGGCGAGACGCCGCTGCCGCTCGGCTCGACCAGCCGCTGGCAAGCGCTGCCGGACCTGAACACCGCTCGCGAAGGCGCGCGCGGAGTGGCTGCGGTGGACCCGGCAGATCCCAGCACCTGGTACGTCTACTCACTGCTCGGTCGCAACGGCACGAGCGGTCTGACGACGTACGAGTACCTGCCCGTCACCGTGCTCGACAACGGCCGCCAGCTGATCGGCGATGCGTGGACCACGGGTGCGGAGCAGTCCGCGGTGGGCCGCTGGCAGCACGGCGCCTGGGCCATCGACAGCGTCGACTCGCAGTTCGTCTCGGGCAGCACGACCTATGTCTACCTGGGTGGTGGTCTGCTCGGCGACGAGTCCGCTCGCAGCGGCGTGGTCGAGGCAGGTGTGGTGCAGGCGGGTGGCGAGCTCGGCGCGTTCGCCGACATCGCCGGGCCCAGCGACACCGTGGAGGACTTCACTTCCACACGCGTCGGCTACGGCTCGGCAGGCGCCGCCGACCGCCTGTTCGTGTTTGGGGGCAGCGGCAACGGCGCTCCGCTCTCGAACGCCATCGCCGCTGGCTTCGTCGACCCGAGCCCGCAGCTGGCCAACAACTCCTGGAACAACGAAGGGCTGACGATGACCAGCCCGCGGTACCTGATGGGCAGCTCGATCCAGAGCGCTTTCATCTTCCTGCTCGCCGGTGACACCGGCAGCGGGGTGACGACTTCGACGGAAACGGTGGTGTGGTGATGCGCTCGCGCAACGAGGGAACGATGATGAGACGTGCAGTGGGCCGTGCAGTGAACCGTGCGGGGTGGGCGGCGGGCGCGCTCGGGCTGAGCAGCTTGCTGCTGGCCAGCGGGGCCGCAGCCGCGGAGCTGAGCGCCGATGGCGGCGTACAGTCAGCGCCGCAGGCGGTGGCTCCAGACAGCGAGGGCGGCGCCCTGCTGTTCGCCGGCAAGGTCGGTGGCCTCGCCTCCTTCAACGGCCTGAGCCCCTTTGCCCACTTCGGCATCGAGGCGGGTTACCGCTTCGCTGCGCTGGGGGGGCGCCTGGCCGTGGTGCTCGCCGCCGAATACACTGCGCCCAGCGCCGAGGGTACCCAGAGCGAGAGCTTCGTTCCGGAGCGCATTCCAGGTGGCGGAACGTACAGCTGGGAGCTGCGGCAGAAGGAGCTGGTGCTGCAGCCCACCTTCTTTTACCGCCTGACGGGCCTCGTGGAGCGGCTCACCCCGTACGCCGGCATCGGACCGCGCGTCTACTTCCTGGAGAGCGTGGTACGGGGCAAGGCCGGCGGGCAGAGCTTTCAGGATACGCCGGAGCGCTCGATGAAGCTCGGCTTCGGCGTGCCGCTGGGTGCAGAGCTCGAGCTGGGCCCCGGCAGCTTGTTTGGCGAGCTGCTCCCACACTGGGCGCCGCTCCAGCACACCACAACTGGAGACTCGCACCTGGGCGGCACGTCGCTGTTCGTGGGGTATCGCGCGGCCCTCTGAACCTGGCAGGGGCAGCTGGCGGTGAGAGTGACGCGTCCACACCATCCGCGGAACTTTCCCGCCAGCTGCTCCGTCTCACGTAGCGCCGTCCCGACTTCGCCAGTCACAGACCGAGAGGATATCCGTTGAGCAAAGCACTTCGTGGCGCGCTGGGTCTCGCCAGCGTGTTCGTTTTGATCGCCTGCGGCAGCAGCAACAAGCCGCACCAGGGCACGTCCGTCACGCCCGCTACGAGCAGCGGCGGCGCCTCCTCGACGCCGGGCTTGCCGGTCGAGCTCTTTCCCGACTCCAACCTGGAGCCCGGCGAACAGCCTGCAACGCAGCCCCCGAACCATCTGCCCGGCACCATCAGCACCAGCCCCGGTGGCGCGCACGTCGTCGCCAGCAGCCAGCCACCGGGCGCGCAGTGCCTGAATGGCCTGGAGTGTTCCAGTCTGAGCTGCCGCAGCGGCAGCTGCTCCGAGGCGGCTTGCGTCTCGGACGGTGGCAGCTGTAGCTCCGGGGACGAGTGTTGCAGCGGCAGCTGCGCAGCTGGCAGCTGCGCGGCGCTGAACCTCACCTGCCGCACCGCCGGCAACGCCTGCGACGCGGGCAGCGAGTGTTGCTCGGGGCTGTGCAAGGACGGCAGCTGCTCGCTCGCCAGCTCCTTCTGTACGCAAGCTGGCGACCTGTGCGCCGCCAACTCGGAGTGCTGCGGCGGCACGTGCAGCATCGCCGAGGGGGCCAAGGTGGGCACCTGCGGCGCTCCCCCGGAGGGGGCCAGCAACTGCAACGGTGGCATCGACGGCAGCCTGTGCAACGGCTGCGGTCAGTGCTGCAGCCGCCTGTGCGCTCCCTTCGGCGACAGCGGCGTGTTCGTCTGCCAGCCCGCCAGCGGCTGCCGCGTGAACGGCGATCTGTGCCGGCAGGACAGCGACTGCTGCGGCGCTGCCGGCACCGGCTTGCCCGGCGACGGCAACGTCACCTGTGACAAGGAGCCGGGCGCGGACGTGGGCGTCTGCCGCAACCCGCTGGGCTGCAGCCCGCAGGGCAACGTCTGCCACTATCAGGACTACACCTGCAGCATCTCCAGCTCGCGCAACAACTGCTGCGGCGCGACCGGCAACAGCGGCGCCTGCCAGCTCGATCCGCTGGGCGTACCCCGCTGCAACGGTCTGAGCGAGTGCCGCGCCGGGGGCGACACCTGCGCCTCCGCCATGGATTGCTGCGATGGCCGCCGCTGCGTGGCCGATGCGCTGGGTCAGCTGCGCTGTGCGAGCAGTGAAGAGCCCTCCGGCTGCATCCCGAGCGGCGGCAGTTGCACGGTGAACGGCGACTGCTGCGCCGGGGTGGTGTGCACCTCCTTGCCCGGCTCCACGCAGGGCGTGTGCGGCGGCAGCAGCGGCGGCGGCACGCCGCCCCAGGGTGAGGAGCCGCCCGGCGGCGGTGAGACTCCGCCGGGCGGCGGTGAGGACCCACCGGCTGGCGAGAGCCCGCCCAGCTACAGCTGTGCGCTGTTCGGGCAGGCGTGTAGCCAGAGCAGCGACTGTTGCAGCAGCGTCCCCTGCACCAACGGAGCCTGTGTATACCCGCTCGTGATTCGCTGAGCCACGGCGCTGCGCGCGGCGCATTGAACGCAGGTGGGGAAGCCTGCTAACTAGGTAGCTCCCCGTGCGCCCCACCTGCGTCAGCCGAATTTTCCGTGCGCTGCTCTCGTGCGGCGTCGCTCTCGGCGCCGTTGCTCTCGGTGCCGTTGCTCTCGTTTCTGGCGCTCTCGGCTGCGCCTCGCTCGGCGTGCCCCACGTGCACCTCAATCAGCTCGGGTACCTGCCCCGCGCCAGCAAGATCGCCATCGTCCAGAGCACCGAGCGCCGTGCTCTGCCCTGGCAAGTGGTGGACTCGGCGGGCGAGGTGGCGGCCAGCGGCAGCACGCAGGTAAAGGGCCCCGACGTCGATTCGGGCGACGAGGTACACTGGGCCGATTTCTCCGCGCTCACCCGGGAGGGCGAAGGTTACCGCCTGATCGTGGGCGGTGAGCAGGCGAGCTTTCCCTTTCGCATCGCGCCGCGCGTGTATCTGCCGCTGCAGAAGGCGGCGTTCAGCTACTTCTATCACAACCGCAGCGGCACCCCGATCGAGATCCCCTGGGCGGGGGACTGGAAGTGGACGCACGGCCCCGGACACCTGAGCGACGCGGACGTGGGCTGCGCCGCTGACTGCGGCTACCGGCTGAACGCGCTGGGCGGCTGGTATGACGCGGGGGACCACGGCAAATACGTCGTCAACGGCGGCATCTCGGTCTGGACCCTGCTCAATCTATACGAGCGCACGCGCCACTTGCACGGCGACACCGCGGCGCTGGATGACGGAGCGCTGATCATGCCGGAGAGCCAGAACGGCATCCCCGACGTGCTGGATGAGGCGCGCTGGGAGATCGAGTTCCTGCTCGCCATGCAGGTGCCGCCAGGGCACGAGAAATCGGGCATGGCTCACCACAAGCTGCACGACAGCGCGTGGAGCACGCTCGGCCGCGTGCCGCCCGAGCGCTGGAAAGAGCGCTACCTGCATCCCCCGAGCACTGCTGCCACCTTGAACCTGGCGGCCACCGCCGCCCAGTGCTTCCGGCTCTGGCGCGAGCTCGACGCGGAGTTTGCCGAGCGCTGTCGGGTGGCGGCCGTGCGCGCCTGGAACGCGGCGCAGCGCTTCCCCGCCGTCTATGCCGTCAATTACGGCGGCGGTGGGGGCGGCCCCTACGACGACAACGACGTCAGCGACGAGCTGTACTGGGCCGCATGCGAGCTCTTCCTCGCTCTGGGCACGGAGGAGCTCCTGGAGGTGGTGCGCAGCTCGCCTCACCACCTGAGGTTTCCGACCGAGACGGGTCACGAGCGGGTGAAGCACCACACGTCCATGACCTGGCAAGCCACCGCCGCGCTGGGCGCCATCTCGCTCGCCGTGGTGCCCAGCTCACTGCCGCAGGCCGAGGTGGCACAGCTGCGCGCCGCCATCGCGCGCGCCGCTGACGCATACCTCGCGCTGATCGAGCAGCAGGGCTACCGCACCCCCATCGCACGCGGCAGCAACGGCCACTATCCATGGGGCTCCAACTCGCTCGTCGCCAACAACGCCATCGTGCTGGCGCTCGCCCATGACTTCACGCGCGAGCAGAAGTATCGCGAGGGCGCGCTCGAGGGGCTGGGCTATCTGCTCGGCCGCAATCCGCTCAGCTTCTCTTACGTCAGTGGCTTTGGCGAGCTGGCACTGGAGAACCCACATCATCGCTTCTGGGCCCACCAGAAGCGCAGCTCATTCCCGCATCCACCGCCGGGAGCGCTGGCGGGCGGCCCCAACTCGCGACTGCAAGACCCGACGTCGGGGCGATTGAAGGGCTGCGCACCGCAGCGCTGCTACGTGGACCACATCGATGCCTGGGCAGTGAACGAGGTGGCCATCAACTGGAACGCGCCGCTGGCGTGGATTGCCACATTTGCCGATGAACGAGGGCGCGTTGATGAACCAGCGGCATCAGCCCAGGAAGCAGCCGCGGGCGCAAAAGGCGTCATTGTGTCGAGATCTTCGACCTCTTACGCGCCCCCTGGCCGGCGCTGATGGCGGCTCGGGCTGGACAATCGTACGGTGTATCGTAAGCCTGAGGTTGCATGCGGTCCTGGTCGAAGTGGGGCGGCCCTATGCGGGGCAGCTTGTTCGTCGTTGCGCTGAGCGTGTCCGGTCCGGCACGAGCTCAAAGCGCCGACGCCGGTGCGCCCGCTCAGCCTGTCGAGCCCAATCCAACCGAGCCCACGCCCGCAGAGCCCATCGCAGCCGAGCCAAGCGCGCCGGCGCAGCCTGGGGCGGAGCCGAGCACTGGAGCTGCCGGAGCCGGCGGCGGTTCATCTGCCGAGCCTGAGCAGCCCCCTCCCCCACCCGGGCTGAAGACGCTCTCTTCCTCGCAGCGCCTGCCAGAGAATCTGCAGGGCTGGATGCGCGAGCGACAGCGGCGTAACCCGGCGCTGGTGGAGCGCCGCCCGGTATCGGGCACGGGCGTGCCGATGCCTCAGCTCTCCAACGATGACCCCGAGGTGGACGGGCTCAAGCGCCGGCTGCGTGCTTTCAATGAGGACGGGGTCACCGTGCTCAGCAATCGTCGTCGCGAGGTGGCAGCCCCCGTCTCGCCCGAGGTCATTCGCGTGGCCGCGGCGTCTGCCGTGACTCGCCCCGAGCCGGAGCCACTCGCTGACCCGGAGCAGGAGCAGGACGCGGAACAGGATCCCGAGAGCGACGAGCCCCTGGCCGTCGTCGAGGAGCCGCAGGTGGAGACGCGCAGCTTGCGCCCGCGCTCGTCCAGCTCCGCGCCTGCCTCGCGCCGGGTGGAGGACACCACTCCGCAGTGGCCCGCATGGCTCGCGGTGTGCGCCGCGCTGGGTCTGGTGGTGGTCTGGCTACGGAAGCGCCGGGCAGGTCCTCCCGCCAGCAGCTCCTCCAGCTGATCCTCCGAGGCAGTGCTCTGCCCGGGGCCTTCGAGGCGCTGGACGGCCCCGCTACTTGCTGGCGGCTTCGACGATCGCTCGATACTTGGGGTGACTGCGATCGATGATGGTACTGGCGTTGGCCCAGGCGTCATCCGGGCCCACCCAGCCCCAGACGTTGAAGGTCTGCCCGCCCGCGCTGCGAAACTCCTCGAAGTTGCGCCGATACAGCGCCTGCATGCGCGCATCCTGCGTCATGTCGACGAGGAACTGCTTCACCGCGCTGCTCTCCCCCGAGTAGTCGAAGTGCGTGCCGCCCTCGTACACCTCGAGCGCCAGGCCGCGACGCACTGCCAGCTGCATGAAGTAGTGATAGTTGTCGATGGTGTGGTCCAGGTTATCCAGGGCCTCGCCCTCGCAGTCCTCGATCAGGCCGCCGTGCTCCAGCTGGGCAAAGCCCTTCCTCAGCGCCGCTTCACGCCCCTCTGCCAGCCAGCGGCTGATCACCTGCGGGTGGCTGGGCAAGCAGCCCGCGAAGTAGCCGGTGATGTTGATGGCATCCACGTATTTGGTGCACGACTCATCCTCGGGGTGGCTCTCGATCCAGGCAGGACAGTCCAGCACCTCCGGCGCCATGCCACGCCAGCCTGTCTGCGGCGAGATCAGGCAGCGCAGCCGCTGCTCTTGCCCGGCGAACACCTGGCGGAAGATGCGGCACATGTTGTGGGTGCGCAGGGCCATGTACTGCACCCAGCCGGTGCCCACCTCGGGCCAGAGCCGCGCGGCGCGCTCCTTCGCGTAGTTTGCCTGCGGAAAGCTCCAGTTCCAGACCTCGTTGGAATACTCGATGGCCACGGGCAGATCAGGCGCCAGCTGCTCGCGGACATACTCCGCGAACTTCTGTACGTATTCATCATCGGAGTCTGCCGGGATGTTGAAGTGCGGTGAGGCGTGCGCCTCGTTCGCCAGCGCAACCATCACCTCCAGCGGGTAGCCCCCCACCTTGGTGCCACGCTCTGGCCGCTCTCGATCCAGGTACTGGCCGGAGTCGATCCAGCTCGCCTGATCCCGAGTCGGACGCTCCGACCACTTGCCGGGCATCAGGCACACGCCGCCGTCGCAGATCTCGTTGCTGACTGCATAGCAGGCCTCCCCATCGCGGCTGCCGCCGCTGCAGCGCCCCGGCGAGTTGGACTGCATCCAGTCCATGAAGCGCAGGCTCTCGAACGGCTTCAAATAGTCCAGGAGCTCCGGGTTGAAGACCTTGCCCGCGGACAGCGCCGCCTCGTGGTCGGCACGGAAGATCTGCACGTTGCGCAGGTAAAAGCCCCGGCCGTTGGGATCGATGTTGCGCAGGCGCAGGAGCGCGATGTCCTTCGGCAAGCGGAAGGTGATGCGCCGCTCCTCCTCGACGCGAGTGGCATCCGGAGCGCCATACACCTCCACCTCACCCTGGCCCTGCCAGGTCACCACGAACGGCTGCCCCACATCCGAGCGGAGCTTGCTGGTGTTGAAGATCACCTCCACGTACGCATAGGAGCGCGAGGGATCATCGCGGTACTTCAGGCTGCGCACCCAGCCCTGCTCGTCCAGATCCAGGTGCGCCGTGGGGTGGCACTCCGGATCGGCATCCGAGCAGGCACCGTACATGGCGCGCGCGTTCTTGAACTGATCGATGAACGGGGGAAGGTTGGTCCAGTCCCCCGGAAAGTCCATGTTGTAGCCGATGCGAAAGTCCGCTGCGGGCGACACCGGCAAGGGGCGATTGCGATACCAGCGCCGCACCAGCCAGGCCGCCCCCAGCACGACCAGCCCTGCCGCCGCCAGCGCCAAGAGCCGCCTGCGCGCCCCCGCGTTCTTCACGTGGGCTGAGCCTCCGGCGCGAGCAGCACCGGCGAGCGCTGCGCGCGCACGATGGCCAGAGCCAGCCACAGCCAGACGGCGACCAGCAGCGCGTTACCCAGCGCAAAGCCGCGCAGCCCCAGATCGAGCACGGTGATGGCCAGCGCCACCCAGCCGCCGGAGGCCACGTCACCCATGCGCACGAAGAAGGTGTCCACCGCCTGCTTGGCCTTGTACTTCATCTCGCGCGTGGTGGGCAGCCACAGCATGTGGCGCAGGGTGTTGTTGAGCGAGTAGTCCGTCGAGTTTTCGATCATCTTGCCCACGAACAGCACGCTCAGCACCGGCGCCGCCGAGACTGCCAGCGAGTTGACCAGCGCGATCACCGGCAGGATGAAGAAGGCGGGCCCCGCGCCCATGCGCTTGATCAGGCGCGAGACAATGAACAGCTGCAGGCCGAAGCTGATCAGATTCATCCACTGGAAGAAATCGTTGTACTTGCTGGCGATGAACTCCCCCAGCTGATCCTGCGCGAGCGTGCCCGCGGCCATGGCCTGCGCCGCGGCGTCCTGGATCAGCTTGCCCAGCAGGTACTCGCCGTTGGTGTTGACCAGGGTAAACACCAGGTGAAACGCGGCCAGCAAGCTCAGGTAGCGGTGCTCGCGCAGCATGCTGAAGGCGCCGCTCGGGGCGACCGGCGGCTGCTCCGGCCGCTCCGGCTCCGATTGCTGGGCGGCGCGGCGCGCCGCTCGCCCCGCCTCTCGCCGGTGCAAGGCCTCGACCAGCAGCGCCACCCCGAGCAGCGCTCCGGCGCTCACCAGCAACATCTGGAAGATGTTGAACACGCTCGACAGCGCGTCCTTCACCGCGCCGCCGGCGATGGCGCCGATGGACGCGCCCACACCAACGATGACGAACAAGCGCTTGCCCTGCTCGGGCAGGTACAGATCGTTGGCGAATGCCCACAGCTGCGCGACCAGCAGCATGTTGAAGATGCCCACCCAGAGGAAGAAGCCCAGCCCCAGCCAGAGCGAGCCGCTCAACCCGGGAGAGGAGCTGGCCAGGTAAAAGAGCACCAGGTGCGACGCAAAGAACAGCGTGACCCCGGAGACCAGGCGATTGCGCGGCAGGCGATCTGCCAGCTTGGAATACGCCGGCACCACGAACAGCAGCAAGATCGCGATGCCCGCGCCCATCCAGCTCTTGTACTCGGCGCCGGCGGGGTGCTGCAGGATCAGCGCCTCGCGCACGGGCTTGATGATGTAGTACGCGAGCAACAGCAGGAACAGCGCGGTGGCCAGACCCAGGGCCGTCAAGCCCTCTCCTGCCCGCACGTCCGCCACGATGCGCAGCACGCGATCCAGCGTGGAGAGCCGTTCACCCGTTGCTGCGGCCTGATCGGGAGGGGGAGCACTGTCGGTCATGCGATGGGCGCGAGCCTAGATCGAAGGCGCTGGAGCCGAAACGCCTTTGATAAGTCGGCGCTCTCGATCGCCCATTGCTTGGCCGCTCCGCGCGGCTTCAGGAACAATCTCGAGAGAGCGCTCGGCGGCCTGCCTGAAGGCTGGCACGCGGGCTCGTCGCGGAGAACCGATTGTCAATGAGTAACCTCTCGGATCGCATCACGAAAGCCCGTGTCACCCCGGAGGCGAGCAACTGGTATGTGACCAACGGCAACGCGGTCGTCGGCCCCGTCAACACCAGCTTGCTCCTGCGCGGCATCGCCCACGGCCGGGTGGGCCGCGACTGCTTCGTGGCACAATACAGCTGGTCCAACTGGCGGCAGCAAAATCACATCCGAGAGATCCGGGCGCTGCGGCGCTGGCAGTTCTCGCAGAAGCAGAACCCCGAGATTGAGCCGGTGCAACAGGCGCTGCGCGCGCCGCGCTTCGACCCGCGGCAGCTGCACGAGGTGCAGCGAGGCGAGAAGCTGCTGGAGAAGGCGCTGGAGGTGGCCGTGCAGGCCACGCGCGCCAGCGTGGGCGTGGTGCACCGCCCCTTGCCGCCGCACGTGGGCCTGGTCACCTCGTGCGTGCACGGCCCCGGCCTGCGGCAGAACCTGGGCGAGGTGGTGCCCTGGAACGACGACGCTCGCCGGGTCGGCGAGGCCAGTGCCGTCCTCGGTCAGCCCGAGCAAGACGACTGGGCTCGCTGCAGCGCCCGCCGCCTCAGCACCGTGGCACACCCCCGCGTCTCCGGCGTGGCCCTCGTGCCCGTCAGCTTCGGCGGCCTGGGCGGCCTGATCGAGCTCGGCCGCTACGACCACTCCTTTCGCCAGAGCGACCTCAGCTTGCTCGACGAGCTCAGCGACTCCATCGTCCACCAGCTCAGCAAGCTGTGCGACTGAAAGCACACCAGAACAGCAACCCTCCAACCCGTTGACGACTACGTGGACGTGAACGTCCGCGGGGTTAGTGCTCTTCTCAGGTTTCGCCGAAGGTGTTCTGCACGGCGCGGGGGGAGCGGGTCTTGATCTGTAGCGTGACGCACGCCCGCCGGAAGGCCTTGAAGGCGGAGCCTTCGCTGTGGGGCTGCGTGATGTCGGAGCGCCGCGGCACGAGCCAGTCCTCGTCCGCCGGGGGGCGGCCAAAGGCGCGCTCAAAGCCGCTCTGCTGCCAGCCGGCGAGAGCGCTCGCCAGCTCGGGGGTAACGGGCGCGGGGATGCGTTGCTGCCAGTCGCCGAAGCGGAGCTGACATACGTCGGCGCTGGGCAGGCGCGAATGGAAGGCGAGCGTGTTGTAGATGCGCTGCTCGGGCTCGAGCCGCTCGTCAGTGGTGAGCGCGGCCACCTCTTCCAGGCTGAAGCGAGGCACCAGCCCAGTCTCTTCCTCCGGCCAGATGTCGGGCGGCAGGGAGCGCGGATCCGTGGCGAGCAGCCGGCGCCGCAGCGCGTCCGCCAGCAGCGCGTCGAACACGGCGTGCGCGTTGCGCGCGCTCTTCACGGTCATGCCCTTCTTCGCCAGCGTCTGGCGCACCACGTGCGCCACATCCTCGGCGCGGAGCTCGCGCAGCCGGCGGCTGCCGAGCAGCGGTAGCACGTGGTCGCGCAGGCGCTGCGCGTCTGCGCCGCGGGTGCCGGGCGCGCGCTGCTTCAGCCAGTGCTGGGCAAACTCCGCCACGGTGGCCTGAGGCCGGACGGCAGTGTCCCACTTCGGCTCATCGGCGCTCTCGGGAGCTCGCTCGCGCGTACGTTTTCGGACAGCCACGGCCGGGCCTCATAGCTCGAGCGCGTGCGCAGTGAAATGCTGGGCCGCCGCGCGGACGGTTTTTCCACGCCTGTCAGGAGAGATGACCGCTGGACTACTACGCCGAGCTGCGCCGCATCGTCAGCGAGACGCCCGGCACCGATCACGTGGTGCTCACCAACCTGCAGCTGCTGCGGCTCGACGAGTGAAAAGGAGCTCGCAGGGCGACATCAACGCGGGAGCAACCTGATCCGCGCCGTGGCGACACCAGGGGTCCCGGGGTGGTCGCGCCGCCCACCGGGCATGTCAGGATTGCCACTCCCCGTGGCCGCGAGCGGAGCCTAGTCTTCGAGGCATGCCGCCCCCCGGTGGCTGCCCTCCCGCTGCTCCGGCCAGTGCATGAACCTGCAACTCTTGATCGACTCCATCGTCCGGCAGACCACCGTCCTGATCGCGCAGCTGGCCACGGCGCAGGGGGTGCGGGCGCCGCTGGCACATGTGGCCAACCAGGTCTTCCTGGATCTGGCGCAGGAGCTCAGCCGCCAGGGCGTGAGCCGCAAGGTCAGCGCCGACATGTTCGGGCTCGCCCTGCGCACCTACCTGCGCAAGCTCCAGCGCCTGGAGGAGGGCGCCACGGAGCGCGGCCACTCGCTGTGGGAGGCCGTGCTGCGGCATCTGCAGACGAGCAGCCCGGCGGTGGTGCTGCGCGCGGAGGTGCTGCGGCGCTTCCACCGCGATGACCCGGAGCTGGTGCGCGGCGTGTTGCACGACCTGTGCGACAGCGGCCTGGTCTTCCGCACCGGCAGCGGCGACGGCACGGGCTATCGAGCCGCCAGCGCCGACGAACTCGGCACGCTGAGCGGCGCCAGCGCGGACAGCGACGAGCTGCTCTGGGCGATCATCTACCGGCAAGGGCCGCTCGGCATGGCGGAGCTGCGCCGGCTGGTGCCCGGAGGGAGCCTGGAGGCCTGCGTGGCCCGCCTGGTGGAGAGCGGCCGCATCTCTCGCCAGCCCTCGCCGCAAGGTGAGCAATACTCCGCGCAGCAATTCTTCATACCGCGCGATGCTGCAACGGGCTGGGAGGCGGCCGTCTTCGATCACTTTCAGGCGCTGGTGCGCACCATCGGCGCACGCCTGCGCTCGGGCCCATCCGAGCGCGAGACGGTGGGTGGCAGCACCTACAGCTTTGACGTCTGGCCCGGGCATCCGCTGGAGGCCGAGGCGCTCGCTCAGCTGAAGCGCTTCCGGAGCCAGTGCTCGGAGCTGCGGCAGAGGGTGGCGGACTACAACCGCGAGCACCCTCACCCCGGCGTGTATTCGGCGGTCACCATCTACGCGGGACAATTTGTGCAGGAAGAGTACGTGCAGGCAGACGCAGAGCAAGGCATGGCTGGCGTGGAGGAACGGGATGCGAGGTAAGAACTGCTTCCGGGCTGCTGGTTACGCGCTGCTGGCGCTGCTATCCAGCGGAGCTTGCGCGGGTCGCGCGACGGACCTGACGGCTATCGGCAACGACAGCGAGTCGCACTTTCTCGTCTGTCGTGAGTCCTCCGACTGCCGCGCGCTCGGTCCCGAGTTTCTCTGCCAGGCCGGACTGTGCCAGGATCCGAGCGCCGCGCCGTCCAGCAGCTTTTCACGCGCCTGCAGCGCTGACGAGCAGTGCACCGGTGGCCTGAGCTGCCTGAACGGCACCTGCAGTCAGCCGTGTGAGAGTGCTTCGGACTGCGGCAACCCGAACGCGGTGTGCGAGACGTACGGTAGCTACCCCGATGGCTCGCCCGCTCGACAGTGCCTGCAGGCCTGCGGTGAAGCGCTGGAAGCCCTCGCTGGGCCGCTGTCGCCCGTGCCCGCGAGCGCAGCGCACGCGCAGTGCGCATTCCTGGGCGCGGGGGGTCGCTGTACCGGTAACACCTGCCGCGAGACGCTCAGCGGCCAATGCGGCGACCCCGGTCAGCTCGGCCCCGAGTGGTCATGTTATGAGGACATCGCAGCGGAGGTCTTTCGAGACCGGCACGGCGCGCTGCAGGGCCAGCAACTCTGCCTGCCCAGCCGCGACGGCCGGGTGGGCTCGTTTGAATACCGGCGCTGTGCGGACAGCACCTGTGCCGGTGGCGAGCCGGGCTGCGCCGTGAACGGCATCGTGCTGGAGTCGCAGCAGATGGCGCTCGAGCCGCCCATGCTGGGCATGGACACGCAGGTGTCCGCGCGTGGCGAGATCCGGCTGCGCGAGCCGCTGCGCGTCAGCTTCGAGCTGCTCGATCCGCCGGAGCGCTGCGAATACGTTGCCAGGGTCCGCTTCTGGAACATCCAGCTGTTCGATGGCTTTGCATTCCTGTCGCCGGGCCAGGCACAGACGCGCCTCGAGACCCCGGTAGCGCCGCTGCTCAGCCCGCTCTCCCCGCCCGCAATCGAAAGCGGCTACTGGCAGGTAGTCCATCAGACGGCGCTCGGCCACACCGATAGCTTCAGCAACGGTGCCATCATCGAGGACAGCGAGGCGGACGTGCAGCTCACGTCTGGAGGCGAGCGCTGCAGCATCATCCAGCAGCACGTCGGCGTGTCCATCCGGGACACGCTGACCGGGGTCGTCAACGACACGCTCGAGCGCTGGGGCAGCGGGGTCGACGACACGCTGGAGTGCACGCCGTGCGGCCAGCTCGGCTGTGAGCTCGCCTGCCGCCGTCGCTAGCCCCGGGGCTCAGACCACCTCGGGCACCGCCTCGCGCAGGTCGCGCGCCAGCTTCTGCCCGACTCGCTTGCCCAGCTCGATACCGGCGCGCAGGCTGGGCGCGTCGCGGGTGAAGCGCTTGAGCGCCAGCTCATCCGGTGGATTGACGAGCAGCACCTCGTTGCGCCCCACGGCGGCGCGCAGGCGGCCCATCACCGCATTGTGCAGCTCGTGCTGCCGCAAGGTGGCGTAACGGGCAGCACGCGGCACGCTGGACCAGATGAACATGCGCTCCCACCAGTTGGGCGGCGCCTTGGACGTATCCATCTTGCGGGTCAGCACCACCACCGTCGGGCCCTCATGCTCGGTGTCGATCGGCTCGTCGAAGGGCACGGGCATGGCCACCCCGCCGTCGATATAGCCGCGCCCGTCGATGCGCACGATGCGGTTGTACCCGACCGGCAAGGCCAGCGAGGCGCGCAGCCACTCGATCACGTTGTCCTTCGTGGGCCGGGCCAGCACACCCTTGCCGCTCTCCACGTCGGTGGCCGCCACGTACAGCGCCGGGTTGCCGCGCGTGGCCGCCGCCACGTCGAAGCGCCCCTCCGCCACCATCACCCGATCGAGCATGTCATCGATGGCCAGCCCGGGTGGAGCGAAGGGCGTGAGGTGCCGCCGCCAGCTGATGAAGTAGTTGCCCGGGACGTAGTTGGCCCACAGATCGCACATCGTCTCCGTCTGCCCCGAGGCACAGAAGGCTGCGTTGATCGAGCCCGAGGAGCAGCCGACGACCACGCGCGGGCACACGCCCTCGCTGCACAGCGCGTGCACCACCCCCGCTGAATACGCGGCTCGTGCGCCGCCGCCTTCCAGGACCAGCTTGATCACGAAAACACTCGCATCATTCCGAGGGCAAGACCATCAGCTCGATCGGTACCGTGAGCTTCTCGTTGCCGCGCAGGACGGTCAGCTTGACCTTGTCGCCAGGGTTGTGCTCATCGAAGATCGTCGCCAGATCGTCGAAGTCTTTGACAGGCTTACCGTCCACGCCCACGATCACATCGCCGAACGAGACGCCGCGCCGAGTCATGGTGGTGCCGCGCAGCCCGGCGCGCGCTGCCGGGCCGCCTGCGCGCACACGCAGCACCAGCACCCCTGCCACGCCGTACGTGCGCTCCAGCTGCCGGTCTGGATCGATGACGATGCCGATGCCGATCTGGCCCGTCCTGCCGCCTTTGATGATCTGCGGCACCGCGCGCATGATGGCGCTCACCGGCACCGCAAAGCCGATGCCCGCGGAGGCGCCGCTGCGGCTGAAGATCATGGTGTTCATGCCGATCAGGCGGCCGCTGGAGTCGAGCAGCGGGCCACCGGAGTTACCCGGATTGATCGCGGCGTCGGTCTGCACCATGTCACGCATCGTGACCCCACGCTGGCCGGGCACGCTGCGCCCCAGCGCGCTGATGATGCCGGTGGTCAGCGTCTGATCGAGGCCGAAGGGGTTACCGATGGCCAGCGTCTTCTGGCCCACGAACAGCTCGAGCCCCTTCTCCACCCGGATCGGCCGCAGGTTGTTGGGCGCCTCCAGCAGCTGCAACACGGCGATGTCGCGGTGCGGATCCACCCCCACCACGCGCGCCTCGAAGCTGCGATGATCAAACAGAGTGACCGACAGGGACTGCGCGCCCTGCACCACGTGGTGATTGGTCACCACGTGCCCCTCGGTGTCCCAGACGAAACCGGAGCCGGTGCCGGCGGGCACCTCGGTCACCTGGCGCGAGAAGTCGATCACCCGTCGCTTGTTGGTGACGAACACGGTCGAGGGCGCCACGGCCTCGAACACGCTGATGGAGTTGCGCTCATCCTCCGTCTTCGCGTTGGCGCTGAGCGGCGCGATCGGGGCGGGAGCCGCGGTGGCTTGCTGCGGGGGCACGGGCACCGCGGGAGCGGGCGCAGGCGCGCCAGGGGCAGGCGCTGGTGCCCCGGGGGCGGGTACGGGCGCCGGACTGAGGCTGGCGGTGGGTGACTGCGGGGCTTCTGCCGTGCGCTCGGGCTCCGCCGTCTGCTCGGGCTGCGCCGTCTGCTCAGCCTCCGCCGTCTCATCTGCTTCCGCCATGCGCTCCGCGCTGCGGTGCTGGCAGGTGCTGATCACGCAAACCGCCACCACAATCAAGGCACCCAGCCCGGTTCGCCACCAGCGCAACATGGCTTCTCATTCCGCGAGATTGCGGGCTCTGTCAACCCGCGGGGCGGCTTTCAGCCCCGGCGCAATCAGCGGCCCGCGCCGGCGCCGGGCGCGGGAGTGGCGCTGGATTGTTGGACAGACTTCGGGTAGTTGAGGCCGATTCATGGCCTCTCCCCGCGTCATCCCGAACGTCCTCGCCGCGCGCTACGCCAGCGCACCCATGCAAGAGCTGTGGTCGGCGGAGCATAAAATCCGGCTGGAGCGGCAGCTCTGGATCGCCGTGCTGGAGGCCCAGCGTGATCTCGGCGTGGCCATCCCCGACGGCGCCATCGCTGCCTACCGCAGGGTGATCGATCAGATCGACGTGCGCTCGATCGAGGCGCGCGAGGAGCGCACGCGGCACGACGTCAAGGCGCGCATCGAGGAGTTCTGCGAGCTCGCCGGCTTCGAGCAGATCCACCGCGGCATGACCTCGCGCGATCTGACCGAAAATGTCGAGCAGCTGCAGATCCGCTCGGCGCTGCTCTCGATCCGCAAGCAGGCCGTGGCAGCGCTGGCGCGCCTCGGTAGCCTGGCGTCACAGCATGCCGACACGGCCATCGTAGGGCGCTCGCACAACGTGCCGGCGCAGGTCACCACCCTGGGCAAGCGCTTCGCCAACGCGGGAGAAGAGCTGCTCCTGGCGGTGCAGGCGCTGGAGCACCTGATCGATGGCTACCCGCTGCGCGGGCTGAAGGGGCCAGTCGGCACCCAGCAGGATCAGCTGGACGTGCTGGACGGGGATTTCGACAAGCTGGCAGAGCTGGAGCAGCGCGTCGCCCAGCACCTCGGCTTCAAGCAGGTGCTGAACAGCGTGGGCCAGGTCTATCCACGCTCGCTCGATCTGCAGGTGGTCAACACCCTGCGCGAGCTGGCGTCCGGCCCCTCCAGCCTGGCCAAGACGCTGCGGCTGATGGCCGGGCAAGAGCTGGTGACCGAGGGCTTCAAGCAGGGCCAGGTGGGCTCCTCCGCCATGCCGCACAAGATGAACGCCCGCTCGTGCGAGCGCATCAACGGCCTCACCGCCATCCTGAGCGGCTACGCCAGCATGCTGCAGGCGCTGGCCGGCGATCAGTGGAACGAGGGTGACGTGAGTTGCTCGGTGGTACGCCGGGTGGCGCTGCCCGACGCGTTCTTCGCACTCGATGGCTTGTTCGAGGCGCTGCTGCACGTGCTGGATGACTTTGGCGCGTTCCCCGCCAGCATCGCGCGCGAGCTCTCGCGCTACCTGCCGTTCCTGAGCGTGACCAAGCTGCTCACCCTGGCCACACGCGCGGGGCTGGGCCGCGAGCGCGCGCACTCGCTGATCCAGAAGCACTCGATCCAGGTGGCAGATGATCTGCGCCACGGTCGGGTCGCCGACAACGATCTGGTGTCTCGCCTGGGCGCCGATCCGGCGCTGCCGCTCTCCACCGCGCAGATCGAGCAGGCGCTGGGAGCACCGCTCTCCCTCTCCGGCGCTGCCCAGGCCCAGGTCGCTCACTTTCTTGCACAGGTGGATCGCTGGCTCGAGCGCTGCCCCGAGGCCGCGAGCTACCAGCCCGGGCGCCTGCTGTGATCCATCAGCCCGTCGGCCAACAAGCCGCTTGACGATCACGGCCCCTGGGTTCAAATCCTCGAGCATGCTCTCTTTTCGGCCGCTCGAAGGTCTGGCTCTTGCGCTGGTCTGGCTGGCGGCCGGCTGGGGGTGCACGCCCAGGGTGAGCAGCGCCCCGCTGGGGCTCGGTCCGCTCGCCATCGCCGAGCAGAACGCAAGGCAGGCAGAGCCCAGCGCCGCAAAATCCAAGCCCTCACGCCCCCGCCCTGCGCCCAAGTCCGCGGCCAGCGCGGCCACTGCAGAAGCAGAGGCGAAGCCAGAGAGCGATGGCGAGGCCAACCTGGAGGACGTCTCGGAGGTCAGCGACAGCGACAAGGCGGCGAGCGCGGATGCTCCGGCCTTCGTGGGGCTGTTCGCCGGCAGAGACGTGGCCGTCTTCCGCATTTCGGGCCAGCCGGAGCGGGAGGAGCTCGACGAGAAGGCCAAGATCCGCATCGAGAGCGACTCGCCCACGCAGCTGCGCATCGTGCTCATCAACAGCACCGACGGCAGCGATCTGTGTGAGCTCTCCGCGGAAGCAAAGGGCAACTCGGCGCAGCTCGACGGTGGCCAGCCCTGCTTCACGGCAGAGGGTGACGGCGCGATCCAGGCGGAGATGACCTCGGGCACCGTGACCCTCTCGGGAGATCGGCTGAGCATGACGGCGGAGGGCACGCTCTCGGGGAGGCTCGGCGATCAGGAGTTCGACGGCAGCCTGAGCTACTCCTTCAAGGGCCGCCGCCAGTAGGCGCAAGCGCCCGGCGGGGCACGGCTCCAGCGCAACAGACCTTTGGCGCGCCGGCGCGGTCATTCGCGACTGCGGGCCAGTGCATGCCTGCTCGCGCGCAGGATTGCGCTAGGAGAACGGCAGGCGGAGGTGCGAACGTGATGCGATCATCGGTCCTCATCGGGATCTGCTCGGGAGCTGCAGCCTGCTCGCTCGCGCTCTGCTCCTGCGACAGGCAAGAGCCTGCTGCCCAGCGCAGCGCCCCGCCACCTGTCACGAGCGCGGCGCCCGCTGCGCCGGCGCTGCCCCCCGTGCCGCGGGCTCCAGAGCTGCTGGGCGCGCTGCGCACCCCCGCCCATAACCCGACCACCCCGCAGAAGGTGGCGCTGGGGAAGAAGCTCTTCTTCGATCCGGCGCTGTCGGTCGATGGCAGCCGCTCCTGCTACTCGTGCCATCAGAATGAGGACGGCACCGGTGGGCACGAGCCGCTGGCCATCGGCGCCAAGAGCGTGGCGCTCCCCCGCCACGCCCCCACCCTCTGGAACGTCGCGTACCTGCCGCGCCTGTACTGGGACGGGCGCGCCGACTCGCTGGAGGCTCAGGCCAAGGCGGTATGGGCAGGCGACAACATGGGCGTGGGACAGGAGAATCTCTCGGCCAAGGCCAGAGAGCTCGGTGCCAGCCCGGAGTACCGGGCGCTGTTCGACGCGGCGTTTCCAGCCTATGGCGCCACGGCAGAGACGGTGGTACAGGCCATCGCCGCTTACGAGCGCACGCTGTTCTGCGCCGACACGGCGTATGATCGCTTCATGGCGGGCCAGAGCCAGGCGCTCACCAGCGAGCAAAAAGCCGGACTGCAGCTGTTTCAAGGCAAGGCCGCCTGCAATGGTTGCCACACGCCGCCGTTCTTCTCCGACGCCTACCTGGCCGAGGGCGGCTCCTATCACAACACGGGCATGGGCATGGAGGGCAAGCCAGGGGCAGCCGTCGACCCTGGCCGGCAGAAAGTCAGCACTAGCCCCTCGGACTGGGCCGCCTTCAAGACGCCCTCCCTGCGCAACGTCAGCCGCTCGGCCCCCTACGGTCACGATGGCTCGCAGGCCAAGCTGGAGGCTCAGGTGCGCTTCATGGCTGGCGGCGGCTTCAAAAACCCCAATCTCGATCAGAAGATGATCGACAAGCAGCTGAGCGATGCGGAAATCTCACAGCTGCTGGCCTTCCTCGGGGCGCTAGACTGCCCCGGCGTGCTGGCGCTCTGAGCGCGAGCCGTCTGGTCTGGCCCGCCTCGCCCGGCTGCCTGCCAGGCCCTGTATCCTCATCGCCGGCTCTGCCCCGCAAAGGGCCGGTCTCGCCAGAAACGACCCCTGCACGTGCAATCGGAAATACAGAAGCGCCGTACCTTTGCCATCATCTCCCACCCCGACGCGGGCAAGACCACGCTGACGGAGAAGCTGCTGCTGTTCGGGGGCGCCATCCAGCTGGCAGGCGCGGTGAAGGCGCGTGGAGATCAGCGGCGCGCGCGCTCGGACTGGATGAAGGTGGAGCGAGAGCGCGGCATCTCCGTCACCGTCTCCGCGATGACGTTCGACTACGGCGGCTGCACCTTCAACCTGCTCGACACGCCCGGGCACGAGGACTTCAGCGAGGACACCTATCGCACGCTGTCGGCGGTCGACTCGGCCGTGATGGTGATCGACGTGGCGCGCGGCATCGAGTCACAGACGCGCAAGCTGTTCGAGGTCTGCCGCCTGCGTGACGTGCCGATCATCACCTTCGTCAACAAGCTCGACCGAGAGGGGCGCGACACCTTCGACTTGCTGGACGAGATCGAGCAGACCCTGGCGCTGGAGGTGACCCCCGCCACCTGGCCCATCGGGCGTGGAAACCGCTTCGTCGGCTGCTACAACCTCTGGACGGACGAGCTCTTGCTGCTGGACAAGAGCAAGGACGGCTCGCTCGCCCCGGGCATCACCATGACGGGCCTGGATGACCCGGCGCTCGAGCAGCATCTACCCTCGGATCTGCTGGCGGAGCTGCGCCAGGAGGTGGAGATGGCGCGCGGGCTGTGCCCGCCCTTCAACCTCGAGTCCTATCGCCAGGGCCACATGACCCCGGTCTTCTTTGGCAGCGCGCTGCGCACCTTCGGGGTGCGCGAGCTGATCAATGGTCTGGCCGAGATCTCGCCCTCGCCGCGGGCGCACGCGGCAGCGGAGCGCACGGTGGCCGCGGACGAGCCGGCGGTGACCGGGTTCGTGTTCAAGATCCAGGCGAACATGGATCCCAAGCATCGCGACCGCATCGCCTTCGTCCGCCTCTGCTCTGGCCACTTTCA
Source organism: Polyangiaceae bacterium (assembly GCA_025937895.1). Taxonomy (GTDB): domain Bacteria; phylum Myxococcota_A; class Polyangia; order Polyangiales; family Polyangiaceae; genus SZUA-265. Next base: position 947 of record JAICQL010000004.1, on the reverse strand, counting down.
GCGCGGCATGAAGCTGAACCACGTGCGCACGGGGGCGACGCTCCGGGTGCACAACCCGCTGCTGTTTCTGGCGCAAGATCGCGAGCTGGCGGAAGAAGCGTGGTCGGGCGACATCATCGGCATCCCCAACCACGGCAAGCTCCGGGTGGGCGACACCTTGACCGAGGGCGAGACGCTGCACTTTGCCGGGCTACCCAGCTTCGCGCCGGAGCTGCTGCAGACGGTGCGCCCCGACGACCCCGTGCGCGCCAAGCACCTGGGCAAGGCGCTCCTGCAGCTGGCCGAGGAGGGTGCGGCGTCCGTATTCAAGACGCACCTGGGCTCGACCTGGGTGGTGGGCGTGGTGGGCGCGCTGCAGTTCGACGTCCTGGCAGACCGCGTGCGCACGGAATACGATGTGCCCGTGCGCTTCGAGGGCACGCAGCTGTACACGGCCCGCTGGGTCGAGGCAGAAGACCCCAAGCTGTTGAAAGCGTTCCGCGAAGAGCAGCGGGCCAGCCTCGCCGACGATCACACGGGCGCCACGGTTTTCCTCGCCCGGAACGCCTGGCACCTCGAACGTACCGAAAAAGATTACCCGCAGCTTCGCTTTCTGAAATTCAAAGAGCAGGCCCCATCCTGACGGATCTGCGTAGATCTACTTGACGTGCAGCGGGGCTGACCGACAATAGAGACAGGTGGGCGGCTCGCCGCTGGCGCGCCGCCGTTGCCATTTCAAGTAACTGCAGGTGACTGCAAGGGACTGGTCATCGCCCCGAGGGCGGTGTCGAGGTCACGAGCGGTGCACCTGGGCCAGGGAAGAACCTCGGCGTGACCACCTGCATGGGATGCTCCTGGCGGCGTGAACCTTGCCACCAACAACCTGGCCCCGGGGACCCTGCTGTGAAACCTGGCTGTGCAACTCAGCTCTGCAACTCAGCTCTGCAACTCAGCTCTGCAACTCAGCT
>JAICQL010000268.1 GCA_025937895.1 Polyangiaceae bacterium | reverse complement strand
TGCCGTCTGGCGTGCAGAGGCCCGTCACGGCTCCGCCCGGGCAGCACTTCGCGCCGGTACCGCCGTTCCCGCCGCCGCCGCTGGTCCCCTCGCAATCGCTGGAGGCCACCCTGCACTCGGTGGCGCCCATGCCTATCCCACCGTCGCCGATCCCGCCCGCACCCGGGCCGTCTGCGAGCTTTCCGCCGCTGACCCTGGAGGGCTCACTGGCGCCCGGGCAGCCGCCGGCGGCCTCCAGCACGGAGCTCGACGGTGAGGAGGCGGAGTTTCGGCCCAGCCTGCTGGCGCGCATCCGGCGCATGTTCGGTCGCTCGAAGCCGAGCGGGTTCTGAGCGCGCGCCTCCCGCCCGCGCGGGTAATGCCCGCGCGGCGCTCAGCCCTGCACGTCCTTGACCAGAATGCAGGCGGCCTGCCCGCGCTCGTAGAAGCGCTCGCGCCGGCGGCTGATGCGGAAGCCACGCCGCAGGAACAAATCCAGCGCCGCCAGGTTGCAGTCGGCGGTGCACAGCTCCAGGCGGCGCCCGCCCTCCGCGTGGGCCAGCGCCTCGAAGGCTTGCATCATTCGGTGCCCGATGCCGCGGCCGCGCTCGCGCCGGCTCACCGCGATGGCCTGCACCACGTACACGTCGCCGCTGCGGCCGCTGTAGGTGAGAAAGCCCACGCGCGTTTCACCGCGCACGGCCAGCATCGTGCGGAAGTGCCGCGCCATGTCCAGCGTGTGCTGCGCGGCCCGCGGCGTGAACTCGTCGAAGGCCTCGCGGGCGACGCGCGCGATGAACTCATCATCGGCGGGCTGATAGGGGCGAACGCTGATGTCTCGCGTGACCAGCACACCCACAGTGTAGCAGCGATTCGGGCCTGCGCCGCCCGGCGCGAGCCCGGCATGCCTGCCCGAGCTTCATGCCAGGGGGCCGATTCGTGACCGGGCGAGCGGCAATGTGGCCCGGAGCCGCGCCAGATCCGTATATCTCTCTGGGAAACCAGCCACACGGAGCAGCCATGAGCGTACCCGCCCTGACCACGCTGAGCGAAGAGGAGAGACTGCTGCGCGACTCGGTGTTTGCGTTCGCGCGCGAGCGCGTGGCGCCGCACGTGGCGCACATGGATGAGGAGAGCAAGCTGGAGCCGGCGCTGCTCACCGAGATGTTTCAGCTGGGGCTGATGGGCATCGAGATCCCCGACAGCCTCTCCGGGGCAGGCGGTACGTTCATGAATGCCATCCTGGCGGTGGAGGCGCTGGCCCGGGTGGACGCCAGCCTGGCCGTGGTCGCCGACGTGCAGAACACGCTGGTGAACAACGCGCTGATGCGCTGGGGCAGCACCGAGCAGAAGCAGCGCTATCTGCCGAAGCTGGCCAGCAGCTGGGTGGGCTCGTACGCGCTGAGCGAGCAGGCCTCTGGCTCGGACGCCTTCGCGCTGCAGGCGCGCGCGGAGCGCAAGGGCTCGGGCTGGTCGCTGCGTGGCCGCAAGCTGTGGATCACCAATGCAGCCGAGTCCTCGCTGTTCATCGTGCTTGCCAACGTTGATCCTGCGCAGGGCTATCGCGGCATCACTGCCTTCTTGGTGGAGCGAGACTATCCCGGCTTCAGCGTGGGCAAGAAGGAAGACAAGCTCGGCATTCGCGCCTCCAGCACCTGCGAGCTCTTGCTGGATGACTGTCAGGTGCCGCAGGACAATGTGCTGGGCGAGGTCGGCAAGGGCTACAAGATCGCGATCGAGACGCTCAACGAGGGGCGGATCGGCATCGGAGCGCAGATGCTGGGCATTGCGCAGGGCGCGTTCGACTACGCCATGGGCTACATCCGTGAGCGCAAGCAGTTCAACCGGCCCATTGCCGACTTCCAGGGCGTGCAGTTTCAGTACGCGCGCATGGCCATGGAGATCGAGGCCGCGCGGCTGCTGGTCTACAACGCCGCGCGGCTCAAGGACGCGGGGCAGCCGTTCGTGAAGGAGGCGGCGATGGCCAAGCTGTGCGCCTCCGAGGTGGCCGAACGCAGCGCCTCGCTCGCGGTCGAGTTGCTGGGTGGGGTGGGCTTCACCAAAGAGTATCCGGTGGAGAAGTTCTATCGCGACGCCAAGATCGGCAAGATCTACGAGGGCACCAGCAACATGCAGCTCCAGACGATCGCGAAGCTGCTGCAGTCCGAATACCAGGGCTGAGCCGGCGCGGGCTCCGGCGGCCCAGGCCGGCGCCACGCCAGGCGCCCGCCACCCTTCAAAGCCGCGCGCCACGCAGCTCGCGCCGGGTTAACCGCTCTCGGCATCGCCCGGCACGGCTCTCGCAAAGCGCCAGCGCGTGTGCGCGAGCTGGCGGATCGATCCCGTGCTGGTGGTGGTGAGCGCGCTCGCCTTCAGCGCGTACGCCTGTGTCGCGCCGCTCGAGACGCTGGGCGCCGCAGGCGTGTGCCTGCTGCTCTGGCGCAGGCAGCTCGGCTCGCGCGCCCTGGTCCTGGGCGGGCTGGCGCTGCTGCTGGGCTGGGGCCGCGGCGCCTGGCTGTGCCAGCGCTTCGAGCGCGAGCAGGCTGGAGCGCTGCAGCTCGTGCCTCAGCCGGCGCCGTGCGCGCTGCGCGCGCGGGTGCAGGCGTCGCCCGTGTCGCGGGGCCCGAAGCTGTATCTGGATGTGGAGCTGGCTGAGGTCGACTGCGAAGGGCGCTTCGGGCAGGGCCCGCTGCACGCGCGGTTGTCCGGCGATCCTGCCGTGCTGCCGCCGGTGGCGGCGCTCGCCCGCGGCGATGAGCTGTCGGCCATCGCGCAGCTGAGCGTGGTGAGCACGTTCCGCAACTTCGAGCTGCCTGATCCGCTGCCGGGCATGGCACGGCGCGCTGCGGTGTTGCGCGGTGAGCTCCGCTGGCTGGAGCTGGACGCGCGCGGCAGCGGCCCCGGAGCGCAGGTCGATCGGCTGCGCGCCTTCGTGCGCCAGCGTATCCTGGCCACCTTTGCTCCGGCGGCGCAGGGCATGGCGCGCGCGCTGGTGCTGGGCGAGGCCGATCTCGATGAAGCGGACGCGGAGGCATTCCGGCGCAGCGGGCTTGCGCATCTGCTGGCCGTGAGCGGCACGCACCTGGTGTTTGCGGTGCTCGGGGTGCTGGGCGCGCTGGACGCGCTGCTGCGCCGCTGGCCAGCGCTGGCCGTGCGCGGCGACGTGCGCCGCCTGGGCGCCGCGGTGGGCCTGTTGCTCGCCCCGCTGTACGCAGACTTCTCGGGCGGCAGCGGCTCGGCCTGGCGCGCGGCGTTCATGCTGCTCGGGGTGCTCGGCGCGCGCCTGCTCGGCCGCCACGTGTTCGGTAGCCGGGTGCTGGCGCTTTCGCTGGGGCTGGGCTGGGTGTGCGACGGCCTGGTGGTGTTTGATCCTTCGTTCTTGCTCTCACTGGCGGCCACCTCGGGCCTGCTGCTGGCGGGCGGCAAGGTGGCGGAGCGCGCGGGGGCCAGCGCCGCGGAGCTGTCGCAGCCGCGCCGGGTGGACGTGAAGCGCTTGCTGGAGCACGTTGGAGTGGCAGCGAGCGCGAGCCTGGCAGCGAGCTTGCCCTGCCTGCCGTTGCTCTTGCTGCTCGGGCCCGGCGTGAGCCTGGCCAGCGTGGCTGCCAACTTGCTGGCTGCGCCGCTGGGTGAGCTGGTGGCGCTGCCGCTGTGCCTGACCCACGCCATCGCCGCGCCCATTCCGGCGCTGGAGCTGGGTCTGGCGCTGGTGAGCTCCGGGGCGCTGCTGGTGATGCGCGAGCTGGCGCACCTGACGGCGCAGGTGGACTGGCTGTTCATCGAGCTCCCGCCACCGGGGCGCTGGCACGTGCTCGCCGCCGTGCTGGGGCTGGCCGGTTCGCTGGGCCTGCAGGCGCGCGCCTGGCTCGCTCCCGCCACGCAGCAGCGCAGCTCCGTTCCGGTCGTGGCGTGGCTGCTCGCGGGCCTGGCCGCGCTGATCGCCGTGGAGCAGGCGGTGAGACACGAGCACTCGGCAGCGCACGGTCGCGCTGCCCGGCGCTTGCGCGTGACGGCGCTGGACGTGGGCCAGGGTGATGCCACGTTGATCGATCTGCCCGACGGAAGCCTGATGCTGATCGACGGCGGGGGCCCGGGACCCGCGGGGGATCCCGGCGCGCGCGTGATCTTGCCGGTGCTGCGCGCCCGCCGCCGCACGCACCTCGATTACGTGGTGCTCTCGCATCCGCACCCGGATCACTTCGGTGGCCTGGCCGCGCTGGCCACGAGCGACACGCTGAGCATCGGCGAGCTGTGGTATGCAGCGGCGCCGGCAGCGATCGGCGCGGAGATCGGGCTGCTGCTCGAGCGCCTGTCGCGCCGCGCGCAGCGCGTGCGCAGCGCCGCCGAGCTGTGCCGCGCCGGTGAGCTCGCGGCCGGTGCGCAGATCGAGGTGCTCGGGCCGTGTCCCGATCTGAGCCCCGAGCTGAGCGCCAACGACAACTCGCTGGTGCTGCGTGTGCGCTGGGGCAGCCGGGCGGCGCTGCTGCTGGGCGACGCAGAGCACGCGGCGGAGGCGCGCCTGCTCGCCGGCACGGCTGACTTGCACGCGGACTTTGTCAAGCTGGGCCATCACGGCAGCCGTAGCTCCAGCAGCCCCGAGCTGATCGCGCGGGTGCAGCCCGCGTTCGCCAGCATCTCCTGCGGCCGTGGCAATCGCCACGGCCACCCTCACCTGCAGACCCTGGACATGCTGCTCGCGGCAGGCGTGCAGCCGCTGCGGCTCGATCAGCTCGGGAGCGTGGAGTGGCAGACCGATGGTAGCGCCAGCCAGGCTCGCGTGTTCGACGAGCGCGCTCTGGCCCGGGCCGAGCGCGGGGATGTGCAGGCGGCGCTCCCGCAGCGCTGACGATCCAGCTATGCTCGCCGAAATGAGAGTCATTGGCGCGATCCCGGGTGGCGGTAGCGGCCAGCGCATGGCGCCACTGCCCTGCAGCAAGGAGCTGCTGCCGCTCGGCTTCCGCAGCACCGAGCAAGGGCCGCGGCCCAGGGTCATCGCCAGCTACCTGCTGGAGGCGCTGCGCCTCGGGGGGGCGGAGCAGGTGTACTGGTTGATCGATCGCAGCAAGACCGACATCGTGCAGTACTTCGGCGATGGCGCGGAGGCGGGGGTGCAGCTGGCGTATGCGCCCACCTGCTCTTCGCCGAGCGTGGTGCACACGTTGCACGGCGCGCGCGGCTTCCTGCGTGATGCGCACGTCCTGTTCGGCTTTCCCGACATCGTGTTCGAGCCAGCGACGGCGCTGCGCGCGCTGCGCGAGCGCTCGTTGCGCAGCGGCGCGGACGTCGTGCTCGGCGCTGTGCCTGCGCCACCGGAGCAAGTGGGTGACCGCGTGCTGCTCGACCCTGCGGGCCGGGCACTGGAGGTGCGCATCAAGCCGGTCGGCTCCAGCTGGCCTCACATCTGGATGCTGGCGGCGTGGGCGCCCAGCTTCACCCTCTTTCTGCAGCGCTGGCTGGAGGCGCGCTCGGCAGCTCACACGGCGGGCCGGGAGGGAAGCGCCCCGGAGCTCTACCTCGGGCACGTCATGCAAGCAGGCATCGAAGCGGGACTGAGGATCGAGGTGGAAGCTTTCGAGAGCGGCAGCTTCATCGACGTGGGCACGCCCGCCGGCTTTTCCCTGGCCCTGCAGCGCTACGGGAGCGTTGGGTTGGGCGGACCCAGCGCCGGTGCCTAGACCGCGCTCAGCAGGCTCGCGCATCGCTCGCGAGGACTGTCTTGGCACGCACGATTGGCCCGTGACCCGAGCGCCACCGTTCCGAATTGAACCCGTAAGCGAGGGTCGAGGTGCCGCCGCTCGCAACTGCAGCCTCGCTCGAGACGTACACTGATGAACCGGGATGGGGCAGGGGGCGGCGGCTCGCCACGAGGCCAGCGCAGGTCAGTGAGCGGTGCGGGGCCCGAACCACGAATCAGGAAATCCGCAACTGGGCAGTTTTCCGAGTGAGCGTCTTCGAGTACGAGTGGTCTGATCGTCACCACCTTAAATCACCCCGGGGGTTCGAGATGCTTCTCGATAAGGACGTGTTGAGTACCGATGAGCAAGAACAGACGCGGGGGTCGCGACCTGAGGTCGCATCGTGTCATTGAAGGGGTTGTCGGCTTTCATCGCCTAGCGGAGGGCTCGGTGCTCTACCGCTGCGAGGGCACCGTGATCCTGGTCACGGCCTCGGTGGACGAAAACGTGCCCAAGTTCCTGGAGGGCTCGGGCCGCGGCTGGGTCACTGCCGAATATCAGATCCATCCGCGCGCCAACCCGCAGCGGCGTGAGTCGCGAGACGGGCGCAACAAGCCGCTCTCCGGGCGCTCGAAGGAGATCGAGCGCCTGATCGGGCGCAGCTTGCGGGCCGCCATTCACCCCGAGCGCTTCGGGGAGCGGACGATCGTGATCGACTGTGACGTGCTGGAGGCCGATGGCGGTACCCGCACGGCCTCGATCACGGGCGGCTGGATCGCGCTGGCCCTGGCCTTCGATCGGCTGCGCGCCAAGGGCGCGTTGCGCGGTCCGCCGCTGCGCGATCAGGTCGCGGCCATCAGCGTGGGCTACGTGGACGGCGAGTTTGCGCTCGACCTCTGCTACGCGGAGGACAGCGTGGCGCGGGTCGACCTCAACGCCGTGGGCACCGCCCGCGGTCACATCGTCGAGCTTCAGGGCACGGCAGAGGGTGAGGCTCTACCCCGGCCCGACATGGACAAGATGATCGACCTGGCCATGGTCGGCATCGCCTCGATGTGCGAGATCCAGCGCGGCATGCTGGAGAAGGCGGGCGTCTCGCTCGCCCCGCTGCTCAGCGCAAAGTAGCGCGCGTGCCGGGCGCCGCTCGAGCAGCAGCTCGGCGGCGCCAGCACCGCCTGGCTCCGCCCCGGAGCCGATCAAGCGGCGCGCTCGGGCGCGAAGCGGAAGTGGCGCAGCGCCTTCACGCGCGCGTCGAAGTCCCGCTCGTCCTCCACGCTGAAGTCACGCCGGCCGAAGCGCACGGCCAGGTAGATCTCCGTCAGGGCCAGCACCTCGGCTGCCAGCGGGTGCCCCAGCTCCTGCAAGGCTCGAGCATGGGCCAGGGGCGGCGTGCTGGACGAACGCCCGATGTTCAGCGCTCGCAGCACGTCCTCGAGCTGCCGGTACAGCGCCACCACGCGCGTGACCGCCGCTGGCTGGCCCGCGAGCTGTCCAGGCTTGGCTCGGGTGCGCTGCAGGCGCAGCTTGCGCCAGCCCAGGTACAGCAGCGCGCCCAGCACGACGGCGCCCAGCACGGGCACCACCGGCTCGAGGTGAGTGCCCAGCTGCTGCCCGCCCCAGTTGCGGTAGCGCTGCTTCACCGAGCGGAACAGCTCGATCTGCTGGTCGAGATCGTAGCCCACCACGTGCCGGCTCCAGCGCTGCGCGGCGGCCTCGATCACGTCTCGCAGGAAGGCCACCACGCCGGTCATCTCGCTGCGCGGCGCAGAGCTGAGCGGCGGCGTGGGATCAAAGCGGGTCCAGCCCGTGTTGTCGAGGTACACCTCCACCCAGGAGTGCGCGTCACCCTGGCGCACGGCGTAGAAGTCGCCGAAGCGATTGTACGTGCCGCCGATGAAGCCGGTGACGAAGCGCGTGGGCACGCCCAGGGTGCGCATCAACATCGCCATGGCCGTGGCGTAGAACTCGCAATGGCCGGACCTGGAGACGAACAGGAAGTGCAACAGCGGCTGAGCTGCGCCGCCCGAAGGAGAGTCGAGATCGTAGCGAAAGCCGGTGCGCAGCTTGTCTTCGATGGCCAGCGCCAGCTCGCGCGGGTTGGTCTCGCTGCCGGCCCAGCTGCGCGCCAGCTGCGCCACTTCGTCTTCGATCGCCGGCGGCACGCCGAGGTAGCGCTGCATCTCGCCCGCGGGCAGGATCGGCGCGCGGGAGCGGCCGCGGTACACGGCGTACTGCAACCCGCGCTCCTCGACCCGCTCGTATTTGTACTCGCCGTCTGCCGCGACCGTGATCTTGGGCCCCTTCGGCGAGAGGCCCTCGCTCGGGTCCAGCACCCGGAAGCCCACCGCATCCGTTGGCAAGAAGACGATCGGCGGGTTGATCGGCTCCAGATCGATGTTCATGGCCAGCGCGCCGCGCGGGCCGCCGGCGGTCCAGACGAAGTTGCCGTCCTGTACCAGCGGCTGGTGCAGGGGGCGACTGCGCGTCCACGCGGTGCCGTCGTATTCGTCGAAGGACGTGCCGCGCAGGTAAAGCGCGAGGCGCGAGGCAGGCGCCTTGTTGTTGCCGGTGCCGTTGATGTTGCTGTCGGTCAGGTGCACGCGCATGGCGATCGTGGGATCGCTGCGCAGCTTGCCCACGCTGCCCAGATCCACGCGCGTGGAGAAGCCGATCATGCGGCTGGCGCGCGAGTGGTTGAGCAACAACAGCGACAGCCCGACCCGCGGGAAGAGCAGGAACAGGAGCGCCGTGAACACGAACACAGGGATCGACAGGCTGCACGTGACCAGCAAGAAGCCGCGGCTGATCACGCGCCGGCTGCGCAGGATGCGCGGCACGTCCACCGGCAGGCCCGTGCGGTCGCGCGCGCCCTGACGGTAGTTGCCCTCCACCTCCCGCCGCAGGTGGCTGAGCACCAGCGCGCCCGGCGCGATGACCAGAAAGCCGATCAGGCTCAGCCCGTATGCCAGCCCGCCGCCGAGCACGGTGCCAGCCACCAGGTGCAGCAGCGCCAGCAGGATGATCTGCTGATCGTGCGCCGCGCCGCGGCGGGTGGCCACGCGGATGACCTGCAGCGCTGCCGCGAACTCCACCGAGAGCTGCAGCAGATCGCCGCCGCCAGCGGCGCGCGCCAGCTGCACGCCGAGCAACGTCAGCGAGGCAAAGACGCCCAGGCTGCGCAGGCGCGGGTGCTCCTGGTAGCGCTCGGGGATGAACACCGCCAGCACCATGCACACCGCCGTGAGGATGGTCATGGTGAGGTCCAGCTCACCCCCGGTCAGCAGCGAGAGCAGACCGAGCGACGCCAGGGCGTCGGTCATGATGCGGTGGACGAGCCCGAATTTCATGCCCGCACCCGGCGGCTGGGCGAGGCGCTGGAGGTCGCATCGCGCGGGGGCAAGCGCGGCAGCACGGGCGCGGCCTCGCGCACGCGGGCCTTGCCGGCGGCGAGCGCCGGGCTGTCGGCGGCCTCTGCGGCGGCCGCCTCCGCGCGGCTGGGCGAGGGCTCGAGCAAGGCCAGAAAGCGCAGCACCGGATCGGCGCCCACGCTCGGGTTGCCCAGCACGCTCTCGCCGGCGGTGCTGCGCACCGTGACGACGTCGCCGCGCTTGATGTGCGCCACCGCGCGCGAGGCGACCTCGCGGATGCGCACCTCGAACTGATCCAGCCAGACCCCGTCGGGCACGCTGCCGGGGTGCTCCGAGTCGATCATCAGCGTCACTTGCCGAGAGGTCTCGCGCGCGCGCTCACGCAGCACCATCTGCCGCCCGAACGTGCTCTTGCGCCAGTAGATGTCGCGGTGATCATCGCCCTCACGCATGGGGCGCACGCCCAGGATCTCGTCGCCCGAGCCGGCGCCGAAGCGGCCGTCGGTGCCCAGCCAGCGCCCGTCGGCCTTGGCCGGCAGCTCCAGCGGATCGGTAGCGGGATAGATGATGATCTCACCTTCGGCCGCAGTCTCGCGCGACTTCTCGAACAGGCCGAAGGGGAAGCGGGTGGCAATGCGAAAGCCCACGTGACGATCGCGGCCGCGCCGCGCCGGCGTGCGGCGGTACGCCGCAATCTGCGCCGAGTCCGGGCTGATCTTGAGGAAGAAGCAGCGCTTGTCCGCGGGCTGGCCTTCGCGCAGGTCCTCGATCTCGATCGCGTAGCTGGGCACCTTGCCCTTGTGGTTGTGGACCTCCACCTCGACCAGGTGCGGGCGCCCCACCTGTGCGCGCGGCGGCAGGCGGCGCACCACCGTCAAGCGGCGCAGGCTCAGCTCACTCATCACGCTCGACACCACGATCAGCGCCAGCAACATGCCCAGCAGCAAGTAGAGCAGGTTGTTGCCGGTGTTGATGGCAGCAAAGCCGACGCCGAAGGTGATGCCGATGAAGTATTTGCCCTCGCGCGTGACCCGCAGCTTGCGCGGTGGCCGCCACCAGGCACGGCGGCCCAGTAGCGCTGGCGCCGAGCTGTGGCGCTTCTCGGCCCGGCTGCTGCTGCCGCCGGGCGCGGCGCCGCGGGCCACGGCCGCCGACTGCGTGGGCGGTACGGACATCGGTCGCGCGGGCATCGAATCTCCGGCGCGCGGCGGCAGCGAGTCGGTTGCGCGCGGGGTGGCAGGCGCCGCACCACCGTCAGGCGCCGCAGGCTCAGCTCACTCATCACGCTCGACACCACGATCAGCGCGAGCAACATGCCCAGCAGCAGGTACAGCAGGTTGTTGCCGGTGTTGATCGCGGCGAAGCC
>JAICQL010000065.1 GCA_025937895.1 Polyangiaceae bacterium | reverse complement strand
GTGAGAGCGGCAAGAAGTCGAAGAAGAGCGTGCGCTCCGTCTCGGTGGCGAGGCTGATCATCTTGCCCTTCGCCTCGGGGTTCGTGCGCTTGTAAATATACTGGAGATTCGTGGTTTTCCCGCACAGCCCAGGACCGTAGTAGACGATCTTGCAGTTGATCTCACGGGCCATGTAGTTGATGAAGCTCACAGCGCCGGTCCTTCAGTCGTTGAAGAGGTTGTCGATGTCGTCGTCCGTGATCTCGGCAAACGGAGAATCATGGCCGGGCTGCAGCGCTTTTTTCTGCACGGCATCGAATACGCGGTTGAGCTCATCCGTGGCCCGGCGCACCCGTAAGCGCACCAGCCCCAGACTCGATTCAGAGTCGAAGATCACCACGAGGATCACGCGATTGCCCACCAGCTGGATGTGGATGTTCGCGTTCTCGCCCTCGTGAAACTGGGTCGCGAACTCCTGCTCACGCAGGAGCTTGGCGATACCCCCGGTGGCAGCGATGTTGCCGGCCGTGAGCGAGGCGAGCGAGGTGGTATCGATATTCCCCACCTCACCGCTGGCGGCGATCAGCTGGCCATTCTTGTCGACGATGAAGACGACTTTGGCGTTCGCTTCCCGAACCAGACGGTCGACGACCGCCTGGATCTGGTTGAACTCCTCTTCGTACATCACCATTCCGGGGTTAACCATGGGAAGCCTCCGTGCTTTCCGGCCCAGCGCTGGCGAAAGATCGCGAGTGCGGCAAGGCAGGTGCGCAGCCGGCCACAGCCGAAGGGAGGCTGTCAAGCCTCGCACCCTGAACACTCAACATGGGATCGAGGAACGGTCGCTCGTGCCGCGTCTGCAGCTGTCTCGTGAGGGGTCGAGCCTGGAGCCCGCGTGGCCTACCCTGGTCGAGCCAGCGCGGTGGATCCTGGCGGAGCCAGAGCGCTGTTCCAGCGCCTAGGTTCGGAATGCATAAGCTCCGCGCGCCTGATGTTTTCATGCTTCCCGTTTCGTCGAGTTCGCGCAAGAAGGGAACCTGTGGGCCTGATTTCGAGGCGTGGTGGCAGCCGGTGGCTGGTTCCCCTATTGACGGCACTGCTGGCCACGTGGGTAAGCGAAAGCTCCGCCACGCCAGCTGTGGGTGATGCGCCCGCGGCCCCCGCCTCTGCTTCGCCGGCCCCCTCACCGGGCAACACGCCTGCCCCTGCCGGCGCCGGGGTAGCCAGTTCTCCGGTGGCCAGCTCTCCCGCCGCCAGCCCACCTGCTGCGCCGGAGCGCGAGCCGGAGGCGTTGCGGCTCTACCAGGGCGGCGCGTTCTTGCATCCGGACCTGGAGCGGGCGCTCGCCGAGTGGCCGCGCAGCTCGGGTGGAGCCATTTACGCCGCCCTGCGGGAGCTCTGGCAGCTGTGGGACCGCGCCCAGCCCGCCCAGGTGGAGGAGGCGCTGCGCGAGCTCAGCCAAGATCCCCGGCTCACCCCTGCGCAGCGCGCCTACGCAGAGCTGCTGGTTGCTTATGCAAGGCTCCGGCGCGGTGACGACAAGGACGCCGCGCGGCGCATCCAGGCGCTGGGGTATGTGGATCAGTGGCTGGTGCTGGGGCCCTTCGACAACACGGGCAAGTCCGGCTTCGACGAGCCGCAGGGCCCCGAGCCCGAGCTGGCCGAGCCGATCGCCTGGGGTGTGGGCTATGCCGGCAAAGATGGCCGGCAGGTGCGCTGGCGGGTGGTGCCACCGGCCTTTCCCTTCGGCTGGGTGGATGGCGGCTCGCTGCTGCGGCCGCGCCAGCAGATGTGCGCTTTCTTCGCCAGCTACGTGAGCCAGCCGGAGCTGAAGCAGCGGCGCCCGATCAGCCTGTGGGTGGGCGCCCGCGGCGCGGTGCGCGTGTTCTGGAACGGGGTGGAGCGCGGGGCGGACGCCAGCTACCGCGGTCACGACTTCGATCGCCGCGCGCTGACGGCGTGGCTCGAGCCGGGCGACAACCGGGTCACCCTGAAGGTGTGCGGCGATGACGAGGCGCCCATGGCCTCTCTTCGGCTGGCGGACCCGAGCGGCAAGCCCGACCCCGCGCTGCGCTGGCACGCCGACAGCAAGGCGGTGAGCCGGCTTGCCACGGCGGCGCGCGGTCCCGCCCCCACGGCACGCGCCGAGGGCCCGCTCGAGTGGTTCGAGCGCTCCATGCGCAGCGCCCCGAGCGCCGCGCAGCGCGAGGCCTTCGCTCGCTATCTCACCAGCAGCGACGGCGATGACCCGACCACGCACCAGGCGCGCGATCTCGCGTACGCCGCCGCTCGCGCCGAGCCGACCGTGCCGCGGCTGCTGCTGGCGGCGGAGCTGTCGGAGGATCGCAACGAGCAGTCGCGCTGGCTGGAGCGAGCCCGGGCCGAGCTGCCGCGCACGCCCGCGCCCCTCGCGCGCCGGCAGCTCGAGCAGCTGCTCCTGGCCGAGGCGCGCTGGCTGGAGCAGGGGGTCAACCCGCGCGCTGCCTTGCCCGTGTACGAGCAGCTCCTGGCGCTGGACCCCGACGACGTGCGGGCGCTCTCCGGTCGCGCGCGCATCTATGACAGCGCGGGCCTGAAGCACTCGGCGCTGGCCTCGATCGAGCGGGCCCTGGCGCGCAGCCCGCACGCCGTGTCATTGCTCAACATGGCGGCCTCGGGCCTGGCCGAGCTGGGCGAGGCGGAGCGGGCGCGCAGCGTGGAGTCGCTGTATTCGGCGCTGCGCTTCGATGATCACGGGCCGCTGGTGGACGCGCTGCAGCTCGGCGTGCAGCGCGCCGAGCGCAGCACGGTCGAGCACTGGACCTCGCGCCTGGCGGCGCTCTCGCCGGACAGCGCCTGGGTCAACAGCATCAGCGCGCGCGCCTTCCGCCAGCTGGGCGACAGCCCGCGCTCGCTGGCCGGCTACGACCAAGCGCTGTTGCTCGCCCCCGACGACGTGGAGATGCTGCGCGAGCTGAGCGATCTACACGGCGAGCTGGGCAACGCCGAGGCGCAGATCGGCCTGTTGCGCCGCATCCTGGGCCTCACCCCGGAGGACAACGACGTGCGCCAGTACGTGGCCGCGCTGGAGCCCTCGATGGAGCGCGCGGACGAGGCGTACGCCTGGAAGCCCGAGCGCTTTCTGAACGATCGCTTCGCGCCAGCGCGCGGCCAGCACCAGCGCACCCTGCTCGATCTGACGGTGACCCACGTGTACGAGAACGGCCTCGCCGGGCAGTTCCGCCAGATCGTGTTTCAGCCACTCACGGCGGCGGGCGCCGCGCAGGCGCGGCACTACTCCTTCACGTTCCAGGCCGATCGCCAGCGCGCGCAGCTGCGCAGCGCCCGGGTGCACCGCGCCTCGGGCACCGTGGACGAGGCGGTGGAGAGCGCCGAGGGCCCCGCGGATAACCCGGAGCTGTCGATGTACACCTCCGCGCGCACCGTGTACGTGCAGTTCCCGCGGCTGGAGGCGGGCGACGTGGTGGAGCTGCAGTACCGCATCGACGACACCGGCGAGCGCGGCGAGTTTGCCAGCTACTTCGGCGAGCTGTCGTACCTGCAGTCCGAGGTGCCGGTGGCGCACGCCGAATACGTGGTGGTGGTGCCGAAGGAGCGCAAGCTGTACGTGGACGCGCAGCGCCTGCCCAGGCTGCAGCAGCACGTGGAGGTGCGCGGCTCCGAGCGCGTGTACAGCTTCCGCGCCGACGACGTGCCCGGCGTGAGCCCGGAGCCGGCGATGCCGCCCTGGTCGGAGGTGCTGGGCTTCGTGCACGTCTCGACGTATCCGTCGTATCGCGATCTGGGCGCCTGGTACTGGGGGCTGAGCCGCGACCAGCTGGAGCTGGACGGCGCCACGCGCGAGCTGGCGCAGCGCATCGCCCAGGGCGCCACCAGCACGCGCGCCAAGGTGGAGGCCGTGTACAACTGGGTGGTCAAGAACACCCGCTACGTCGCGCTGGAGTTCGGCATCTACGGCTACAAGCCGCGGCGCTCGGTGCAGACGGTGAACCGCGGCTGGGGTGACTGCAAGGACAAGGCAGCGGTGATCGTCTCCCTGCTGGACGAGCTGGGCATCCCCGCCACCATGGTGCTGGTGCGCACGGGCCTGCGCGGCCGCTTCCGCTCGGAGGTGGCGAGCCTGGCGCCCTTCGATCACGCCATCGCCTACGTGCCGGAGCTGGATCTGTACCTGGACGGCACCGCGGAGTTTGCCGGCTCCGCTGAGCTGCCGGCGATGGATCAAGGCGCGCTCGCGCTGCGCGTGCACGCGGGCGATGCCAAGCTCGTCACCTTGCCGGATAACGATCCGGCGCGTCACCTCGAGCGGCGCGAGGTGCAGCTGCGGCTCGAGCCCAAGGGCGCGGCCGAGCTCGCGCTCAGCTACGAGACCACGGGTCCGAGCGCGTCCTTCTGGCGCCGCCGCTACCTGGCCGAGGCCACCCGCGCCGTGCGCGTGCAGGAGGATCTGGCGCGCGAGTTCCCCGGGGTGGAGCTGGTGGGCGGAGCGAGCGCCATCCAGATGAACGATCTGAGTAACTTCGAGCTGCCGGTGCAGGTGCAGGTGCGCGCGCGCTCGCCGCAGGTGCTGCGCGCCGAGGGCCAGCGCAGCAGCCTGGTGGTGACCCCGGGCGAGCGCCTGGCGCAACGCTTCGCCAGCTTGCCGCGGCGCGAGCTGGAGGTGGACATCGGCGCCTTTCCCGCGCTGGACGAGACGTTCGTGGTGCAGCTCAGCCCCGGTCAGACGGTGCTCGGCCTGCCGCGCGCGCAGCGGGGTGAGTCGCCGTTCGGCGAATACAGCGTGGAGGCCAGCAGCTCGGGCAACGAGGTGAGGGTGCGCAGCCGGCTGGCGCTGCGGGTCTCGCGGGTGAGCCCGCAGAGCTACGCGGAGTTCCGGCGCTTCTGCGTGGCGGTGGACGCAGCCTTCGACCAGCGCCTGGTGCTGGGAATGAACGCACGATGAGCCGAGCCCTGTCGTTCTCTCGCCGCGCGCGCCGCGGCTGGTGCTCGCGTGCCAGCCTGCTGCTGGCGGCCCTGGCGTCGAGCTCGCTGGCGCTCTGCTGCGGCGGCTCCGGGCTGCCTGCGGCCGCGCCGCTCAGCGAGCTGCGCGCCGCCGGTGAGAGCAGCTCCGACGACGAGGAGCTCGGGCGCTGGCTGCTCGGCGAGCTCTTGGCGCACGGCGGGGATGCCGGCCGCGCCGAGGCCGCGCGGCGGCGGCTGGAGGAGCACGGCGGCGAGCACTACCTGGCGCAGCTGGCGCTCGCGCTGGACGCGGCCTGGCATGGCCGACTGAAGAGCGCGCCCGGGCACTTCGTGCAGGCGCTGGAGCTGGCGAGCGAGGAGCGCGGAGTGATGCCGCGGCTGGTGGCCTGGTTTGCCGCCAGCCAGGCGGCGGCGCTCTCCGACCATGACCCCGAGCTGTGGCAGCGCGCTCGCCCGCTCGTGGAGCGGCTGATGGATGAGCCGCGCGGCATCGGCTGGCGCGCGCGCGCGCAGCTGGTGCAGTGGTGGCTGGAGGAGCTGGCCCGGCGCGGCCCCGTGCAGACCGAGGAGTCGCTGGGGCGGCTGGGCTGCGTCACCAAGGTGCGCCTGGCGGGGCCCTTCGGCTCGGCGGCGCCCGTGCACCTGCAGCGCCACTTCCCGCCGGAGCAACCAGGGCCATGGCCCCATCGCTGGCCGGAGGACGCCGAGAGCGGCGCCGCGCCCGAGGTGCTGGCGAGCAGCGTGGAGGGCTGCGAGGTGCGCGCCGAGCGCCCGCAGCCGCAGGGCGTGTATTACGCCGAGTCCTTCCTGGAGCTGAGCCAGCCCGAGGACGTGATCCTGGCCGCGCAGGGCGCGCTCGCGCTGTGGGTCGACGACCGGCTGGTGCTCGATCGCGATCCGCGCCAGTGGGGCGTGTGGGCGCGCTTCGGTGTACAGCTGCGGCTGCAGCCCGGGCGGCACCGCGTGCTGGCGCGGCTGAGTGAGCCGCGCACCTTGCTGCGCGCCATGCACGCCGACGGCAGGCCGCTGGTGGCGCGCGCCGATCTGGACGCCAGCCTGCCGTACACCTTGCTCGCGCCCGAGCTGCTCGGCGACCCCAACGATCTGATGCAGTTCATGGCCACGAGCGCGAGCCGCGGCGCTCATCCGCAGAGCGCCGTGGCCGCCTGGGAGGAGCCGCTCGATGATGTACTGCGCTTCCTGGTGGCGGAGCTCACCCACCTGGAGGGCGAAGACGACGTGGCCAGCGTGCTGCTCGGGCCGCTGACGGAGCCGCTCGCCACGGCCAGCGGCGCGAGCTTGATGCACCTGTCCGAGTGGGTGCAGCGCGATCCGGTGATGGGCCGCACCGAGGCTGCCGATCGCGCCCGGCTGCTGCAGGAGGCAGCAGTGCAGAAGGACCCGAAGCTGTGGCGGCCGCAGCTCGGGCTGGTGCTGGCCAAGGCCAACGCGGGCAACCTGACCGAGGCGGTGCAGCCGCTGCGCGAGCTGAGCCAGCGCTTCCCCGACGTGCCGGCGATCTGGACGGCGCTGGGCGCGGTGTTCGGGCGGCTCGGCTGGAAGCCAGAGCAGGCAGCGGCCACCCTGGAGCTGGGGCGCCGCTTCTCCGATCCGGCGGCGCTGGCCGCGGCAGCCAGCGTGTACGAGCAGCGCGGCGAGCGCGAGACCGCGAGCGCCCTGGTGCAGCGTGCGGCTGCGCTCGACGCCGGCAGTGAGTTGCTGTTCGAGCGCGCGCTGCGCCGTCGTGACTACGCCGCTGCGCTGAGCGCGCTCACCGAGCTGGAGCGCACACGGCCGCAGAAGCGCGCGCTGTGGCAGCGGCGGCGGCAGGAGCTGAGCCTGGCCGCGGGCGAGCGTGAGGCGCGGCTCGGGCTGCTCGTCAACCTGGTGGAGGAGCGGCCCGAGAGCGGTGCGGCGCGGCTGGCGCTGGCGGACGCGCAGCTGGCGGCAGGGCAAGACGAGGCGCTGCACCAGGCGCTGGCGCAGGCCATCCAGGCCGGCGCCGACACCGCGCCGCTGGAGCGCGCCATCGACGCGGTGGAAGCCCGCAGCGACTTTGCGCCCTATCGCATCGACGGCCGGCAGGTGATCCGCGACTACGAGCGCAGCGGCAAGCGCCAGGCGGGCACCGCCGAGCGCGTGCTGGACTACGCCGCGGTGTGGGTGCACGCCGACGGCTCGAGCCGCATGCTGGAGCACGAGATCGTGCGGGTGCAGAGCGAGGAGGGCATCAGCAAATTCGCCGAGCAGCGCCCGCTCACCGGGCTGGTGCTCAACATGCGCGTGATCAAGCGCGACGGCAGGGTGCTGGAGCCGGAGCAGGTGCAGGGCAAGCCCACCGTCACCTTTCCCCACCTCGAGCTGGGCGACTACATCGAGACCGAGCACGTGGTGGGCGCCCCCGCCGAGGAGCGCGGGCGCACGTACAGCGGGCTGCGCTGGTTCTTTCGCGAGGCGGACGTGGCCTACGCGCGCAGCGAGTTCGTGCTGATCGCGCCCGAGCACCGCCCGCTGCAGATCGAGATCACCGGGCAGGTGCCGGAGCCGGAGCTGGTGCGCGACGGCATGTTCGTGACCCGGCGCTGGCGGGTGGACGGCAGCCCCGCCGCGCCGGTCGAGCCGCTGAGCGTGCCGGTGCAGGAGTTCTTGCCCAGCGTGCGCGTGGGCTGGGGCAACGATCTGGAGCGGCGGCTGCGCCTGCTCTCGGAGCAGGTGGCAGACACCTTGCCCGTCGATCCGCGCATCCGCCAGCTCGCGCTCGGCATCGTGGCCAAGGCGGGCGCCGCCGACGCCGAGCCGCTGGTGCAGGCGCGCCACGCCTACCGCTGGGTGCAGGACAACATCAAGGAGGGGCCCGAGGTGGAGGGCCCGAAGGTGCTCACCAGCCAGCAGGGCAACCGCTGGGCTGCGCTGCGCATGTTGCTGCGCGCGCTGGACGTGCCGGTGCGCTACGCCGTGGTCAAGAACCGCCTGGCGCCGCCCGCGCCGGGGCCCATGTCCGAGGCGGAGGCATACAACGTGCCGCTGCTGCGGGTGGGGGAGGGCACGGGCGCCACCTGGCTGACCCTGGCCGAGCGCCACGCGCCGTTTGGCTACGTGCCGGTGGAGGCGCGCGGCATGCCCGGGCACGAGCTCGCGGTGGAGGGCCGCACCGCGGTGCTGGTGCCCGACGTGGGCGATCAGGACCGGCTCTCGTACGAGGGCACGGTGCAGCTCCTGCCCGGCGGCAACGCGCGGGTGCAGCTGCGCCAGAGCTTTGCGGGGCGCTACGCCATGCGCCTGCGCTCGCAGCTGGAAGAGGTGCCGGAGGGGCGGCTGCGCGAGGTGGTGCAGACGCACCTGCTCGGGCAGGCGCTGCCCGGCGCCGAGCTGCTGGATTATGCGATCGAGGCGCGGTCGGACGTGGACGCGCCGCTGGTGATCGAGATGAAGGCCGCGGCGGGCAACCTGGTGGAGGCGCGCGAGGAGCAGCAGGTGATCGAGCCGCCGCTGATGCCGCGGCTGACCCGGTTGTCTGCGCTGCCCTCGCGCCAGACGCCGCTGTTGATTGCCGAGGCCATGCACCAGAGCACCCGCCTCAGCTTCACCTTGCCGCCCGGCACGCGCGTGCTGGGCGCCCAGCAGTCGGAGCTGAAGCACGGCGAGCACCGCGTGTGGTGCCGGGACCGGGTGGAGGGGCGCAGCCTGGTGCTGGAGCGTGAGGTCGCGCTCGCCGCCGGGCGAGTGGCGCCGGCGGATTATCCCTCGTTCGCGGCCTTCACGCGCGAGGCCGAGCGATTGCTCTCGCAGCCCATCGTGCTGCGCAGCGAGGGTGGCCCGGCAGCTGCGGCCGCGTTGCCTGCGGCGTTGCCTGCGGCCGCGTTGCCTGCCGCCCCGCGCTCTGACGGAGCCCCCCGATGACCGCCGAGCCCGTCCCCTTTCCCTGGCCCAGTGTTCCACGGCTGAATCGCGCCGCGCTGCGCACCCGGCGGGAGCTGCGCGCGCGCCTGGCCGTGGCCTTCGACTACGAGCGCCTGGGCCGCGCGCTGAAGGAGCTGCTGGGCGACGACGTGCGCCTCGAGGCAGCGCAGCTGGACACGCGCCGTGGCGGCACCGTGCCCTTCTCCGGCCCCGAGTGCGTGAGCCTGCGCTTCCCGGTGCATGGGGTGCGGCTGTGGCTGCGGCCCGAGCCGGAGCTGTGGCGCTGCGCGCTGGCGCGCCTGCTCGATCAAGACTTCCAGCTGGGCTGGGCCGATAGCTCGATCGACGCCACCCTGCGCGGCGCGGGCGCGGCCTTGCTGCTGGAGCTGGCGCGGCGCTCGGCGCGCGCCGAGGCTCCGGAGCTCGCGCCGTCGGAGGCGCCGAGCCCAGCCTGGCCGCTGGTGGGCACGGCCAGCGTGCGCCTGGGCGAGCGGCTGTACCGGGTGGAGCTGTGCGTGGGGCAGGAGCGAGGGTCGGGCGTGGCGGGTGTGCTGTCGCCGCCCTCGCTCGAGCGCCTGGGTGAGCTGCGGCTGTGCGTGCCGTGGGTGGCGGCGCTGTCCAGCGTGTCGCTCGAGCTGCTGGAGTGCCTGCAGGCCGGAGACGTGTGGCTGCCGGGTGCCAGCTCCTGGGTGGGAGCGCCAGGTGAGGCAGGGGTGCTGGTCCCGCCCGGCTCGAGCCGCGGCATCCCCGTGCGTGTCCAGGCTGGCCGAACCGTGCTAGGTGCCGAAATCGTGGCCGTCCCCGAGGAAGTGGAAGTGTCCATGAGCCAAGAAGAGTCGGAGCTGGAGCGAGTCGTCGGTGAGACGCCGGTGGTGGTGCGGCTGGAGCTGGGCGCGATCGAGATGAGCGCGGCCGAGTGGGCCGCGCTGCGCCCCGGGGACGTGCTGGCCAGCGGCCGCCGGGTGGAGGAGGCGGTCAGCCTGCGCAGCGCCGGGCGCGAGATCGCGCGCGGAGAGCTGGTGGAGATCGAGGGGGAGATCGGCGTGCGCATCACCCAGGTGGGGCTCGCCCGGGCCGGTTCATGAGCGGAGGCGAGGGCAACGGCGCGCAGCCGGCGGAGCTCGGCGCCGGGTCCGCGGACGTGGTCGCAGGGCTGCTCCGCGTGCGCGAGCGCATCCGGCAAGCCGCGTTCGGCTGCGGGCGAGCTCCGGAGAGCGTGCGGCTGGTGGCGGTCTCCAAGCGCCAGCCCGCGGCGAAGATCCGCGCCGCGTACGCGCTCGGCCAGCGCGACTTCGGGGAAAACTACGCGCAGGAGCTGCTCGCCAAGCAGCGCGAGCTCTCGGATCTGACCGATCTGCGCTGGCACATGATCGGCGCGCTGCAGCGCAACAAGGTGGCCAGCTTGATGGGGGTGATCTCGGCCGTGCACAGCGTGGGCTCGCTGCGGCTGATCGAGGAGCTGGGCAAGCGCGCCGCAGCCCAGCCCGTGCCGCCCGAGCGCCGGCTGCTGGAGCAGGGGGAGCTAGCCGTGTTCCTGGAGGTGAACATCAGCGGCGAGCCGCAGAAGGCGGGCTGCGCGCCGGAGGAGCTGGAGGCGCTGATCGCCGCGGTGCTCGCTCAGCCGAGCTTGCGCCTGCGTGGGCTGATGGCGATTCCGGCCGTGGCCGAGCCCGGCGCGGATGCGGCGGCGCGCGCGCGGGAGCAGTTCCAGGCGCTGGCCGAGCTGCGCGAGCGGCACGGCGGGAGCGAGCGCCTGCCCGAGCTCAGCATCGGCATGAGCGCCGATCTGGAGCTGGCCGTGGCCTGCGGCAGCTCCTGGGTGCGGGTGGGCACGGACATCTTCGGAGCGCGCGCGTGACCCCCGCGGGTCTGCCTCGCAGCCCGGTGCGCGCTGCTGCGGTACTTGCGGCGCTGCTCGCGCTGGCGGGCTGGAGCGCGCCCGCGCTGGCTTTCTGCCGCACGCGCACCTGCGAGTTTCGCAGCGATCGGCCGTGCCCGATCGACTCGCAAACGCGCTGCTCGCAGTCGGGTGAGTTCATCTACTGGGAGAGCGGCTGCGTGCCCTACGCCGTGCAGCGCGATGGCTCCGAGGACGAGGGCATCACGGCGGCGCAGGTGGCGCAGCTGCTCGACGAGGGCTTCGCCGCCTGGAGTGGTGCGCGCTGCGCGGGCGGCGGCTCCCCCGCGCTGGCCACCGCGCGCCAGGGGCTGATCGCCTGCGACGCAGCCGAGTTCAACTGCGAGGCGGGCGACCAGAACAGCAACCTGGTGGTGTTCCGCGATCAGTTCATCACCGGTGAGTTTGGCCTGCGCCCCAGCGTGATCGCGCTGACCACCGTCACCGCCAACCTGGTCACCGGGCAGATCTTCGACGCCGACATCGAGCTCAACTCGCGCGACGAGGACTTCAGCCTGGGCGCGAGCGGCAGAGCGGGCCGCCGCGATCTGCGCGGCGTGATCAACCACGAGCTCGGGCACCTGCTCGGGCTCTCGCACAGCAACGTGCAGGGCGCGCTGATGCGCGCATCGTACGAGGGCACCGTGGATCCAGCCGCCGACGACGCCGAGGCCATGTGCCTCAGCTTCGAGCCCGGCGCGGGCGACCCCGAATGCAGCGTGGAACAGCTGCCCCCGAGCACCGAGTGCCTGGGCCCGAACACCAGCTGCCGCACCGTCTCCGGCGGCTCGGGCGACGCAGACGGCGGCGGCTGCGCCTGTCGCCAGGCGGGCACGAGCCGCGGCGGCGCCGCGGGCTGGTGGTGGTGCGCCCCGCTCGCGCTCTGGCTCTCCCGGCGCCGCGGCGTGCGGCGCTCGCAAACGGTGCTATAGCCCGCCCGCGGCTTCGCTGGCCGCTTCGTATGAGCAAGCTCTCGATCTGGCAGACGGCGCTGCGCGCCGGCCTGGTGCTGCTGGCGCTGAGCTTGCCGCGCTCCGCGCAGGCGTATTGCCTGACCCACACCTGCGAGTTCTCCGGCACCGAGCTGTGCACCTGGGATCGCGAGCAAGGCTGCTGGACGGGCGGCACCGTGGCGCGCTGGGGCAGCAGCTGCATCCACTACGCCGTGCAGAGCGACGGCTCCGCGGAAGAGGGCATCTCCGCAGACCAGCTGGCGCAGGCGCTGGCCACCGCGTTCCGCACCTGGTCCGACGTGGAGTGCGGCGCGGGCCTCAGCCCCGAGCTGAGCGCGATCGAGCGCGGCCGCACCCGCTGCGATCAGGTCGAGTTCAACTGCCTCACCCCCGGCGACAACGACAACATCGTGCTCTTCCGGGACAGCCGCAGCGATCTCACCGCCACCACCGTCGCCCTCACCACCACCGTCGCCAACATCAGCACCGGCGAGATCCTGGACGTGGACGTCGAGATCAACTCCGCCGCCTTCGACTTCTACGTGGGCGAGCCCGGCGAGCGCGCCGGGGCACACGACCTGCAGCTGGTGCTCAACCACGAGCTCGGCCACTTTCTCGGCCTCTCCCACACCCTCGAGCCCGGCGCCCTGATGCGGGCCGAATACGACGCCGCCGATCGCGAGCCCGCCGCCGACGACATCGCCGGCATCTGCCGCACGCTGAATCAGAGCAGCCAGGACCCGCAGTGCTCGTTTCCGCCCAGCCCCGACCGCTGCGTCGGCACCGACGCCACCTGCCCGGCGCCACTGCCGATACTGCGCGAGGGAGGTGGCTGCGGGCTCGTTGCAGCGCCGGGTCGGCGTGGACCGCCGGTGGCGGCGCTGCTGGCGGGTTTGCTGGTGCTTCTCGCTCGTGCCAGTCGCCAGCGCCGGTGGCGCAGCGGCGCCTGAGACATGCCGCCCGGGCCCCGCGGCGCAGAACCGAACGCGCGCCACGGCACGCGAGCGCGCGTACTCCTCACGTGGCCGCGGGCGCTCTCGAGATACTCACGAGCCCGGCCAGCAGGGTCATTCCAGCGGCGACGCCGAAGCCAATCCGCGGCGCCACATCCAGTGAGCGCATCGTGAATACGAGCGTCATGGTCAAGGCACCCAGCGTCTGCCCCAGGAGCCGCGCCGTGCCCTGCATTCCGCCCGCGGCGCTGCTCCGTGCGCGCGGTGCAGACAGGAACAGGTTGCGGTTGTTCGACACCTGAAACAACCCGAAGCCGGCACCACAGAGCGCGATGAGCCCAACGAGCACCCAGGGCCCGGCGTCCAGCGGACTCAGCGCGAGCGAGGCGAGCCCCAGCGCCATGGCCGCACCTCCCAGCGCGCACGACCAGGCTCCCGAGAGGTGGGCTGCCAGGCGCGCCCCGAGCGGCGCAACGAGCGCTACGGCCAAGGGCCAGGGCGACATCAACAGGCCGGTCTCCAGCACGCCTCGGCCCAGCCCGTGCTGCAAGTAGAACGGCAGCGAGATCATGGCCGCGCTCTGGCCCACGAAGCAACACACGGACGCGATCACGGAGACGCGAAACGACGCTCTTCGCAGGAGATCGAGCGGGATCAGGGGCGCCTGCCGGGGCATCTCGCGCCGAACGAGCGCCACCAGGGCGGCGGCTGCCCCGACGAGCACGCCAGCCCCAAGCGCGGGGCGCTCCGCCAGCAGCTCCGCGCCCGCTAACAGCCCGGCAAACGCTGCTGCATTCAGGGCCGTGCTGGCGACGTCGAGCTTGCGCGCGGTGCCGGGCACGGCAGGGAGCGCGCGTGTGGCGAGCAGCACGAGCACGCCGAGCGGCAGGTTGACCGCAAAGAGCCAGGGCCAGCTTGCCAGCGACAAGACGAGCGCGCCCAAGGTCGGACCGGCCGCCGACGAGAGCGCGACGGCGAGCGTGTTCCAGCCGATGGCGGTGCCCAGCTGCTGCTGCGGCACGCTGAAGCGCAGGAGCGCCACGCCGAGGGACAGGACGGCGGCGGCCCCCAGGCCCTGGATGAAGCGGGCCGCGACGAGGAGCGAGAGCGACGGCGCCAGCGCACACAGCAGCGAGGCGCCGACGAACAGCGCCAAACCCCCCGTGTACACCCGGCGGTAGCCGTGGCTCTCGCCCAGGGCGGCAGCCGGCAGCAGCGCCATCACCAGCGCCATCTGGTAGGCGGTGACCACGCGCACGGCGTCCGCGGGCGTGGCCTGCAGCGAGCGGGCGATGGCAGGCAACGCGACGTTGACGATCGCGGAGTCGAGCACGACGAGCACGAGCGCCGCCAGCACACAGGCGATCGCGCTCGTGCGCCGCGTCCCGACAAGTCCGTCGCTGCCCTCCGCCTCGAGGGCGAGCAGGGTCATGCCCCCACCGTCCAGAGCCCGTCAGCGGCGACGTAGCGCGTGATCCGGGGTGCCTCCTGCTCCGCCTTCAGATCGCGCTCCGTGAAGCGAAACAGCAGGGACGTGCCGCTCACGCAGCGGGTGTCATGGATGTCGCCGGGCAAATACACTCGCGCGTCACCCGCGCGCAGTGTCACCGTGTCACGCTGTACGAGGCGCACGGTGCCGTCCGCCCCCTGTATGCGGGCGTAGGTCGCGATCTCCATCTCGCCACGCTGCAGGGCGTACATCACCCAGGCCCGCCCGTGATCATGAGGTGGGCGGTAGAGGCCAGTGGGCTCGGCGTGTGCCAGCAGCACGAAGCCGTGCGTGGCATCTCGATACAGCTCCTTCGACGCTGGGACCTGTTCGTGCAGGGCCCGCAGCCACGGCTCGCTGCTGGGCGCCCGGGCCAGGCGCTCCAGCTCCGTGCGGACGGCGGACACCAGCTCGGTGGTGAGCGGTCCGAAGGCAGCGCGGGTCTTGTCGATGAAGGTGTCGAGGGTGTCGTTGTTCATGGTGTTCCTTGGCCGGGCTCGTCAGCGAGCGCCTGCCAAGGAAACTAAGGCCGAGGCAGGAATTGCGGAACGCGCAACGATTGCACTTCATCCGTGCGTCTGGCGCCATGCCTCGCCCCACGCCTGCCGCTGCCGACGCGCGCCGAGCGGGCGAGCTGCTTTGTGCATACGTCCCGGATACACGCACGCAGCCAGCGATGCGCGCCGTCGGCGTCCAGGCGCGGGTGCCAGAGCAGTGACACCGTGAACTCGGGCAGGGTGACGGGCAGCACGAAGCTATGCAGCCCCGACCTCAGCTTCCCCGTGTGATGCTCGGGAACGGCGACGATCAGGTCGGAGGAGCGCGCGAGCGCGAGCGCCGCTGCAAAGCCACCCTCGAGGAAGGCCACGACCTCGCGCTCGAGCCCGTGCTGCCGCAGGGCCTCGTCGATCGGATCGCTTCCCGGCGCGCCGCGCGCCACGCTGATGTGTTTACCTCTGGCGTAGCGCTCTACCGTATTCCGCCCCCTGCTCAGCGGATGCCCCGCACGCACCGCACCCACCAGGCGATCCCGGAATAGCGCCTGCGTCCGCACCTCCGGCCCGGTCGTTCTGTCTGCCACGCCCGTCTCCAGGTCGACGCTGCCCTCGCGCAGCGCAGCGCTGTCCTTGTGCGGCTTCTGCACGAAGCGCAGCTGTACGCGCGGCGCCTCGCTGCCGACTCGGTCGAGGATGCCGGGCCCAAACGTCTCCACGAAGCCCTCGCTCGTGCGCAGCGTGAACGTCCGAACGAGCTGCCCGACCTCGATCTCCGCAGTGGGGCGCAACACCTCGTTGGCGTCCTGTACGAGCTGAGCGACACGACCGCGCAGCTCGAGTGCACGCGGGGAGGGCACGAGGCCACGCCCTGCCCGGACCAGCAGTGGATCGCCCGTCGCCTCGCGCAGGCGCGCGAGCGTTCGGCTCATCGCGGAAGGGCTGAGCGACAGACGCCGGGCCGCGCGTGCAACGCTGCCTTCCGTGAGCAGGACGTCGAGCGTGGCGAGCAGATTCAGGTCGGGCCGCGACATGCGCGCGGTCGTAGCACGGCCAATGGTGCTGCACGTGAGCGGCTATCTCGGAGCAGCCCGGCGCCGCCGCGCCGGCCTGGCTCAGCGCCGGCAGCGCTGCGTGCGAGCGCTGCAAGAACGAAAACAGCGAACACGGCACAACCTGACGCAGCGCGTGCCGGCCGGAGCGATATCGCTCCAGACTCAGACGCTACCCTCACGCCCGGCGTGTGCCGTACGCTGCCAGGAGCCACTCGCTTCCCCACTCGCGCGCCAGGCTTTGTAGTGCCCAAGCCCACGGACCCTTACGACTTCGGTTGCCTCGCCAGCCATGCGCTGGCCAGCGCGCGCTTCAGCCAGGCTCCTCTGGCTCCCGGACACACCGTGATCGCCGTGCGGCGCTCGGTGTGCTCGTATTTCGACGCTACCAGCGCCGAGAAGGCCGCGATTTGGGCGCTGCTCGACGAGGTGAAGCGCCGGCTCGATGCCACCCTGCAGCCGTCGGGTTACGAGATCCGCTTCGCGGCGGGGGCTGCCGGCAGCGAGGGCGAAGCGGGCACAGCCGCCAGCGAAGAATCGGCACACATTCACGTCCTGCCCCTGTTCGGCGCCCCGGCGCCGCCCTCCGCGCTCGGCTCGCTCTTGCCCGGCGCCGGCCTCGACCGCTCGCCGCCGCTCGCCACCGGCGGAGAGCGCGACCCGCTGGGCCCGCAGCTCTGGCCGCTGTTCTCGGACGCCACCAACATCGCCATCGTGGCCGCCTTCGTCACCGAGAGCGGCCTGGAGCTGCTCGAGCCGCGCGTCTTTGCGGCGCTGCAAGCCGGCGCGCGCGTGCGCATCGTCACTGGCGACTACCTCGGCTTCAACCAGGTCGATGCCCTGCGGCAGCTGCTCGGCTGGAGCCAGCTGGAGCCGGAGCCCGAAGACGACCCCGAGCAGGAGGACGCGCAACGAGGGCAGCTACAGGTGCGGGTCGTGGAGACTCGCCTGCCCGATGGCAGCGAGCGCGCGTTCCATCCCAAGGCCTGGCTGTTCGAGTCCAGCAGCTCGGGTGCGGCCTTCGTGGGCAGCAGCAACGTGTCATGCTCGGCGCTGCTCACCGGCATCGAGTGGAACCTGCGCGTGGAGCGCAGCATCGACCCCCTCGCGTACGCCTGCGTGCGCGGCGCCGTCGACGCGCTGTGGAGCTCCGCGCTGCAGCTCACTCCCGAGTGGCTGGACGCCTACGCGCGGCGCGTCCAGGCAGCGCCGCGACCGCCTCTCCCAGGTGAGGCAGACGATGAGCGCCTACCACCGCCACCCTCGCCCCACGTCTTCCAGCGGCAGGCTCTGGCCGCGCTCGCGGCAGCACGCGCGGCAGGCCGCCAGCGCGCGCTCGTGGTGTTGGCGACAGGCCTGGGCAAGACCTGGCTCGCCGCGTTCGACGTGCAACAACTGTCTCGCGAGCTGCAGCGCTGGCCGCGAATGCTCTTCCTGGCGCACCGGGGCGAGCTGCTGGCGCAGGCAGCGCTCACCTTCCGCCGCCTGCTGGCTGCCAGCGGGCACGCCGAACACGTCGGCTGGTGCGCGGGTGGGCTGATGCAACCCGAGGCCAGCGTGGTCGTTGCCTCCGTGCAGAAGCTCCAGCGAGCCGAGCACCTGGACCGCATCGCCGCACAGGGCTTCGACTACGTCATCGTCGACGAGGTCCACCACGCCGATGCGCCCACGTATCGCCGCGTGCTCGCGCGCCTCGCGCCCCGCTTCCTGCTTGGCCTCACCGCGACCCCGGACCGCGCCGACGAGGGCGACATCCTGGGGCTGTTTGACGACTTCGTCGCGTACCGCGCCGACCTGGGCCACGGCATCGCTGGCGGCCGCCTCGTGCCCTTTGCGTACCACGGCGTGCGCGACGACATCGACTACGAGCAGCTGCCCTGGCGCAACCGCCGCTTCGAGCCTGCAGCACTGGCCGCCGCCGTGCAGACCCAGCACCGGATGGAGCGCCTCTGGCGCGCCTGGCAAGAGCACCCCGCCAGCTGCACCCTCGTGTTCTGCTGCTCCATCGAGCACGCCCGCTTTGCCGCGAGCTGGCTCGCCGAGCGCGGAGTGCGAGTCGCCGCCGTGTTCGCGGCCGCCGGCTCAGGCGATCGCACCAAGAGCATCCAGGCGCTGGCGAGCGGCGAGCTCGACGCCCTGTGCGTCGTCGACCTGTTCAACGAAGGCATCGACATCCCCCAGGTCGATCGCGTGGTCATGCTGCGCCCCACCGAGTCCCCCGTCGTCTTCCTCCAGCAGCTCGGCCGCGGCCTGCGCCGCCACGAGGGCAAGCGCCAGCTCACCGTCATCGACTTCGTCGGCAACCACCGCCTGTTCCTCGACCGCCTCCGCCGCCTCTTCTCGCTCGTCTCACCCCAGCGCTCCCTGGCTGCGTACCTCGAGTCCGGCGAGCAGCCCGAGCTGCCTGCCGGCTGCTCCGTCGAGCTCGAGCTCGAGGTCAAGGACCTGCTACGCGCCCTCTTGCCCGCGGGTGGGCTCGAGGTGGAGCGCGCCTATCGCCAGCTGCGCGATGCCCGCGGCCGCCGCCCCACCGTGGGCGAGCTGTATCGCATGGGCTATCGACCCAGCACCCTGCGCACGGCACACGGCGGCTGGTTCCCCTTCGTTGCGAGTGAAGGCGACTTGACGGCGGAGGAAGGCGACGTGCTGCGAGAGCAGAGCGAATGGCTCGACGAGCTGGAGGACGGTTCGAGACCGTACCTGTCGTTCGTTGCGCTCGAGAGCCTGCTCGATGCCGATGCCCTCATTGCAGGCATGCCAGTGCGGGAGCTGGCGCGGCAAGCCCGCCAGCTGCTCGCCGCTTCGCCCGAGCTCTGGCGAGGCGCCAAGACCTGGACGGAGCTGCCCGATGTAGACTCCGAGGAGTGGCTCAGCACCTGGCAGGAGCAAGGCCTGCGGCCCTGGGTCGGCGAACGCGGCTGGTTCACGATCGACGCCGAGCGCTTCGTGCCGCGCCGCCTCGCCAGTTCGCCCGAGAGCAGCGCAGCGCTACAGCGAATGACCCGCGAGCTCGTCGACTATCTCCTGCAGCGCCAGCGCGCTCGTGCCCAGCAGGAGCAGGCTGGAAGTAGCTTCCGCTGCACCTTGATCAGCAATCAACGCGACCCCATCCTCAAGCTGCCCAACCGCAAGCGCGCGCCCGAGGTGCCCAGCGGAGAGACCGACGTGCGACTGCCCGACGGCGCCGTCTGGCGCTTTCGCTTCGCCAAGGAGTTCGTCAACGTCGCTCGCCCCTCCGGCACCGATCGCAATCGCCTGCCCGACTTGCTACGCGAGTGGTTTGGGCCCAGTGCGGGTAAGCCCGGGAGCCGCTTTGAGGTCCAGTTCCGTCGATCCCCTGATGGCTGGTGGATCGAGCCAGTGGGGAGCAAGGTAAACGTGGTTGCCGCCCGCGGCCAGCTGGTGGCGTATCCCAGCCTGCGCGCCGCTGCCGGCGCTGCTTCCGAGGGACGAACGCCGGAGCAGCAGGCGGAAACGGTTACCTTGCCCTTCGCAGCGCCCACCCACGACATGTTCGCCGTACGCGCCGCTGGTACCTCCATGGATGGTGGCAAGACACCCATCCGGAACGGCGACTGGCTGGTATTACGCTGGGCACGTGGAGCCAGCGCCGGCAGCGTCGAGGGACAGGTCGTGCTCGTCGAGCTCCCCGACGCCCAGCGCGACGTTGCGTACCAGATCAAACGCCTCATCCGCCGCGATGACAGCTGGTGGCTCCGCTCCGACAACCCCGACGGTCCATCGTTTCCGGCGAGCGCGGAGATGACCGTCATCGCGCGGCTCGTTGCCACGATCGCACCGGAGACGCTGGCGCCGCCGATCGGCGAACGCCTGACGCCCGACGGCATTGCTGCGGCTTTTGGGCTCTCGCCGCAACTGCGGCTCGAGAGCAGCGGACGCAGGGAAGGCCACTTGTTCCTGCTCGTCGACGCTCGCGACTCGTTTACTGCACCCGACCGTCTACGAGCGAGGATCGACGATAGGCGGCCAGGCGAGACCGCGTTCGTGCTGGCGAGGGCAACGGCGGGTGACGACTGGAGATATTGCGGCGTTGCTCACTGGCTCGAAGACGAGAGCCAGTGGCACGTGCCGGAGCTCGACTTTGCCACCTGGCGCGCACTGGGCAGCGGCCGCGATTGCTCGCGACGCTTGCCTGCCCTGGCGAAGAAGCGCGCTGATGAGCAATTGGACACTCTGTTCCAGCAGGTTGGGCCTGGCGGGTGGCTCCAGCACGGGGCGAAGCGCTGCCGCCTCGTGGCGCGCACTGCGTCTGGCGTGCGCATCGACGGCGGTGATGACGGCTTTGCCGCCCGCACGGTGAGCGCCACGGATGTAGCGTGGGTGCTGCTTGCTGCCGATGATGTTGCTGCGAACGGCGGTCTGCTGGATGAGGCCAGGGTGAATCGGCTGCGGTACCTGGACGGGACGCCCAAGGGATCGACGCGCTGGATTGATACCGGGTGGGCGATCTTGCTCGTTAGAGGGTCAGGCTGACGAGAGGGCCCCCGCGCGAAGCCTGTCCCGCCACGCGGCATCAATAGCCAAATAGACAGAGTCCACGAACGTTGGTGAAGTCTCCTGGCAGAAAGAACCCCTGCCTCCAGACCGGGCGGGACGGATGGCTGCTGCACGGGGCGGATCATCAGCAACGCCGTATCCTTGCACGGGTCGCCATCCTTGCACGGGTCGCCTCTCCGGGCCCTGCGGTCATGCCCTGAGCCAGGCCGGCGCGAAACCGCGGCCCGGCGTCGCTCTTCGACGGCGGGCCGCAGCCAGGCGTTGTCAGGGAGCGGTGGCCGCCATCGCGCACGAGAGCTAACCTGTGTCAGTCCAGGAGGCTTACTGGTTTGTGACTGGCACGGGGGCGCGGCCGGGGGTCATCAGAGTGTTCGTGTCTTCGACGTTCGAGGACATGGCGCGGGAGCGTGACCTGTTTGCTCGTGAGGTCTTTCCCGGCCTGCGTCGCGAGTGTGCCTCGCGAGGCTTGCTGTTCGAGGATGTGGACCTTCGCTGGGGCGTGACCGAGGAGGAGGGGCGCGACGGCAAGACGATGTCGCGCTGTCTGCGAGAAGCACGACGCTCGGATGTGCTCATCGCCCTGCTCGGTGAGCGACGGGGCTGGCTGCCTTCTGCGTCGGAGTTGCCCGATGATGCCGAACCGTGGCTCACGAGCTATCGGGGGGCCAGCGCCACGGAGCTCGAAGTGCTGTGCTGGCTCCATCACCACTCCGAGCAGCAGGGCGCGCTTTTCTATGTGCGCTCCAGAGCGGCCATCGACTCGAACGAACTGCGCCGCCGCTTCCATGGCTACGATCTGCGTTTGCCGAGAAGTCCGCGCAACTACTGGGAGGCGAGCGAGCTTGCGGATTTCGCCCGGCGTGATCTGGTCACTCTCCTCGATGAGCGGGGGCCGGCACTGCCAAGCTCCATCCTTGCCCAGGATCAGCTCCTTCAGGAGAGCATCGAACGAGCGCTCTGCCATGACCACGTTGCTTTCGGAGACATCCTCGAGGCGCTGGATCGCGATGTGGCGCGAGGCCCAACGCTCCTCACCGGGCAGACGGGTGGTGGCAAATCCTCCACGTTGGCGGCCTGGGCGGGTCGCGCGCGGGCGCATGTCCCCCGGCGGGGCTTCGGCGCGCTCCTGGGCAGAGCAGCTCCCCGTGCGGCACGGCGGGTGATGGTGCATTTCCCTTCTGCCAGTCCTCGTGCGCTCACGGTGACGGGTCTCTGGGGAAGGCTGGCCTTCGACCTGGCTCAGGGGCGCGAGCTCGAGCCAACGGCGCTCCAGGACCATCTGTGGATGCGCGAGACGGCGCTGAGCCTGCTTGCCGAACTTGCTGCGAAACAACCCGTCGTCCTGGTCCTCGACGACGTGGATCTCATTGCGGCTCCCGGCCCTGCGCTGGGCTGGCTTCCGGAGGTCTTCCCCAAGGGGGTGAGTGCTCTTGCATCGTGCAGCACGAGCACGACGGTCGATGTACTGCGGGCCCGCGGCTGGCGTATCCGTGAGCTTCCATTCCCCACCAAAGCGGAGCTGCGCGAGGTGCTCAGAGCCCGACTCGACGCCGGGGGAAAGGCCCTGAGCACAGAGCAGGAGCAGGCCCTCCTTGCCGGCGGACGCCCAGGCAGTCCGCAACGTCTCGTGACGGTGATCGATGAGCTCCAGGTGCTCGGTCGATTCGACAGCCTCGATGAGCAGATCGACGAATACGTCGCGCTTCCGTCCCTGGAGGCGTTGATGGAAAGGAGGCTCGACCGGCTGGAGAGCGAGATGAGCCGCCAACAGCTGTCGAAGGCGCTCGCGCTCCTCGTCATGGCGCGCCACGGACTGCCGGAGTCGGAGCTGCGAGAGCTGGCCGGCACGCACCAGCCCATGTCGGCGCTCGACCTCACCCGGCTGCGTGACGCTTTCGGCCCCATGATCCGCGATTCGGCCGGGTACCTCATGTTCGCCAACCGTGAGCTTCGTGGTGTCGCGCAAACACGCTACCTCGCAGGGCCCGATGTGGAGCGGCGCACTCGACAGGAAATCCTGTCGCTCCAGCTGCGTCAGCCCGCTAGCTTGCGCAAGGCGGAGGAAGCCCTCTTTCAGTGCCGCCGGCTGCAGGACGCACCATTGCTCGTCCAGCTACTGTCCGATCCCGAGCTCATCCGTGCGGCCTGGCCTCTGCTGTCCAGCGAGGTCATTGCAGCCTGGAGCTGGCTGGAGAGGCTCGGCACCGCGAGAGCAGACGCCACGTACCGAGAGGTGTCTCACCGTGCTGGCCACCAGCCGGAGGTCGTCCTGGCGATCGCGGAGCTTCTGCTCGCCCTCGAGAAGTTTCACCCTGCCTGCGAGCTCTTCTCGAAGCTGGCAGCTCGCTTCGCCGATGTGGAGCCGGCACGTGCGCTGGCTTGCCTGGTCCGGCAGGCGTTGTCGGAGCGAGGGTTGGGGCTGCTGAATCATCCGATCCAGGTCCTGGAGGATGCACTGCTCCAGAGCCGTGGCGACGCCTCCGCTGAGCTGTACGCGGCGCTGGGGGAGCTCCTCTGGGAGCGTGGAGCGGCTCGAGACGTCGAGAGGGCTTTCCAACTCCACGAGCAGGAGATTGCGCTGCGCAAGGCAAATCACGACGTCGCTGGGGAGGCGGTCGCTCGACTGCACCGCGAGCGAGCTCATAGTACCCTGGCCGACCCGAAACAGTCGCTGGGGATCGTCGATGGCATCGTCGGACACGCTCGCGCCTGCAATCAGCTGGGCACGCTGGCGGGCGCCCTCGCCCTGAAGGGCGCGTTGCTGCGCAAGCTCGGGTCCACGAAAAGGTCGAGTGACTGCCTGGAAGAAGCCGAGAGGCTATCCCGGCTCCTCGGGAGACGGCAGGCCTTGCTCGCCATCGCGATTGAGTCGGCCTGGCTGCTGCAGGAGCAGGGCGACTACGACCGTGCCTTCGAAGTGCTGACCGACATCGGTGCTGAGTGCGAGCGGCGAGGTGACCTCCTGGGCCAATGTCGGGCGCAGCTTGCACGAGCCGGCCTCTACCGCAACATCGGCGATATTGCCGGAGCCGAACGCTGCGAGGGGCTGGTCCAGAAACTGAGCGCCGCGCATGGCCTGGAGTCGATGAGCTTGCCTTTGTCGGCGCTCAGCCGCTGAGCCCTCGGGCTCACAGCTCTGGGCAGGTGTCGCTGGCGCTTTCGTCCTGGGCGATCCCGAGGTCGGTGCGCAAGCGTATGGCCACCCTAGTATCGTTGACCGCCTCGGTGACTGCCCCGGAGAGGGTGCGTTCGGGGCCGCGCAGGTTGGCCAGCTCTTCGCACGACTGCGGCCACGCGGCTGCCTGCTCCGATAATGTACCCGCCGCACGAAGCGCGCGCGAGAGCTCGGCGCCGCATCGTCGCGCGCCGGCTGCGATGACAGTTTCGGAGCTCGACGTCCCGCGCTCCAGGGAAGGTGCGACGGCCTTCAGGAGCTGGAGGAGTTGCAGCTGCGCATGGCCCGGTTTTGCGAGCCAGCGGCGTGTGCGGCTCGTCTTGACCGACGACGCCGTCTCGCGTGACAGCCGAGCCAGCCCCTCCAGCGGAAAGCCAGGACCGAAGCGCTCCTCGAGCGCTGCCCGGAAGAACCTCTGCAACACGGTGAACTCCGCCATCCGGAGCAGAGTGCGCCGCCGCTCCTCTTTGCCACGGCCCTCGGATGCATAGGCATACGCGCTCGTATGAATCAGCTCCTTCAGCGCCGGAAACTCCCAGGGATCGCCCGGTTCACTCTCCTTTCCAAAGAGTGGCGGCGAGGTAAAGGCCAGCTGGAGCATGAACTCGAAGGGCGTGGAGTTGGGACCGGTGAGCGTGGGCGGAGCCAGGAAGCGAAGCTCCGGGTCCAAGTCGTGCGCGCGCTCACGCACGCCACTCCAGAGCTGAAAGCTCGGTGGCGGATAGAGCCATCCCAGGGTCTGCGCCTGGTGCGCCGCGCTGGAGCGCTCGATGCAGGAGTCGAAGCCCGGCAGGGTGGCCTCACTGCTGCACGCCAGGATGGTGTTGATCAGCGCCGAATCGTAAAATTCGTGCTTGCTCCTGAACGGGAGCTCCAGGCGGTCTGCCATTCGCCCGGCGGAGGCGTAAGGTAATGGTCGGTCCGACGTGTTGCGCAGCAGCGCCTGCTGCGTGCTGCTGAGGATCCGCTCGAGAGCAACACCGTCAGGGGGCGGCTGGTTCAGTTGATGGCGAATGACCGGGCTGAGGCGTGCAGATATCGCACCGAGACGAAGCCACTGTGCATGGCGATACAAGCGCTCATAGTCGCTCACCAGCTCCAGCGCCTTGGTGCGCTCACGGTGCAATCGGGATGAGCCCAAGTCGGGAGAGGAAGCTTCATCGACGAAGCTGTCTAGACGAGCCGCCAGGCATCCCAGCGGTGTGTCGATCAACGCCGGATGAAGCAGAATCTGCAGATCGAGGAGCGGCGCGGCCGTGATCATCGTCACCGTCACGGGTCGTGCATCCGTGGCGTAGGTCAGCGCCTGATGGACGATGCTGGGATGAAATGGGCCCCTCTCGATCACTCTCCCCGTGGGTGCAGTGAGCCGCAGCGTGATGCCGGCATCGTCCCGGGTCCAGCTGAAGCCCGTGAGCTCGACCGTTGCCCCCGTCTCCGCTGTCCTGCCGATGAGCACCCCGCCAATCCGGGCGAAGCCTCGCAGGCCCGAAAAGCTTCGCGCGCGCGCAAATGCCGCGCGCGAGCTCGTGGACGGCGGTGGCTTTACGGTGTTTGGCCGACCCCGATGGTGTGAGTCAGCACCGAGAACACCTCCGCCACCCGGAGGCGAGACCGGTGGGTTCCCGATGGGGCCGCCCACGCCGGGAGTGGGTCCCGGGGGGTCGCCCATTGTCGACTTGTCTGGAACATACAGCTCCGGAGCTCGTCGATCGCTGGACACCCGGTTCAGCAACTCCTCGTGAACGGTGTTCTGGGGCGTAGCGTGACTGGGAAACACATCTTCGAAGCTGAGCAAGAACTCCGCGGTGTCGTTCAGATCGTGAGATACGCGCTGGGCGTACAGCGCCTCGTAGGTGGCGGCCGCCTGGCGCCGGCCGGCGACGTCATTGGCGGGCTGCAGACTCGGGGGGTGATCGGTCAGATACGTCGCGACATCGTCGGTCCGGACCTGCGCGAGCAGATCTCCGAAGGGGTTTTCCTGGAATGTTGGCCGCACGGGATCGTGCATCGCCGCCACGCTCCCCGCCTGCGCCAGGCTGTCTCCGCCGGCGAGCGACGTCATGTAGCGCTCGATCCGAATCCCATAATCGCGCTTCAGAGCATCCGGGGACGCCTTGGCGCGTAGCTCCTCTGCGACGGCTCCGAGTGGCGTTGTCGAGTCCACCGCATCCGCCATGGCGACGCCGGCCACCTCGCCCACGATGAACCGTCCCAGATCATCGATGCTCGCCACCCGCTGAAACGCGGCACGATCGGGTAGGGCGCTGGACTTGATCTGCGTCCAGAGTCCCGGTTGCTCGACTCGGAGCTGCGCCAACCGTTCGCGCGCAGCGCGCCCCACGGCGGTACGAGGACCTCTGGGGTTTGCATGCTCCTCCGCCAAGTGGGAAGCCGCCACCTCATGCAGGCCGGCTACCTCATTGCCGGGAGCGATTTGTTGTAACGTGACCCGCCCCGGCGCGGCAGCCGCAGCGTTCTCCAGGATCGCCGAACGGATCGCATGGACCCGCAATCCTCCAGTGGCCACCAGCGGCGCCGAGAAGCTGGCGCCTTCCACGTACGACAACTCGAATTGACTCGACAGCGCATCGAGCGCCTCATCATCAGTGATGGCAGACTCGGCGGCGGGGCTCGCTGCACCGCGCTCCTTCGCGTTCTCCCACGCCTCGCGCGCCTCGGCAGCGGAAGCCGCTACCTGCAAGTCTTGCAGCTGCACGAGCTGCAGATCGAGGCCGCCTGCGGCGCTCGCCAGCTGCACGGTCACCAACGAAGGCACGAGCAGCAGAAATGTGACCAGGAATGCCAGGCGCCGGCCGCCGACGAGCGACCGCGCGAGACCCTCGGACACGAAGAACCGCGCGACTTGCTGCCCTCGGGTACGCGGCGGCGGTGCTGCGATCTCGTCCGGATCCACCTGCAGATCGATGCGCCGCGCCCGGTCGAGCGCATAGCGCAGCGCGTAGAGCCTCTGCAGCTGTCCCACGGCAGCAGAGAGGTCCTGGTCAGGAGGGGCCGCCGCAATCGCTTGCCGGGCACCCCCGATGTGGTGATCGAGCTGGTCGAGCTCGGGGGTATTCGGTAACGGCTCCCACTCGCCGCGCTGGAAGGCCTCATCCAGGCGCCTCGATTCTTCGGCAAAGCGCTGCCGGAACACGCCCTCGATGCGGCGCTTGCCCGCTCGATGCGCGACCACCACCAGCATCGAGAGCAGCCCCGCCAAGACCAGGAGGGCGACGGGTCGGCTGCCCGCGGCGGCCCACTCTTGAAGACCACGAAGCGTTTCGATGGCTGATGCAATTCGCTCGGCGGAGGCCACGTTCGTGCTCGTGAGCACGAAGAGAAAGAGCCAGGTCAGCCCCGCGGAGACTGCGGCAAGCGTGAAAATGGTAGCCAAGGCCCCCAGAGCCGAGAGCAGCGCTACCCGGGGAATCGAGTGCGGTGAGGGGGACAGGCGCGCCGCCAGCTGCAGGCGGCGCAAGGCAACCAGTCGCACGACCAGGGCGCCGGCGACGGAGCACAGAGTCAACGTAAGCAAGTTCATGGCACGCTCTTCCGGGAGGCAGACGCGACGCCGCGGTGGCTCGAGCGGTGTGGCTGCTCCCAAACAGTCGACGGGCGCTCTGCCCGCGGGTCGCACGGGACCGGGTTGCGCGGAGCGAGTAAGAGGCGCCGCAGGTGACGTGCCGCCGACGGCGCGTGGGTGACTGCGCACAGAGCTGCGCAGCGTGCCAGTAGCACGCAACTCTGCGCTTATCGTTTACCCGCCAGCGGCCGTTTACAGGCGCGAGAGCTCTGCGGAAACTCCTCCGTGCCCGCCCTGGCAGAGGGCTGAAAGCCCCCCGCGCTGGCCGCGCCTCAGCGGCGCCGCCAGCGGGGGACATCCTGCCAGCCTCATCCCAGCTGGAGCGCTGAGGGAGTCATCACCAGGCGCGCCCGGTAGCGCTTGCGACGTCCATCGGGCTGGACCCCTCCGGCGCGTTCAGCTGCCGACGTGGTAGTAGAGCTCATAATGGTAACCGGAAGACGTAGCCGTGAGCTTGTCGGTTGGGCGCGGAGTGTCAGGGATCGTCCACGAGCCGAGAAGCTTGTTGTTCTTGTCGAGGTCGCCGCCGTTGTTTTCCTTCAGCTCGACGAGAACGCTTCCTGAAAACTCTCTGCGCACATCTAGCCCCGCGTCGATCATTTGGCCCCTGTTGATTTTGCCGTTCCACACGCGGATGCCTGCGATGAAGAGTACGGGTTCATCCAGGCCAGTGATGTCCTGTTGCCGAATGCACTTCAGTTCAGTGAGGTGTACATGAGCCATGCTATTTGTGTCTCCTCGTTGGTTCGCGATGAGCGGCCCTGTCGACCGCAATCACTTCCTGGTACGTAGAGGCCCGGCGCCAGAGCTTTGGATCAGTGCTTCAGTGCTTCAGTGCTCCCGCGTCTCCGGTCATGACCAGCTCAACGGCCGCGCGCTCGGCGCACGCAGCGCGAGCACTCTTCGCGCGCGCGGCGCCAGCGTGATTTGGCGGTGCCGAGCGGGATACGCTGAGCTCGCGCCACTTCGGCGGCGGTGGCCTCACCGCTCTCCAGTGCCATGAATAGCTCGCGCAGGTCGCGGGTCATGGCGTCGAGCACGGCCTGCGCCTGTCGAATGCGCTCGCGCCGGCACACGAGCTCGTCCGCGGCGGGGCCGGCGCTCTGCAGCGCGTCGAGCTCGATGTCGGCCACCTCTGCGCGCCGCCGATAGGAGCGGCGCGTATGCCCCGCCTCGCGCCGGGCCACCGCAAACAGGAACGCGCGTTCGCGGCCGGGCTGCAGCCGTGCGCTCCAGCGCAGGGCGGTCAACCACACGCGCTGCTTCACGTCGTCCACGTCTGCACCGGGCACGCCCAGGCGCAGCAGGAAAGCGCCGATGCTCGATGAATGGCAGCGGATGAGCTGCGCCAGCAGCCGCGCGGCGCGCGCGGTCTGCGGCACTGGCCGGGCGAGCCCGGCGTGCGATGTCCCCATGTTCCCTCTCGTTGAATGCTCGCGACGCACGGGCGTCGCGCCGGACCTGCTCGGGCCGGTGGCGACCGAGCACCGTTAGACGCGCCAGGAATCGCGCGATCGCGTGCGCCGCATGGATTTCGTCTCGGCACTCGCTGCCGCAGATCTTGCGTGACGCCGCTCCAGTGCAAGGAGGGGCGATGGCAAAGAGAGGCCTCTCTCCGCCCCCGACGGGCCGCTTGCCGCTGGCGCGATAGTTGCGAT
Source organism: Polyangiaceae bacterium (assembly GCA_025937895.1). Classification (GTDB taxonomy): domain Bacteria; phylum Myxococcota_A; class Polyangia; order Polyangiales; family Polyangiaceae; genus SZUA-265. The sequence goes on along the minus strand of JAICQL010000065.1, from coordinate 6,184 downwards.
CCACGGCGCATGGTCTCGCCCTCATCCCTGGATCAGCGCACGACTGCCGTATTTGCAAAGCACTGCGCAGCCGAGCGCCGCGCGGGCGATTCGCCCGGGAAGTATCAGGTAGTGGAGCCGTCGCTCGACCGCCAGCTGGCGATGGATGCGTTTGTTGCCATCCCGACGGGGCATCCGATGGTGGCGCTGCTCGAGCTGGACGTGACCCGCGCGCTGGCGGCCATCGCGGAGCGACGGGGTCGGGGCGAGCGACTGTCTCTGTTTGCCTTCGCCGTGCATGCCATTGCGGCGACCATCGCGGAGCACCCGGATCTCAACCTGGTGCGGCACGGCAGGCGCCTGGTGCGCTTCGAGGACGTGGACGTGAGCGTGCCGGTGGAGGTGCAGACCCCGGAGGGGCGGGTCCCGCGCGAGGCGGTGTTGCGGCGCGCCCAGCAGCGCAGCGCGCAGGACCTGTACGCCGAGCTCGAGCAGGCGCGAGCACGCCACCAGGCAACGGGCGAGCTCGGTGACGAGGACCGCTGGGTGCACGCGCTGATGCGCGCCGTGCGCTGGCTGCCGCGCCTCGTGCGGGTGGGGCTGGCGCGATGGATCATCGGCAGCGCCTTTCGCATCAAGGCTCGCGCCGGAACCACGCTGATCACGAGCGTGGGCAAGTTCGCGTCCATCCCCGGCTTCTCGTTCACGTTCAGCACGGGGCCGCGGGCAGCGGTCTTCGTCGTGGGCAGCGTCAGCGAGAAGCCGTGGGTCTGCGGCGGGCAGGTGGTGCCACGCTCGATCCTGGGGCTCTCGGTGATGGTCGATCACGACCTGGTCGATGGTGCGCCGGCGGCGCGCTTTGCCGAGCGGCTGCAGAGCAGGATCGAGTCGGCGGAGGGCCTGTAGGGGCGGCGCGAGCTCGGCGCTGCCCGGGGCGGCACCTCTGGCGCGCCACCCCGGCTTGGATCACCGTTACTGCAGGACCGTGTTCATGTCCCAGTCGATCCACATGTCGTTCCACTCGCTCACGGGCTGCTGAACGCCATTGGGCAGGATGTTCAGCACGTTCGTGTTGGCGGTGGTGTCGCCGTTGAAGGCGAGCCGCAGCATCTCGCCGATGAGGGCGGTCTGCTGGGCGGACGCGCCGCAGTGGTTGGCGTTGTACATGGAGAAGCCCATGCGCTCGGGCACGCCGAGCGCGCTCCACACGGGCTTGGCTGCGTAGGCAGCGAGCGCTTCGGAGGTGCCGGCCAGGTGGCACCAGCCGTTGCCGTTGTCGTTGGTGAAGTGCACCACGTAGCGTGGCGCGATCGTCGCCAGGAGCAGGTGCTGATCGATGGGCAGGTTGACGACCCGCTCGGGGTTGTCCCGGAAGTGGCGGGCGGCGCTGGTCACCCAGGGGCCGCAGGCGCCGTTGTCTTCCAGGTTGTCGATGCCCTGCGGGGGGCCGTCGGGGCACGTCCAGGTGGACTGGCCCTCGCCGTTCCGGAACCACTCGACCTGGCGGAAGCTGGTGGCTCCGCCGCCGCCCGATTCGATGATGATCGTCACCGGCACCCTGCTGAACACGCCGGTGAGGAGTGAGCCCTTGCCGCAGCCGGAGCAGCCCGTGACCGCGAGGCGGCTCGGGTCGAGCCCGCTGCCGGGGTTCTGCTCCAGCACATCCATCACCCGATCGATCATCCAGCCGCGGGCGATGTTGGGGTTGAGCTCGGCGAAGCCGAAGAGGGTCTGGATCTGCTGCTGGAAGCCGGCGCCAAAGGTCAGCGTCCGGTTGCCGCCGGGGATGTTCCCGCCGACCACGATGGCCTCGCCCTCACCGGCGACGGTGGCAGTGAAGTTGGCCGTGGTGCCGCCGACGGTCACTGCGATCGAGATGGCGCCGCCGTTGACGCTGCCGGTGACGGAGTCCGGCGCAGGGGGGATGGGGGCGTAGAGGTACTTGGCCGCGATGGCGAGGATCTCCTGGCGGCGGCAGTCCCACTGTTCCCTGGTGGTGACCTTCGTTCCGTCCAGGAACGTGAACGGATCGGGCAGCTTCTCGTTCAGGTACGTCAGGTTGGGCGCATCCGGCAGCTCCGGCAGCACGCAGTTGAAGGGCGTGGGCGCGGGCATGGGCATGGCCGTGCCCGCGCCACCGGTCTCGCTGCCATTGCCGGGCTGCTCGAGCCCGGTGACGGGTGGGGGCGCTTCACTCGACGGAGTCTCGCCGACGCCGCCCGGCGCCTCGCTGCCTTCCGGGGGCTGCTCGCCGCCAGGAGTTTGCGCGCTCTCTGCGGGCTGGTTGGGCGCAACGGAAGTGCCCGGGCTGCTCTGGTCCTCCCGATCGCTCGAGCAGGCCGCGAGCGCGAGGGGGAGTGCAAGGGTGGTGAGGGTGAGGCGCCTGAGATGCATGGGCTGGTTCTCCTGAAGCGGAAGCCGGGACGAGAGGAGCTGAGCGTCGGCCGAAGCTTGGCAGGAAACAAACCCCCGGTGGAAACGCTTTCACGTGAAAAAACGCCGGTTGCACTGCCTGCAAACTTTTTGCGCGGCGCGGCGCTGGCAGGGCGCTGTTGGGGGGCCGCGCCGTTCCACATCAAACCGCCACCCCGCAGGCGCGGGGCGCGATGACAGCTCAAGGGTGAGAGCCAGGAGCCGTTCGACGCAGCCGGGGGGAAGAGCTCAAATGAACAGATTCAGCGTGCTCGGGATGGCGTGGCTCACTGCGGTGGGGTCGATCGCCTGTGGTGACGCCACACCGCCCGAGGCCCTCGGCAGCGGCGGTTCGAACGTGCTGACGGGTAAGGCCGGAAGTGCCGGCTCCGCGACGGCGGGCAGCGCAGGCGAAGGCAGTGGCGGCTCGGCAGGTGCTCCCGGCGGGGACGCTGGCGGTGCGCCGTGCAGCGGCTGTGTGGAGCTCGTGGTGCCCGTCGATGGCGGCGTACAAAACACGATGTTCAACTTCGCGCTGCCGTCCGCCGTGGACATGAGCGCCGCCGTCATCACCTATCGCGTGCGAGCGCTCACGCTCGGCGCCGAGCTGCACGCCAATCCGTTCGCCCAGGATGAGGACTACGGCGGATTCCCGAACAGCCCGGAGCCGCTCAGCGCTGACAACGGGTTTGTCGACGAGGAGACCTGGGTAGACCTCTCGTTCGATCTCGCCGCCATCCCCGCAGCGCCGTTGCTCGGCGGCAGCGACGCGGGTGGCAGGCAGCCGGATCCGGCCGCATTCGACAGGAGTGCCGTCAAGCAATTCGGGCTGCACGTGGGCACGGGCGGCGCCTTCGCGGGCGACCTGTCCGTCCGTGTGCTGGTGGACTCCGTAACGTTCAGCGGTGTGGACGACAGCGTGCTGCCGGACATCACCTTCAGCAGTGATGCCGAGGGCCTGACGATCAACTCTTACGGTCCTCGCCCCGGCTCCGCAGTGATCCATCATCCCTGACCCTGCGCTGAGCTGCGTTCAGAACTGCGAGAAGAAGCTCCAGAGCGTGTCGCCCGCGTTCGGCGCAAACTGGTGCCCCGCCGTGTATTCGCAGGCGATCACCGGATAGCCCTGCTTGCAATCCGGGTACTCGACACAGCTGCACGGCTGGTTGTTTGCGCCCAGCCCATCACACCAGCTCGCCGGCATCAGCGCCGGCGGAGATGAGCAGCCGTTGCGCTCGACGAAGATGTCGACAGCTCGCCGGTGCCCCTCGAGCAGGGTGTCCTCCGTGCCGATGAAGGCCAGGGTCGCCACCGGGCGCTCGCCCTCCTCACAGCGCCCGCTGGTCGTGGCGTTGCCCGCCTGCGGCGCGATCGCCCGCATCCTGCCGCTCTGCGAGCAGGCCATCGTGAACGAGAACATCGCGCCGAAGCTGAAGCCGGTGGAGAAGATGCGGTTCTGGTCGATGCACAGCTCCGAGCCGAAGCGCTCCAGCATCGCGTCCAGGAAGGCGAGGTCCGAGCCGCCCTCATTGCCCCAGCCCAGGCCGTTGCCGCGGAAATCCCGCCCCTCCGGGGCGACCAGGATGGCCTGCCCCGCGCTCGCCGCGCCGAGCCCAAAGTAGCCCCGCGACGCGATCTGCTGAGCTGAGCCGCCCCACGGATGCCAGCCGAAGATCAGGCGATAGGGCTGCTCCGGGTCGTAACCCTCGGGTGTCGCCAGGATGTATTCGCGCGTCTCGCCGCCCACGTCGATGCTGGCGCGGCCGCTCGTGAGCCCCGCAGGCCTGCCGCAGCCCGCGCTCGGCGCCACGTCCGTGGGGGCACCACTGGCGGGTGTGCCGGGGCCGCTGGCCTCGGGCGCGCGGGTGACGTTGCCCACGCCCTCGCCCGCCGGGGTGCCGCTGGGCTGCAAGGTGCCGGTCATCTCCGTGGGCGTGGTGGGGTCGGCGGGCGGCTCCGGCAGGCTCTCCCCGCTGGACGCACCCGAGCTGGACGGGGCTGCGCTGTCCGGTGTTGCACGCTCGGAGCTGCCGCATCCGGCGCTGAGCGCGAGCACGCCCAGCGCTCCTGCAATCAAGCCCGAGAGACCGTGTTGGACTGCCATTCGTGCTCCCTTCCGCGCGCGGGCGGTGAGGTCCGCCGCCAGCGGGTAGAGTACGAGTTGCTCCTGCGGGTCACCAGCTCTTGCGGTCCGCACAGAGCCGTCGGCAAGGATTGGGTGGCTTTATACGGAACGGGCGTTCGGGGGTGGTGTGCTTCTCGACACTGGCCTCTTGCTCCGCGCGCGCGCTGGGGTGTACTCGCGCCGTAAATTCGATGGCCAAGCAGAACGCACAACCCCCCAAGGGCACCCGAGACTTCCTGCCGGCGTACGTTCGCCAGCGCCAGTACGCCATCTCGATCATCCGTCAGGTGTACGAGTCGTATGGCTTCGAGCCGCTGGAGACGCCCACCCTGGAGCGCCTGGAGGCGCTCAGCGGCAAATACGGCGAAGAGGGGGACCAGCTCATGTTCAAGGTGCTGCTGCGCGGGCAGCCGCTGGTCACCGGTATCGAGCAGGCCGCGGTGCTACTGCAGCAGCCGGGCGCAGTGATCGAGGGGCGCAGCGGCAAGACGGTGCCGGGTGCGCCCGCGCTGCTCGCGGATCTGGGGCTGCGCTATGACCTGACGGTGCCGCTGGCGCGCGCGTATGCAGCACACCAGGCGGAGCTGCCGCCCATCTTCAAGCGCTACCAGATCCAGCCGGTGTGGCGCGCAGATACCCCGGGCAAGGGGCGCTACCGCGAGTTTTACCAGTGCGACGTGGACGTGGTGGGCTCGACCTCGCTGCTGGTGGAGGCGGAGGTGGCCAGCGCCGCGGTGGAGTGCGTGGAGCGGCTGGGCTTCAGCGACTTCACGGTGCGGCTGAATCACCGCGGGCTGCTGCGTGCGGTGGTGGAGCGCGCGGGGCTCGGCCCGCAGCAGGAGGTGGACGCCATCACCGCCATCGACAAGCTCGACAAGGTGGGCAAAGACGGCGTCGATCGTGAGCTCGCCGAGCGCGGGGTGGCAGAGGCGGGGCGGCGTGCGCTGCTCGAGCTGCTGGAGTCGGGCGCCGATCTGGACGGAGTCGCGCGCTTCCTCGCGGGCCACACCGAGGGCGAGCAGGCGCTGGCTGAGCTGCGCCGCATGCTGGAGCTGAGCCAGGGCACGGCCGCTGGCGCCCGCATCCGCTTCGACATCGCGCTGGCACGCGGCCTCGGCTACTACACGGGCTGCATCTTCGAGCTGGCCAGCCCCAAGTTTGGCGGCTCGCTGGGAGGTGGCGGCCGCTACGACAACCTCATCGGTCTGTTTCTCGGCCGCCAGGTGCCCGCGTGTGGCTTCTCGCTCGGCTTCGAGCGGCTGCTGCTGTTGATGGACGAGGGCGGGATGTTCCCGGCAGATCTGGCCGCGCTCGACGTGTTGCTCGGCGCCACCTCGGAAGACGGAGCCGGCGAGCTGCTGGTCGCCGCTCGCGAGCTGCGCGCGCTGGGCCTGCGCGTCTCGCTGCTGCCCAAGGCGGAGAAGCCGGGCAAGCTGCGCAAGACGGCCGAGGAGCGCCAGGCGCGCCACGCGGTCTGGCTCGAGTCCGGGCGCTTTCAGCTGTGGACCCGCGACGGCGACGTCAGCATGCGCGACCTGGAGCGCGCTGCGCTGCTGGAGAAGCTGCAGGGCGAGCCGGCGTAGACTCCTGCGCATACAGCCTCGGCGCTCCGCTCGCCGTCACCACCTCACCGCTGCACTCCAGGTCGAACTCACCCGAGGCGGTGAG
>JAICQL010000234.1 GCA_025937895.1 Polyangiaceae bacterium | reverse complement strand
CGTGGCGCCGCTATCCAGTTCGAGAGCCATGGCCTTCGGTCGCACGAACCGGCATCCATGGAAAAGTTCTCGGCAGTAGTGCTAGCTGGGCTGCGCGCTCTGAGACCGGGACCGTACCCGGTGAAGGGAACGGCGCCCGGGAGCGGAGTTAGTCGGGGTGGTGCGATTTGAACGCACAACGTCCTGCACCCAAAGCAGGCCCTCTACCAAGTTGAGGTACACCCCGAGGTGTGCGCGGAATATACACGCCTCGCTCGCGGCGGCAAACGTGATTGCAACCGAGGAATCGTCTTCGGACAGCTCACTCCGGAATCTTGCGTAGCTCGACCCGCAACGAGATCGGCTGGCGATCCGAAACGACCAGGCGATCCCAGGGGAAGTAGCCGACCTTTTCCACCGTGATCCGGTGCTCCCCCTCCGGCAGCTTCACGCCCCGCGCCGCCACCACACCCAGAAACCCGACGAACTGCTCGTCGATGTAGACGGTGGCATCGCGCGGCGTTTCGGCGGCGCGCGCCATGCTCAAGCGCACTGCCGCGCGTGGTACCTGGCAGGCCTGCAGCAACCCCGCGCCGAGCAGCACGGAGAGCAGCGGAGCCAGGCGCCACAGCTGGAGGCTCATTCCCACTCGATCGTGGCAGGGGGCTTGGAGCTCACGTCGTAGACCACGCGATTGATACCGTGGACCTCGTTGGTGATGCGCGAGCTCATTCGCGCCAGCAGCTCATAGGGCAGGCGAGCCCAGTCCGCCGTCATTGCATCGTGAGAGGTCACCGCGCGGATGGCGCATGTCTCCTGATAGCTCCGGTTATCACCCATGACCCCGACGCTGCGCACCGGCAAGAGCACGGCGAAAGACTGCCACAGCTCTTCGTACAGACCGGCGGCGCGGATCTCTTCGGTCACGATGCGATCGGCCTTGCGCAGCACCGCGAGGCGCTCCTCCGTCACCTCGCCCAGACAGCGAATGGCAAGCCCCGGACCGGGGAAGGGCTGACGCCAGAGCAGATCGCGAGAGAGGCCCAGGCTCTCGCCAACCCGCCGCACCTCATCCTTGAAGAGCTCGCGCAGCGGCTCGACCAGCTTCAGCTTCATGCGCTCGGGCAGTCCGCCCACGTTGTGGTGGGTCTTGATCACGACGCTCTGGCCTTTGACAGCCACACTCTCAATCACGTCCGGATACAGGGTGCCCTGCACCAGGAAAGACACGTCGCGCAGGTCGCGCGCGTGCGCGTCGAACACCTCGATGAACTGGTGGCCAATGATCTTGCGTTTGCGCTCGGGATCCGTGACGCCGGCCAGCGCCGTCAGGAACTGCTGGCGGGCGTCCACCGTGATGATACGCAGCCCCAGCTTGGCCCGGAGGTTCGTCTCGACCTCGTGCACCTCCTGATCCCGCAGCACGCCGTTGTCCACGAAGATGCAGGTGAGCCGATCACCGACCGCGCGATGCACCAACTCTGCGGCGACGCTGCTGTCCACGCCGCCACTCAGCGCGCAGATCACCTTTGCGTCAGGCCCGACGCGCTGCTGGATGCCGGCGATGGTTTCTTCGATGAAACGCGCCGGCGTCCAGTCGCCCGTGAGCCCCGCCACTTCAAACAGAAAGCCGGCGATCACGTCACGCCCGCGCGGCGTGTGGCTGACCTCCGGATGGAACTGGATGCCATACAGGCGGCGGCTGCGATCGGCGATGGCCGCGAACGGAGCCCCATCGCTCTTGCCGAGCACCTCGAACCCTGGTGGCAGCGAGGTCAGGCGGTCGCCGTGGCTCATCCACACGGGAAAGCTCGCCTCGCCCGCAAAGCGCGCCAGGATCCCCACGGGCGAGACCACGGACACAGCCGCATGCCCGTATTCGCGCCCGCTGCCCCCGGGCTCCACCCGCCCGCCCAGCTCCTGCGCCATCAGCTGCTGGCCGTAACAGATGCCCAGGATCGGCACGCCCAGCTCAAACAGCCCGGGGGCGCTCTTCGGAGAATCCGCCTCGTAGACGCTGGCGGGGCCACCGCTCAGGATGATGGCGGCTGGCTGCAGCGCCTTGATCTCTGCCAGCGAGAGCGTGCCCGGATGGAGCTCGCAATACACGTTCTGCTCGCGCACGCGGCGGGCGATGAGCTGGCTGTACTGCGCGCCGAAATCCAGCACGATGACTCGTTGATGGGCGGTCATGATGGCGCCCCCCCTAGCACGGCCGGCCGCGCCGCGAAACCGCTCACTTGCGGCGAAGCCGCCGGGAGTCTGCGGCGAAGCCGACATGGGTCACCTGGGGCGAGCGCGCTGGGTCACCCCCGGGCTACTGCGGTGGATCGGTCAGCACCACCACCTCCCGCCCCGCCTCGAAGGCCGCTCGGTGCAGAGCGCGCAAGCCCTCCAGGCTGCCGGAACGGGGCCGCTCCTGCGCACCGCGCCAGAGCTCCAGCACGCGGCCGCGAGGATTGAGCCCCAGCTCCATGTTGCGCTGCTCCAGGAGCCGCAGCGCCAGCGCAGCATCATCGCTCGTCGCCGCGCCGAGCCGGAGCCGCTCCAGCAAACCGCGGACTTGCGCGACGGCCTCATCGCGCTTTCCCTCGAGAGCGCTCACCTCGATGATCAGCGCCGCCGCGCCCGATCCACCGAGCACACGCGCGCGCGCCGTGCTCACGAGCCCGGGCTGCTGGAGCGCCTGCGCCAACCAACCGTCCGTTCGGTTCATGAGGGATTCCGTCCAGTGAGCCTCCGCCGGAAGGCCCTCCGGCATGGCGGGCAGAGGCACCGCGATGATGGCCTCGTTGCTGCGCGCGTCCGCTGCCTCGATCCGGTACTGGCCGGATGCCGGCAGCACGGGCCTGCGCGCGGGGCACGCGGGGCGCCCGGATTGTGCACCGTGCAACAGCCGCTTCAGCCGGCGTTCGCCAGCGATGGTCTGTGTCTCATCGTGGTTACCCACGCTGGCCAGCCGCAGGCGACCGCGCAGGAAGGCTTGCCGCTGCAGCTCCACGCTGCGCGCGGACAGGCCGCTCAAGGTGGTCCACGTGCCGCGCGCGTCCAGCCAGCTGGGCCGATTTGCCGAGACTTGACGCAGCGCCAGCGCGAGCCCAGGGCTCGGCCCTTCGGCGATGGTACCGAGCAGCACCTCACGCGAAGCAGCGATGGCCTCGGGGCTCGGGCCAGCCCTGAGCAGAGCGCTGGCAAGCGCCTCCGCGACTCGCTCCGCCTGCGCTGCAGGGCTCTCATTTGCGGCGGCGGCCGTCGCATGCGCCATGAGCCCGATACCATCCACGCTCAGCCAGGGCTCGAGCACCACACCGGCGCGACCCGTGGCGGCGAGTGCCGTCGCGTGCATGGCCAGGGCCAGCGTGCCCGCGCTGGCCGTGTCTTCGGCACTGGTGCCACAGGGAGTGGCGAGCAGCATCCAGAAGCTGCCCTGACCGGGCTCGACCTGCCGCACCGCCTCGGGACCGCTGGCGTCCGTCACCCCCGCGCGCTCGAACAGAGAAGGCAGCGGGTCCGTGCCGCTTGCGACGGCTGGAGCCAGCTCGCCGCTGTAGTGCACATAGCGCTGCAGGCCTGGCGCCGCCGTGCTGGTGGCTGCATTCAGTGCCTGCCATGCCGCCACGGCCGCGGCCTCGTGCGGGGCCTCGGCTGCCAGCACTTGCCGCGCAAACAGCCATTGCGCCGGCCCTGGCTGGCTCGCTGCGGGTTGCCCGCCATTCACCTGGCTCGCCGTGACCCGTGCCAGCGTGTGCTCCAGCTCATCCACGGCGTCCCACGCGCTGCGCGCCACCGCATCCGCGCTGGGCGCCGCGCTCGTGGACTGCATGTCGACTCGCAAGCAAGCGCTGCCGCCGGCGAGATGCGTCGAGACGCGCTCCACCTGCCAGGCTGGAAAGCCCGCGCCGACACGAATGGCCAGCAGAGAGTCCGGCTGGGCCACGTGCTCGGCCACTGCCAGCACGCCGGCAGCGGATGCACCACCGAGCGCCACGGACAGCGCCAGCGGCCGCGGGCTGGCCACACTCCCCACCCGGGCCTCGTCTGCAACCCGCCAGCCCCCGCTGCCGAGCCGCGACCAGGGCGGCAGCGACGCCTGGGCACGGTCCGCTGCGTCCAGGTACTCCTGCGATCCGACGGTGGCGAAGGCCACATCGTTGACGCGAACCGCGTCGAGCCAGCTCGCGATGTCGCCCGGCGAGGGGCGGGCCGCGCCCGACGGCGCGAGCAGCGGCGCCCCGGCGCAGCGCGCCAGCGCCGCCTCGCTCGCCGAGCGCGCGACGCGCAGCGGTTCGCTGGCAAGGCGCTGGAGCAGGCGCTCGGCGTCGAGCGTGCTCAGCGGCGTGGTCAGCGCCCGGCTGCTCTCCAGGATGAAGCGTGCGATAGCCTCGCGCTCCTTCGCCAGCGCATACAGCACGAAGCCGTCCGGGCTCACGCGCGTGCTCAGGCTCTCCAGGTCAGCGCCGCGCAACCGCCCCTCGGCCAGCCATGCGAGCAAGCTGGATGCCGGGGGCGGCGCAGCGACATGCACTGCCAGCGCCAGCCCTCGCAGCGGATCGCCCTCGCGCTCCACCAAGGTCAGGCGAGGCCGATACGGGTTGGTTTGGCTCTGCACGCGCGCGCTGGCGATGGCAGCAGCCTGCGGTGCCACCTGGCTCGAGCCCCCGCAGCCCAGCGTACCAGCGCCGAGCAGACCGGTGATCAGAGCGCACGGCAGGAGGATGTTCGTTGCGCGCACGATCTCGCAGCTCGCTTGATAGCGCCTAAACGCCGCGCCGGCAAATGCCAAGGGTCAGGCCGCGTCTCTGCAGTGAATCGTTGGGCCGTGATCGCTCGGACCTGACAGCTGCGCCGGCATCTCGCTGGCGGTGCTCTGTTCGGCGGTGATTTGTGGCCCGGGATAATCCGCTGCGTGCGTTGTCGCCACCGCACGGAGAGGCTACGCTGTACTCGCACCTCACCGGACCATCATGCGCGGTCGACTGCTGGCTCTGTTATTCCTGGCTCTGGCCCTTCTGCGCACGCTATGGCGGCGAGCACGCGGTGAGCGCCAGCCGGGCCTGGAGCGCTTTCGCGAGAACTACGCGGACGATGGCCTGGCCCCGCTCTCGGCGGCAGACCGGGCGCAGATGGCCGACTTCGGGCGCTGCATCGCCTGCGGCCGCTGCGATCGTGGCGATGGTCCGCGCATCGCCACCTCTCGCGGGCAGTTCCAGGGAACGATGAACCTGGTGCTGGCCGCGACGCGCAGCTTGCCGGACTACGGCGCTGCGGCACGCTCCTTCGAGTTCCTGACCGACGCGGAGCTGGAGCGGAAGGAGGGCCTGTGTCCCACCGCTGTTCCGCTGCGCCGCCTGGCAGCCTTCGTGCGCGCCAACGCCCCCGCCGCGCGGGTGTCCTTGCCGCGAGCCCAGGGCACGAAGAGCATCCCCTCGTCGTTCCCACCTGCCGATCGCACGAGCGACAGCGCCCGGCAGCAACGCTAGCCACGCGCGCTGCAGCGCGGGGCTTGCGTTGCAACGCTGGCGATGCTCCGAATCAGGAGCTCTGTCCGACCACCGCCAGACGAGGCGCGGAGCCAAACGCCGCCAGGTGACCGCTCTCCTCGCCGACATACACGTCGCAGCGCTCGTCCACGCGGAGCAAGTCGGGGACCAGATCCGGCGGCACCGTACCGATGATTTCACCCGTCCGCGGCCGCACCACGTGCACCTGCTGCTGGGGCACGAACAGCGCGCCGTTGCGTAGCACCGGCTCGAGACGACGCGGCGTGTCGGTGGCGGAGCTACCGGCGAAGACGTGATTATACAACGGGCGACCGGTGCTCGCTTCCAGGCACATCAGCACCCCTGCGCCGTCGTTGATCAGGACGAGGTCGTCAAACGCCAGCCAGGCGCTGGCGGCGGACGCCAGATCCGCGTGGTGTCGCCAGAGTGAGCGCCCCGTCTGACGGTCAAACGCCTCGGCTCCGGAGGAGCCCTCGTTGCCGACTGGCATGACCACGACCTTGGGCGTGAGCAAGGGATGTTTGCCGGGGAGCGGCGCCTCCAGCATCTCCGCGCTCCAGCGGCACTCGCCCGTCCAGGGATCGAGGTGTTGCAGCTGCCAGTTGCCCGGTGCTCCACTCACGGCCACGGCCGACGTCTGATCGACGGCCAGCGCACCGCTGAACGGCAGCCGGCTGCAGAAGCGCCAGACCGCCTCGCCGCTGGTCAGGTCGAGCGCGAACAGCGTGCTGCTGCCACCTGCCACCAGCAACAGCTTGCCGACGCGGCGCAGGCGGTAGCTACCGGGCCGGGCTGCGGTGTGCCGCCAGCGAACCTCACCGGTGATCAGGTCCACGGCGCTGATTTGCCGATCGCCCTCGGTGAGCGCCAGCAGCTTCGGCAAGCCGTCACTGTAGACGACGGAGCCGGCGGCGCCGCCGCCCGTGCGCGGCTTGAGCTGGAGCGCGAAGCGCTGCACCCCGTTGCTCAGGTCGATGCTGCTCAGGTGCCCGTCGGGTCGAAAGCGAATCAGGCCAGCGGGAGAGACCGTGCAGGCTGCCGGCCCGCTGGGCGCGCGCCACATGATCTTGCCGTTCAGCCGATCGATACAGGCCGTCTCGCGGCTCGAGTCCACGATGATGCTGTCGCCGCACAGGAACGTCGCCCGCAGATCGAGGCCTGGCACCGTCGCCACCCAGCGCGCGGAGAAGCGCATGGTGCCGCCGTGCTCCCAGAGGCCCGTCGCCATCGAGCGTCGCCTGCGCGCGAACCGCCGGTAGTCCTCTGGATGATCGTTGGTCAGCGCGTGGTCCTCGACCGACGCGCGCTCCAGCAGCGCGCGCGCGCTGCGCTCCAGCGCGGTGAGCCGCAGGTTGCGCTGCTGTCGCTCGTCCACCGCACAGAACTCGGCCGTCAGCGCGAGCGCGAAGTGGCACACCGCGCGCACCCAGCAGATCGAGTCGACGTTGACCAGCTGCATGCGGCGGCGAGGGGCCTCGCGCTGGCCGCCGCGCGCCCCGAGCTCGATGAGGCCGTCGGAGCGGGTGCGGTACAGGGCCAGCTCCAGCTCCGACAGCTTGAGGCGGGTCGCCAGCACGCGACCGCTCTCCCAGGTCGAGAGCACCTCCTCCGCCCCCAGCACCAGGCGCTCGGCGTCGATGAAGAGCTGACTGGCACTGGAGCTCAGCGTGGCGCCACCGGCGTGGATCTGCAGAGTACCTTCGACCAGGAGGGCGTGCAGATCACTGCGCTCCACGTGCTCGGAGTCCACCAGGCGCGGCCGGGTCATCTTCAGGCGGCCGCGCGCGCAGAGGCTCACGCTACCGAAGCTCGGCCCCGTCACCGCGCGCTCGCAGCGCGCGGCGCTGGGCGCCTCGCCGAGCAAGGCCGGGCTCGACAGCTGGGAGCACAGGCGCTCTGCTGCGAAGACATAGCGGTTGCGGGCCGACTCGGGCGCACCGTCGCGCCGGCCGCGCGCGATGGTCGACAACATCTCGAGCTGTGCGTTCAAAAAGTCGCGGCGCGTCACCCGACGCTCGTGGGTGGCGATCCTGGTTGCGGGGCTGGGCCGGTAAACGGACACCAGCACATCGCCACCGCACAGCTCCAGCCCGCACTCCCAGACCTCCCGGTCCGCATCGAACTGAAAGGTCGTGCGCCCGGCGACGCCGCCGAGCAGCTCGTGGCTCGCTTCGGCGAGGGCGAGCAGCAGCTCCAGGGACTCGGTGCGGGAGGGAATCGGCATCGCGTCGCGCCCTGCCAGCAGATCCAGCAGTCGCCCGTCCACGAGCTTGGGGGCCAGCTTTCCAGGATTCGCGTGCGCGACGAGGTGAAGAGCCTTCATCGCGCTCAATCCTAGAGAGCCCACGGAGCGACCAGAACTTTTCCGAAACTATTGCCGAGGAGTGGACAGCCATCGCAAAGCCGGCTAGGCGCAAGCTCATGTCTCGACGGGGGAAACATCGGGCGGCAGGCTGCCTGCTTGCGCAGCGGGAAACCTGGGTTAGGGTGGTCTCGGACGTGCGATCGGCACCTGACCCCACACCCGGGATACGGGGCAAATGACCCCGTCCCGTCCTCGGCTGCGACCGCCCAAACTTGGGGACTTGCTCGAACGGCCGGGTCGGGTAACAAATACGGAGAGCCTACGGTCGCTGCGGGGGTTCTCGGCAAATCCGATTGCAGTCTCCTGACGCAGTTTCCGGCACGCAATTCCACGTTTTCCGCCCGCAGTATCTGATCTCCCCGAGAATCCGCCCCGAGTATCCGCCCGCAGTTTTCGCCAGCAGGCTTGGTCAACCATTCTTCGTCGCGCGGTGGGCAAATTACTTGCCTTTGGTAAGTTCTGGAAATGTTACAATAGGCGCGTAATCTGTGGGCTTTCTCGCCCGTCGCTTGCCGAGTATCGACTGACTCAATGGAACTCAAACAACAGCTTCGACTGACTCAGCAGCTGGTGATGACGCCGCAGCTGCAGCAGGCGATTCGTCTCCTGCAACTCTCGCGGCTGGAGCTCATCGACGAGGTCAGAAAAGAGCTCGATGGCAATCCCATCCTCTCTGCCGAGGAGGAGGGCGAGCCCAAGTCACGCACCATGGACGAGCCGGGCCGCATCCCGGGCGCATCCGCGGCGGCGGCAGGGGAGGTGGGCGAAAACAACTTCGCCGCCGGCGAGCATCACAAGGTCGAAGCGGAGAAGGCGACGCGCGAGGTCGACTGGGAAAAATTCCTGGAGAATCGAACCCAGCAGCAAGCGCCTTCGCTGGGGCCGCGCAGCACCGATGATCTGCCGCCCTTCGAGCAGAACCTCACCAAGCCCAACAGCCTGGCGGATCATCTGCGCTGGCAGCTGCAGATGAGCGATTTTACCGAGGAGGAGCGGCGCTTCGCCGAGCTCGTCATCGGCAACCTGGACGACAAGGGCTACCTGGATCTGGAGGGTGTCGAGCGCCCCGATGGCACGCGCACGCCGGATCTCACCATCGAGGATCTCGCCGAAGAGGCGGGGCTGCACCCGGATGATGCGCCGCTCGTGCTCGAGCTGATCCAGAACTTCGATCCGGTCGGGGTAGCAGCGCGCAACCTGCAGGAGTGCCTGCTCGTGCAGGCCAAGGCGTTTGGCTACGACCAGACCGAGCTGGCCATTCTCGAGAAGCACATGGCCAACCTGGAGAAGCATAACTACCAGGCCATCGCTCGAGACATGAAGATCTCGCTGGAAGAGGTCTACGAGGCCGCCAAGGAGATCCAGAAGCTGGAGAGCCGCCCAGCGCGCAACTTCGTCGATCACTCCGATCGCAGCATCGGAATCACGCCCGATGTGTACGTGATCAAGGACGGCGACAACTTCGTGGTGGCCGACAACGATCGCGGTGTGCAGAAGCTGCACATCAACCAGGCGCTCACCCAGCGGCTGCTGAAAGATCCCGCCGCCCAGGAGTTCGTGGGCGAGAAGCTGCGGAACGCGCAGTGGCTAATCCGCGCCATCGAGCAGCGCCGGAAGACCATCGTCAAGGTCTCCGAGTCGATCATCGACAAGCAGCGCGACTTCTTCGAAAAGGGCGTGGCCTACCTGAAGCCGATGATCCTCCGCGACGTGGCAGAGGCGGTGGGCATGCACGAGTCGACGATCTCGCGCGTGACGACCAACAAGTACATGCACACGCCGAAGGGGCTGTTTGAGCTGAAGTATTTCTTCAACTCCAGCATTCGGCGAGTAGCCGATGAGGACATCGCCAGCGAGAGCGTCAAGCAGGCCATCAAGAAGATCATCGACGAGGAGAACAAGCAGAGTCCTCTCAGCGATCAAGCCATCGTGCAGATCCTGGAGCAGGAGCACGGCATCAAGATCGCCCGGCGCACGGTGGCAAAGTACCGAGAGATGCTCTGCATCTTGGCCTCTTCCAAGAGAAAGAAGCTGTTTTGAGCAGGCGGCTCGCTGGTGACGCCGCTCGGGTTTGCAGCCTGAATCAGCACGTTGCATGCACGGCAGAGGCCGTGCTCACGAGTGAGCCGATAGCAGGCAAATACAGCGCGCAGATGGCTCAACATCGAGCGGCGCAGCATCAAGCAGTGGGCGGCCTGGGCCGCGAAGTTCGGGGGGGTTGCATCAACCATGGTGCGGTCGCATGACGGTAGCGTGAGCGATACGTCCCGGACGCGCGCGGTCCGAAACTCTCAGCAGGAGGATCGATGAACAACATCAGCATCACGTTTCGGCATGTGGATCCCAGTGACGCGATCAAGGCGCACGCGGAGGAGAAGGTGCAAAAGCTCCAGCGCTTTTTGCGCCAGCCGATGAGCGCGCGTGTGACCCTGTCCGTCGACAAGCTGGAGCAGGGTGCAGAGATTCGAATCTCCAGCGGGGGTGAGCACCTCGAGGCGCACGAGGTGTGCGAGGACATGTACATGGCCATCGATCGCGCGGTGCAGAAGCTCGAGCGTCAGATCTCGGGCCACAAGGGCAGCGTGCAGTCGAAGCAGCGCCGCAGCGGCTCCACTCTGCGCAATGGCGCGAGCCCGGAGCCGGCAGAAGACAACGTCCCCGAATCCTGAGCGCCCCTAGACTGAGCTCCCCGGGACTGAGCTCCCCGGGACTGAGCTGCCTGGGCTGAGCTCCCCGGAGACTGGGTCTGGCTACCGCGGCCTGCGGTATGCGATCATCCCGTCGTGAGCTCCCCTCCGATTGACCCTACGTCGCCTGGCGCAGCTCAGGCCGAAGTGGTGGTGGTCACTGGCCTGAGCGGGGCGGGGCGCTCCACGGCTCTCCGCGCGCTGGAAGACCTCGGCTTCTTCTGTGTCGACAATCTGCCCACACTGCTGGTGGAGCAGACGGTGGCCAGCTGTGAGCGCGGCGGCATGCGCCGGCTGGCGCTGGGGATTGACGTACGGGTACGCAGCTTCCTACAGGGGGCAGGGCAAGCGCTCCAGCTGCTCGCCGCCTCCGGGCGGACCTTGCACATCGTCTTCCTGGATGCGTCGGACGAGGCGTTGCTGCGTCGCTACAGCAGCACCCGGCGCCCCCATCCGCTGAGCACGACCGGGGCGGAGCCGGGCGGGGCTCCCGGTGCGGTCCTGGAGGGCATCCGAATCGAGCGCGAGCGGCTGGCGCCGCTCCGGGCGCTGGCGAGCCGGGTGCTGGACACGACGCGCCTCAGCGTGCACGAGCTGCGTCGGCGGGTGGTGGAGGAATTTGGCCCAGGCGCCGGCCGGACCAACCGCATGCGGACTCGGCTGCTGTCCTTCGGCTTCAAATACGGGGTGCCGGTGGACGCAGACCTGAGCCTGGACGTCCGCTTCATCGATAACCCGTACTTTGTCGACGAGCTACGGCCACTTTCGGGGCTGGACCGCTCGGTGGCCCAGTTCGTCCTGACTCGGCCCGATGCGCAGGGCTTCCTGGAGCGGACGATGGCTTTGCTCGAATTCCTGTTGCCACGCTACGAGGCCGAGGGCAAAAGCTACCTCACGGTTGCCATCGGGTGCACGGGCGGCCGCCACCGTTCGGTGGCCATCGCCGAGCGCATCGCGGAAGAGCTGAAGGCGCGCCTGTCCGTCCACGTGGATATCAGCCACCGCGACATCGGCGAGGTCGACCGCGAAGCTCGGTTGGATGCGAGTGCACGTTGACCGTGACCGCCCCATCGGAATATAGTGCGCAAAAACAATAGGGAAACTTTCTCATGCCATTAGCCGTCGGCGCAAAGCAGGGCGTCATCGACAAGCATCGCCTGCACGAAAAAGACACGGGATCTCCGGAAGTTCAGATCGCATTGCTCAGCCAGCGCATCTCCTACTTGACCGAGCATTTTCAGACCCACAAGAAGGACCACCACTCGCGGCGCGGCCTGCTCAAGCTCGTCAGCCAGCGTCGCCGGCTCCTGAACTATCTGAAAAACTCGGACATCCAGCGCTATCTGGGCATCGTCTCGTCCCTGAACTTGCGCAGATAGTTCGCCTGCTTCGCTCACCAGCGCGCGCGATGCTCCGATGTTGATGGCTCGGGTGTTGATGCTCTTGCATTAACCTCGATGAGGTCTATCCCGACCTCACTCGGTGCGGGGGGCGCGCTGGATGGGTCCGTCTCGCGACGGATGAGTGGTCGCATGGGCAAAGTCCTGCTGCGATGGGCGATACTCAGACAGGGATACTGACTGAGACAAGCAACGAGCAAGAGGCGGCTCCGCAGTTGTGCGAGCCGCATCATTTCGAGTCTGGTGGGGCGCGACTCGTTTCAACTTCGACTCGTGAGCCTGATGGTTGTTTGGACCTTCAGACTTGGGAACCGGGGCTGAAGCGCGCGCTCTTGATCCAGGCGTCACGCCATCCGTCGTTGGGTGGCTTTCCCGCGAGGGAGCGCAAAGGAGCGCAAAATGTTTGTTCGTGAATCTTTGATGGTGGGCGGCAAGACGCTCACGATCGAGACGGGCCGGCTAGCTAAACAAGCTAGTGGTGCCGTTCTAATTACTTACGGGGAAAGCGTT
>JAICQL010000177.1 GCA_025937895.1 Polyangiaceae bacterium | reverse complement strand
TAGCAGCAGCTCAGGTAGCAGCAGCTCAGGTAGCAGCAGCTCAGGTAGCAGCAGCCCAGTCAGAAGCGGCCGCGCAGCTCGAACCCGCAACCGCTGCCGCGACAACCGGCCTGAAGCTCTGCTTCGGGCTGAGGCTCGTCGCCCTCGGGCTCCAGCACCAGCAAGGTGACGCCAGCACCGACCGCGGCGAGACCCACTCCCCACAGGACATCCGTCACCAGCGCCATCCGCCGGGTGTCATCGATCCTGCCCTGCCAGCCTGGATCGACGTCCGGGCTCGGGCAGGTGTCACTGGGACAGTTGCGCTCCAGCTCGCCCTCCTTGGAGGAAGCGAGCAAGCCCGTGATCACTCCGCCGACGACCACTGCCGACCCGGCACCGATCAGCGCCCAGGGCAGCACGCGCGGCGAAGCCTGCGAGCTGGGGGGCGGCCAGTCCTGCTGCAGCCCGGAGCCTGCGGCGCTCGGCGCTGGGTCGCCAGTGCCAGCGAGGACGGGACCCACCGCCGGGGAGCGCAGCTCGGGGACGCGGTGCTCCTCACTCGTTCCCGCCGAGAGCTGCAGCTCCACCTCGTGCGGCACCCGGTCGGGCGCGCTGGCCGTCAGCCGGTGACGCCCCGGTAGCAGATACACGTGCCGAGCCCCGGGGGCGAGCGGCTCACCATCGATCTCGACCTCGAGCCCCGGCATATCCGGCAGCTGCAGCGCGAGGCGAGCCACCTGCTGCTGGAGCAGGCTCAGCTCCCGCTGCGCACCCTTTAGCCAGGTATTGCGCTTGGGGCCTGGCGGCTGTTGCTGCGCCAGCTCCACCGAGCTCTCGAAGGTGGCGATGGCGCCCAGCAGGTCGTTCTCTTGCTGCTGACAGCGGCCCACGTTGTTCAGGGTGCTGGGCGAGCGCTTCAGCTCCAGCGCACGCCGGAACAACATGCAGGCCTCCGCCGGGCGGCGCTGATCCATTAGCCGCCAGGCCTCGGCGAAGAGCGCCTGCGCGCGCGCCTCCGGGTCCCCCGCCCCCTCCTGCGCCAGCGCGGGCGCTGACGTCGCTGCCAGCAACAGCGCACACATGAGCTGCCGGGCTCGGCTGCGAATGGGCATCATCTCCAGACTCCAGATGGCAGCATACGTGCGAAGGTCCTGCGCCGTCCACAGCTCGAGCGATTTGGCTATTGCGGTCCTCGCTTCGCTTCTCCTAGCGTGGTCATTCGAGTAGCCATGGCGCACCCTGGAGCGACGACCGGAAACGATGGTGGCGGTAGTAGAGTGCCCCGCTGGCTGCCGGTGGTGGCGCTGGCGGCGATGCCGGGCTGCTCGCTGCTGGTGGACGCGAACCAGTATTCGGTCAGCGCAAGCGAGGGCCCGGGCCCGACGCAGGCCGTCGACCCTCTGAGCGGCTCGGATACCGGCGACGATGCTTTCAATGGCAGTAATGCTTTCAATGGCAGTGCTCCCGGCGATAACCCGAGTTCGGGGAGTGCCAGCTCCGCAGACAACGGTCGCGGCCCGAGCGCTCCCGGCGCTCTGGATCCGGCATCACCCGCCAGTGACTGCGCAGCCCGGCCCGCAGCAGCCAACTGCGCCACGATGCAGACCACGGACATGCAGGCCACGGACATGCAGGCCACCGACGATCCAGCCGGCGCCCCTGCGGGCCCGCCCACCTCGGTCGCCTCGGGCTGCATGGAGCAGCAGATCAGCTTTGACGAGCTGTACCGCCAGGTGAACGCGGATCTGCTCGCCAGCGCCGCCGCCAATCGCCCGTTCCTGCGCTACCTGTCACTGAATGACCGCTTTGTCGCGGGTCAGTGCTCGGGCGACCTGGAGCGCGAGCGCCAGGCTCTGAGCAAGGCGCTGAACATGCTGTCGATTCGGAACAGGGTCGTGGCGCCCACCGCCATCGACCCCGCGCGCACGCTGTACCGCATCGATCTGCGCGACTACGACTGGGATCGTCCGCTCAGCGTGAACGGAGCGAGCTTCGTTGACGCCTGGGAGACGATCGTCAACAACAACCCGTACGCCGTGCGCTTCGAGGGGCCGGAGGCCTCTGCGGCACGGCTGGCGTCGAACACGACGGTGCCCCTGATGTTTGCCGACCAGCTGCTCGCGGTGGCGATGGTGGGCAACCTGTACTACGCGCTGATCGACGTCGACGTGAACGCGACGCTGGGTGACTTCGCGCTCAATGATCTCGCGATCGACGTAGCGCAGAACTTGCTGGATGAGGAGATGATCCGCGCCGGCACCACCAACTCGCGCATCTCGACTCAGGATCGCATGGTGGAACGCCACGCGATGGGGGTGCGCGCTGGCGCCCTCTGGCAGAGCTTTGCGGTCGGGGGCCCGGCAAATCAGAGCATCTTCGAGGATCCGTTCGGCTTCGCGCAGGAGGAAACGGAGGCCATTTTTACCCTGCCCAACGGGCTGCTGGGCTTCATCATCGCCGACGCAAACGGCAACCTCCTGGAGGAGTCGGACACCTTACTGGACACGAACCGGAACAACCTCCAGGTCACCACCGCCATCTCCTGCGCCAACTGCCATGCCGCGGGCTTGATCCCCGTCGTGGATGAGGTGCGTGACTTCGTGCTCGCCAACAGCGGCACGCTCGGTCTCAACGTGGACGAGGTCCAGCAGATCCAGAGCATCTACGTGACGCCGCAGGAGTTCGCGCGTCAGATCGAGGCAGACACGCAGACCTTCTACCGGCAGGCGCTGACCAGCCTCAACCTGCCCACCACGGGGGAGGATCCGGTCTCTGCCACCTTCCTTCGCTTCAGCGAGGATCTGACCCTGGTCGATGCAGCGGGAGAGCTGGGGGTGCTTCCGGCAACCCTGCAGAGCCAGCTCGACCAGCTCGACCCTGGCTTGAGCGTGCTGGCAAATGGCGTGCTCGATCGCGCCGCCTTCACGGCCCTGTTCGTGCCCAGCCTGTGCATCCTCTCGGCGGACCTGCAAAATCGCCCCGAGGCCAGCGTCTGCGGCGCCGCCGGACGCTAGCGGTGGCGCTGCAAGCGCGCCGCCGGACGTCCGCGGAGGGTTACGTCCGGCGGCTCTCGAGCTCACTCCGCCGCCGTGGGCGACGAGGGGCGCTCCGCGAGCTTGCGGCTGCGCGCACTCGGATGGATGTGCACGTTGTTGAGCAGGGCCCGCTCGCTGATGCCGCCGTCCAGCGCGAAGAACGAGACCTCGCCCGTGCGCACGTCATACAGGCCGCCCACCAGGGCGATCTTGCCCGCGCGGATCGCCGCATCGATCGCGCCACTCTCCTGGCGGATCACCGCCATGGTGCGCTGCACGTTGCGGCGCGCGACATCATCCACGTAGCTCTCCCGCACGGGTGCGTCCGGGTGATCGGGCACGGGGATCGGCAGCTGCGGATCGATCGCGCGCTGGATGTCGCTGATCAGGACATCGAGGTGCTTGCAGCCCAGCGCCTCCTCCGCGGACTGCTTGCGCAGCGCCAGATCCACCGCGGCCTTGACCGCGCCGCAGCTGGTGTGGCCGAGCACCAGGATCAGCTTGGCGCCAGCCACGAGCGTGCCAAACTCCATGCTGCCCAGCACCTTCTCGCGCGCCACGTTGCCGGCGATGCGGATGCTGAAGACGTCACCGATGCCCAGGTCGAAGATGAGCTCGGCCGGGGTGCGGCTGTCGATGCAGGAGAGCACGACCGCCATGGGCGCCTGACCGCTGGCAGTGGCGTTGACCTGGCGCACCAGATCGCGGGTCAGACGCTGGCCGCCGCGGAAGCGCTCGTTCCCCTCGTGCAAGAGCTGGAGCACCTGATCGGGGGTGAGCGCGTCGCGTACGTCCCGCGAGGAGTAGTCCACGAACTGGATGTTGTCGGGCAGGCGAGGATAGCGGTCCTTGAAGCCCACCATGCTGACCTCCACGTTGTGAGCCGGCGCCGTCGTCTTGCAGAAGTCGTCGAGCAGGTCCAGGACGTCCGGGTCGACGTAGTCCGTGTTGCGTGCGTCGATCAGCACCCGGCCGCCGCGCGGCACGGACTTGAGCGCGCGCTCCAGCGCGGCGCGATTGAGGAAGCTCACCTGGTTGGCAAGCTCGATGCGCAGCACGTCGCCGGTGACGTGTTTCTCGATCACACGCCGCAGCGGCCGGCGCAGGTTGCTGTGCAGGATGAAGCCCACCGCGACCACCAGGCCCACGGCGATGCCCTTGAGCAGATCCGTGACGACGATGGCGGCCACCGTGATCGCATAGGGCAAGAACTGCGGCTTGCCCTCGGACCACATCTGCCGCACCAGCTTGGGGCTGGCCAGCTTGAAGCCGGTCACCACCAGGATCGCCGCCAGGCATGCCAGCGGGATCTGGTTCAAGAGCCCGGGCACCATCAGCACGCAGACGGAGAGCAGCACGCCGTGGACCACGGCGCTCAGGCGCGATTTGGCGCCAGCGTTGACGTTCACGCTGCTGCGCACGATGACGCTGGTCAGCGGCAAGCCGCCGATCAGGCCGCTGAGGACGTTGCCGGCCCCCTGCGCCCACAGCTCGCGATTGGGCGGTGAGTGCCGCTGCCGAGGATCGATGCGGTCGACCGCCTCCAGGTTCAACAGCGTCTCCAGCGAGGCGACAACCGCCAGCGTGATGGCTGCCACATACAGGTCGGCGCTCCCCAGCTTGGACCAGTCTGGAGTCTGGATCAGGGAGGAGATGCCGCCCTCACCGGTCGGCACGTTGACCAGGTGCTCTGTGTTGATGCGGAAGGCGGGATACCAGGCTCCGAACAGGTAGTTGAGGAACAATCCTGCCACCACGACCAGGAGCGGAGCAGGCACCGGGCTCTTCTTCAGGAACGCCACCCGGTCCCACAGCAAGAGCAGCGCTATCGAGCTGACCCCCACCAGAGCGGCGCCCGGGTGAATGTCAAAAAAGGTCGAGAGCAGCCCGCTGAACGTGTTGTCGTGATCGGGTTGCTCGAAGGCCAGCTCGCCGACGGGATCGGAGTCATGGCCGAGCACGTGCGGAAGCTGCTTCAGGATCAGGATCAGGCCGATCGCGGACAGTAACCCCTTGATGACGCTCGAGGGGAAAAACGCCGCGATGAATCCGGCTCTGGCAAAGCCCAGCGCGATCTGGATGACGCCGGCGATGACCGTGGCCATGAGCACGGCTTGAAAGGAGCCCAGCGTGGCGACCTGCGCCGCGACGATGGCGGTGAGCCCAGCGGCAGGCCCAGCCACGCTGGTATGGGATCCGCTGAGCAGGCCCACCACGATGCCGCCGACGACGCCGGCGACGATGCCGGAGAACAGCGGTGCGTTGGACGCCAGCGCGATCCCGAGACACAAGGGCAAGGCGACGAGAAACACTACGACGCCCGCGGAGAGATCTCGCGCAAGCGAAGGTAGGCGCGTCGTATCCGACGGCTTCATGAAGGACCTCCGAAATGAAAATGAAAAGGATGATGGATGGTGCGAACGCAGCTCAGTGCGCTCCGGTGACCCTGCTCGCCACTGCGGCGAACAAGGCGGTAGATCGGCTCGATGCGCCGACGAACAAACGATGATTGGGCACTGTTCCCGATGTTTTTTCGGTACTTCCACTCGCTCACAGCGCACACGACGACCGCACGGCGACTGCACGCTCGCCGCGAGGCACACCGCGATCCGCTCCGCGCTTGGCGCTCGGCAGGCCGCCGCCAGGTGCTCGGCACCTGAACGCAACATGCTCCGCACCGCTGCGCGCTCCGCACCGTTGCGCGTGCGCTCGGCACGGAAGCAACAGCTTCGCACCGGGCGCTCGACACTGTCGGCGTCCGGTACCCTGAAGCCCGTTACCTAGAGCGGCCTGTGCGCGTACGCGTCAGAGCTGGCGATGGCGTGGAGGGCGATGGAGCACCGCCGGAGCTCGGGGCGGCTTGTCCGGTGTATCCAGCGCTGGATTTCCACGCCGCAGCTCGTCCCGTGCGAGGCCAGAGCGTCCGCCGGCATCGACCCCCACGCGGTGCACTGCGATGAGCCTCATCGCGTCCTCGAGGATGTCGTCCGCCATGGGAGCGGAGCGCTCGTCTGCCTTCCCCTCGGGGGCATCACTGCCCTGGGGAGCGCCATCCTGAGGAGCACCATCCGGAGCGCCCCTGCCGGAATCACTCCCTGAATCACTCCCTGAATCACCGCCGTCGGACGCACGACTGCCTTCTCGAGCATCCGCGAGCTCGACGTCATGCGCTCGCGCGGCGTCAGCACCCTTGCCGGCAGCACCCTTGCCGGCAGCACCGTGCCCGCGCTGCTCTCGCCCGACCTGCTCCATCAGCGCCACGGTAGGAGAAGCAGCCCGAGAGGTAAGCGACTCGCTGGCAAAACACGGGCTCGGCCAGATGAGCTGCCAGACGCTGACCTGAAACAACACCGTCAGGACGAGCACGCAGAGCCGGGCGACGCTCGACATAGGTACTTGTACCTAACGCACGAGAGATCACGAGTCCAGATCCCGGCATGCAAGTTTTTCAAAAACAACTCGCAGCTTGGACATCGCACACGGCCTTGTAGCTGTGGCATGAAGAGTCGCTGTGGCATGAAGCAGCACCAAAAGGGCACGGCGATCGCAGGCGGCATTTCCGCGCCGCTGCGGTGAGCGGAGCCGCGCGTTTCATCAGGCGGTGCAGCGCGCGCCCTGCTCGGCGCTCGCAGACCGTTGCCTGACGCCCCATGACGGCGCTGGGAGCTGGCCGCCGGTCAGCGGCGTGACAGCAGCGCAGGTGACACTAGAGTGTCTTTGCATCCCGCTTCCCAGGGGTGCTCGCGGAGCGCACTCGAGACATGGCATTTCAGAAGATCCTGGTTCCGACTGACTTCTCGTCCCACGCGCAACACGCCGCCCTGGTGGCCGCCGATCTGGCGCAGCGCTATGACGCCGAGCTGACCCTGCTGCACGTGCAATCGGCCGAGCTCTTCGATATCCCCGAAGGCTACGTGTTGAACCTGCCCGCGCAGCTCGATCAGCTGATGACAGTGCTCGGCGAGCGGCTGGCAGGCTTCCAGCAGGCGATGCGAGCAGACGGTGTACGCCGGGTAGAGACGCGGCTCCTACGCGGCAACATCGCGGGGGAGATCGTCGCACAGGCCCAGGAGTTTGATCTGATCGTGATGGGCACTCACGGTCGGACGGGTCTGCAGCACCTGCTCATGGGCTCGGTCGCCGAGCGCGTGGTACGGCTAGCCCGCTGCCCCGTGCTGGTGGTGCGTGCTCCCGGAGCCGCCAACGACCCTGCCAGCAAGTGAGCGCCGGCTCGCTCCGCGGCCAGCATCTTTGCTCACCGCTGCGAGTCAGGGTTTGCTCGCTGTCGACAGCAACGCCGCTAGCCCCTGCAGCAAGCGCGCCAGCTCGTCGGCGGCCTCGGGCTCGGCGTCGAGCCGCAGCCCTCCGTTCGCGGTGCGCGTCACTCGGATGCGTTCGAACAGAGCGTCGACTCGGAGCGGAGGCGCGCTGGGGCCTGCCGCCGGGGTGGCTCGCTGCTCGGCAGCCTGGACGGCTTGCGGCTCCCCGAGCGCCGGCTCCGCCGCTGCGTCCGCCGACTCCGCGACGTCGGCGTCCGCCCGCTCCGCGACGTCGGCGTCCGCTCCCGTGACCTCCGTGTCCCCATCCGCGGGCGGCAGCTCCACGTGCTCCACCAGCCGCTCGAGATCCTTCACGAAGCTCGACGGCGTGTCGAAGCGCACGCTGTCGGTGGTGCCGTCAAACAAGCCGGTGAACAGCGCCTCTTTACTGCCGAGCAGCCCGGCGATGCGCGCCTCGATGCCGTATTCGCTGACCAGATGGAAGACGTCGATGGGCTGGGTCTGGCCCAGGCGATAGATGCGGCCCACGCGCTGCTCGAGCACGGCGGGGTTCCAGGGCAGCTCCAGGTTGATGCAGGCGCTGGCGGCGTGCTGCAAGTTCAGCCCCACCCCACCCGCGTCGCTCAGGAACATCACCCGCACGCTGGCGTCGTCGTGAAAGTCCGCCACGTTCTGCGTGCGCTGGCGCTGGCTCTCCTCTCCCGTGAAGAAGACGGCGCGCAAGCCCTGCGCCTCCAAGAGCCCCGCCACGGCCCAGTGCGCCAGGCGCAGCATCTTGCGCCACTGGCTGAAGACCACCACCTTGCGCCCCTGGGTGATGGCCAGCTCGCCGAGCAGTCGCCGCAGCTCGAGCAGCTTGGGCGAGCCACTGGTGCTGAGCAGCGCTTCATCCGCGACGGCCTGCGAATACACCGGCCACACCTCAGCGAAGCGCAGCTGCGCCATGCCGTTGGAGATGATGCGCTGCTGCGCGAGCAGCTGCATCAGCTTCAAGAACTCGGGCGCGCGCAGCGGCCGGCGCCGCGCCAGCTGCATCAGCTGGGCGATGGGCACGGTGCGGGCGTCGTGCTCCTCGCGCTGCTGCTCGGTCATCTCGATCGGCACGCGAGCATCAGTGCGCGGCGGCAGCTGCTGCAGCACCTCGCGCCGGATTCGCCGCAGCAGACAGTGCCCCGCCCGCTGCCGCAGAGTCTCCAGGTGCCGGGCGCCGATGCGCGCGCTGCCCTCCGCGCTCCACTCCGTGTGCCAGGGGCCGAGCCGCCACTTGGGCGCGAGCGCGCTGTCATCGATCCAGTCGAGCAGGGTGGCCAGCTCCTCCAGACGGTTCTCCAGCGGAGTACCGGTCAGCACCAGCCGCCACTCGGGGCTCAGGCTGGTCACGTAGGAGTAGGATTTGGTGGTCCAGTTCTTGATGCGCTGCGCCTCATCCAGCACCACCAGCTCGGGCGCAAAGCGCTGCACCGGCTCCAGGTCGCGCAGCAGCTGCTCGTAGTGCAGGATCAGAAAGCCGCGCTCGGTCTGCCGATACAGGCGCTCGCGCTCGGGCTTCGAGCCATCGACGAGCGAGAGCGGCACCTGGTCGGTGGTGGCCAGCCACTCGCGCTGCCACTGCGTCTTGAGCGGCGCCGGCACGATCAACAGGCCGCGCCGCACTCGACCCGAGGCATACAGCGCGTGACAGGCGGCGATGGCCTGCGTGGTCTTGCCGAGCCCCATGTCATCGGCCAGCAGCAGCCGCTGCTCGGCGAGCAGCCGCTGCAGGCCCTCCAGCTGATAGGGGTAGAGCGTGCGCTTCAGGCTGCCGAGCTGCGCCAGCGCGGCGGGGGCTGCAGCGCGCCCCGCGGCACGGCGCCGCGCGCTCTCCAGCTCATCGCGGACGATGGCCTGCGCGGCGGGCTCGGCGAGCACGGCGCCCGCGGCGAGCGCCTCGTGCAATGCCTCCAGCAACGCCAGGCGGCGCTCCGGCTCGGCCAGCGCTGCTGCTTCTGGCTGGTCTGCGGCGAAGCCGCGCTCGATCACCGCGCGCCACGGTTCGGGGCCGCTGCTGGCTGCAGCTCCCGCGGGCCGCCAGCGCAGGCCCGCCAGGCGATCTCCCTGCCCCGTCCACGGTCGCAGCCAGTCCCAGCACAGCTCGGGCAGCTGCCGCTCCGGAGCCCGCTGCTGCTCGAGCCCCTGGCGCCAGTGACGTGGCGAGGCCACCAGCTCCTCCAGCACGACCAGCGAGTGTTTGCACAGCCCCAGGGAGGAGCGGACGAAGTCCGCGCAGTCGCAGCTCACCTGCACGGGCGAGAGCGCATACACCGACGTCTGGTACGGCCGCGGACCCTTGCTCTGGCTGGCCTTGCTGCTGCGCGGGTCGGCGCCGCTCGCCAGCCGATAGCGGCCGAGCACCGCGCCCGCGGCAGGGCGCTCCGCGATGACCAGGCCGTCTCGCTGCGCAAAGCCGAGCCGCCGCAGCAACGCGTCCAGCGCCGCACGCCGGGTGGGCCAGTCCGTGCCCTCTGCCGCTCGCAGCGCCTGATCGACCAGCAGCTCCGCCGGCATGCGCCCCGACCTGCGGCGCGCCAGCTCGATCAGCGCCGCGCGCGCCTCTTCGGCGCTGTCCGGCGCACGCTCGCCGCGCAGCACCTGCTGCAGCGCGCCGAGCGGGCGCAGCGGCGCCGCTGGCGATATGGCAGGAAATGCAGTGGCGGGAGAAGCAGTGGGCGCGCCTGCTCGCGGGGTGGCGGTCACCCGTTGGTGGTAGCGGGCAGGGGCACGGGTGCCAAGACCCGTTGCTCGTCAGGGCTTGCCGGCCAGGATGATCACGCGCGGCGAGGTGGAGCCGAAGAAGACGCCGGGCATCTCCGGGCGGCCGCTCACCTTCAGGATCTTGAAGCCCACGTCGTGCAACATCTTGCCCAGCTCGTGCAGGCCGTAGATGCGCACCGAGTAGGTGCACTCGCGGTTCTTGCCGTTGGTCAGCATCAACGTGCGCTTGACCCGCATGCGGCTGGTGATGAAATCGATCGTCACGTCATCGATGCACACGCAGCCATCGCCCTCGAACCAGGTCTGCCCCGGCTGCTGCGCCACCACGAAATCGCGGTTGATGACGTCGAGCAAGAAGCGCCCGCCCGGGCGCAGAGCCTTGAAGATGCGGTGCGCGACGTCGACGTTCTTGTCCTCCTCGAAGAAGCCAAAGCTGGTGTTCCACGAGTAGATGGCGTCGAACGACTCCTGGTAGGAGAGCTCGCGCATGTCCCCGGCGGTGAACTGCAGGCGCTGATTGCGCTCCAGCGCCAAACCCGACGCCCAGTCCAGCTGCGACTGCGACAGATCGAAGCCGACCAGCTCATAGCCGCGCGCCGCCAGCTCCACCGCGTGTTGCCCCGCGCCGCAGGCCAGATCCAGGATCTGCCCGCCCGGTGCCACGCCCAGTGACTCCTCGATGAAGTTGACCTCGCGCTCCAGCTGGCGCGGCGAGAGGATGGGGATGGCTCGCAGGAACTCCTCCGAGAACATCTCCTCCCACCACTTGCGGGCAGGGTGTGCGGGCGGCGCGGCGTCGCTGCGGCGCTCGGCCGCCTTCTCCTGCGCAGCCTTCTCTGCTTTTTCGCTCGCGGCCTTGTCGCGAGCGGCCTTCTCCAGCGCGGCGGCGTCCAGCTGGTGCTCGCCCGAGCGCGACGAGGGCGGCGGCGGGCGCTTGCGCTTCTTCGGCGGTACCTTGGCGCGCGCCGCCGCGTCCGCCTGCCCCGCAGCGCCGCGCGGCGGCTGCGAGGTGATGTCGACGATCTGCTCCGCGTCGAGCACGCTGCCGGGCTCCGACGTGGGCTCAGCATCGGCCGCGGCCCCGCCCGCGCTGGTTACCCCGGCCGCAGCAGCGTCCGCAGCCGGCGGCGCGTCGAAGTCCACGTCCAGGGCGAAGTCCGGGTTGGGCGGCGCCGGCTCCTCGTCTCCCCCCTCCGCCAGCTCCCGCGCCTCGCTGTCGTCGAGATCTTCGATCTCCTCTTCCAGCTGGTTATCGAGCACCGGCACGTTGCTGCCCAGCACCTCGATGATGCGCTTGGGCTCCACCAGCCCTGGCGGCAGGGTGCTGCGCGGCGGCAGTGACGAACGCAGGTGCGGCGGCGGCTGCGGCGCCATCGAGGTGGCCGTGCGGTGCACCAGCGGTACGGGATCGGACGGCCGCTGTGGCGGCGGCAGCGAGTGGCTGACGGAGATGGGCAGCGGCGTGAAGGAGCGACTCGCGCTGCGGGCGCCCGGCGGCGACGAGCCGGTGGCCAGCCGAGCCCGCTGACTGGGAGGCGGAGGGCGCACCGACGGCGGCGGCGGCGGATCCTGCGCGGCGGCTGCAAGATGAGTGGCGAGCTCCGCCACGGGAGTGGGCATCGGATTGGTGGGGCGCTCCGAGTCCGACGGGCTCGACGGAGGCGGCTCGGAGGCAGGGCTCCCCGCCTGCAGCGTGGCAGCCTCTGCCGGCCCATGAGCCAGCTCTGACGAGCCGGCCGCCGCGGGAATTGACCTGGAGCGCACCTCGTCAGACATCAACGACTCGAAAGGGCCTCTCCATAGCGAATCGAGCCCAGATCATGCGAAAGAGTCACCTGAGGCTCCACGAACAGTACGGCAGTCGAGCCAAGGTGGAACACTCCCAGCTCGTCACCGGCCCGAACTGGTACAGCGGGATCGAGCGGGTAGATGCCCGGCCGCGTGTCAGGGCCGCCCAGCGCAGTGACGCTGATGCGCCCCACGATGATGGCGCCCACCATCACCACGGTGACCCGGCCGACGTCCGGCGTGTCGATCACCAGCGCCACCCGCTGGTTGCGCACGAACAGGTCGGGCACGTGGCGCTCCCCGATGCTGTTGACGGGGTACAGGTCGCCCTTCATCGAGCGCACCAGCTTCAGCTCCCCCGCCACCGGCGAGTGCACGCGGTGATAATCGCGCGGTGAGAGATAGACCACGGCGAAGCTGCCGCCCGCGTAGCGCGGCGCCTCCGAGTCGTCCCCGATCAGCTCCCCCACCGAATATTCGGAGGCCTTGACCTGGATGCGCCCGTTGGGCCGCACCGCGCCCAGCTGCTCCAGCCGCCCATCCGCGGGCGACACCACGCTCACCTGCGCGATCGGCCGCACGCCATCGCGCAGGCGACGAGTGAAGAACTGATCAAAGCTGGGGTAGCCGTTACACGGCTCACACTCGTCGAGCTTCACGCCATAAGCGCGACAGTAAAGGGCCGTGGCCAGACGGTTCAGGGGCTCGGGAACCGTGGCGTCACACAGCTTTCCGACGGCCTGGCTCAGGCGGACTCGGGGGACTACGCGCAGGACTTGCGCGGCGGCAAAGGTAGCAAATGTCAAGGGCTCGGCCTCGCGCGTAGATCTATCATGGTGCCGCTGCCCAGGGCTACTGCACCGGTGGATGAAGGAATGGGCCGGACCTCCGCCGAGCGTACGCCGCCCAGCACCTCGGGACGCAGCGCGGCAGCACCTTCACGCCCCGCTCGAGCGCAAGGGCGAAGCCACCCCTTACGCGCCCCTGCACGACTACCCCGTACACGTGCCCGTACGCATGCCCGTCCGTGCCCGCACGACGCTGGACGGAACCTCGGCATCAACCGCAGGCGACTTACCCCCTCCCCATCACGACCACAAACACACGCCACGTCTCCATCCTCGTACGCCGCAGGGTGTGCCGAAGGGGATGGGGAGGATTGGGCGGGCTGGCCCGGGATGGGGCGGCGTTGGGCTGGGGGAGCAGGAATGTTCGCCATTGAGGGCGCAACGCGAGTCGCGCTGGGGCTGCCTGGCTGGGCAACGAGCCCGGGACGTTGTAAACGTTGTCCTCCCTGCACTCACACGAGCACCCATGAAGAACTACCTGCGTCCCGGTCTGGTCCTGTCTGTCCTTCCCTTGCTCGCTGCGGGCGTGCTCGCGTGTGGAGGCGGTGAAGAGGACGGGGCAGCGCAGCCGCCCGGCTCGCCTGCGGCGGGCTCTGCCGGGGCAACGCAGGGCGACGGCATGAATGCAGGGGAAAATCCGGGCGGCGGCAATCCCGGCAATCCGGAGGCTCCGCTCGTGAACGGCGGCACGCCGCTCGCGCCGGGTGAGCAGCCAGCGCCCGACGGCATGCAGCAGCCCACGGCCTCCGACGGCCTGCCAGAGGGCCCCGGCGGCACGCCGAATCTGTTCGTGGACGTGCTGGGGCGTACGCAGGCAGAGGTAGACGCCAAGTTGCGCACGGCGGCCGATCGCTTCTTCGGCATCGGCTCGATGGATCCGGCCACACCCAGCGTGGGTAACGGCGGCGCGCGCAGCTTCTACGTGTTGCCGCAGGACAGCTCGATGGGCTTCGTCTGGGCGGCAGACTCGAATGACATCCGTAGCGAGGGCATGTCGTACGGCATGTTCATCGCGGTGCAGATGGGCATGCAGCAGCAGTTCGATCAGCTCTGGCGCTTTGCCAAGCGCTTCATGCAGTACCCGGCGGACCCGGCGCCGGAGCTCATGGGCTGGCGGCTGTACTTCCGCTGGACGGGTCGGGTCACCCCCAGCGGCAACGACTGGGCCGTGGAGTACAACCCGACGGAGCCGCCGGCTTCCGATGGCGAGGAGTACTTCGCGGCAGCGCTGTACCTGGCGGATCGGCGCTGGGGCAGCGCGGGTGAGCTCAACTATCAGGCGGAGGCGGACGCGCTGACGGACGCGATGCTGCACAATCCGGAGTCGGCCGGGCGCACCTCGCTCATCCATCCGGTGGCGAACCAGGTAACCTTCGTGCCGTACGGCACCTCGGCGGAGCACTCCGACCCGAGCTATCACCTGCCTGCATTCTACGAGCTGTTCGCGACCGACGGCCCGCAGGCGAACCGCGAGCGCTGGCTGCAGATCGCAGAGGTGAGCCGCGACTACTTCGTACGCTCGGCGCACCCCGTCACCGGTCTGCACCCGGACTACGCGCAGTTCGACGGCACGCCCACCCAGGGCTTTCAGGCCTCCAACCACGACACCTTCAGCTTCGATGCCTGGCGCGTGCCGCTGAACATGGCAGTGGACTACGCCTGGTCAGGCCCCGACGAGCGGCTGCGCACCCAGATGGACAAGTACCTGGCGTTCTTCCGGGACCGCATCGGCAATGGCAACGTGAACGCCTCGGGCTTCAACCTGGACGGCAGTGGCCCCTCGGGCGGCAGCTCGCAGGCCCTGACGGCGACCCTGGCCGCCGCCACCATCGGCACGAGCGACGAGGCACGCACCACGTTCCTGAGCAACCTCTGGAACGTGCCGCAGCCCACCGGGCAATACCGCTACTACCAGGGCTCCGTGTACCTGCTGGGCCTGCTGGCGACCTCGGGCAACTTCAACTACGGCTTCGCGCAGTAAGGGCGCGCCCGGTGGCGCCTGCGCCTGCGCTCGCCTGCAGCGGGCGCGGAGCGTGGAAGCCGCGCAGCTCGGGGTCGACGACCAGGCACACCTCGCCCCTCATGCCATCGGGATCGCTGAACCAGAGCGTGTGCATCGCGCCCACGTCCTCCACCGTGCCGGCGCTGGCTCCGCGCGCCACGAGCCGCTCGCGCAGCTGGGCGAAGGCCTCGGGCGAGGGGGCCAGCAGCGCGACGTGATCCAGGTGGCCGCGGGTGAACATGTCCGGCAGGGCCTGGCCGTGCGCGTTGCCAGCGAGCGACACCGGGTGCAGCCACGAGCTCGGACCGGCGCGCACGATGGCGTGCTGGAAGTCCGGGGTCGTCTCCTCGAACACCACCTCCAGCTGGAACACGGAGGTGTAGAACTCGATGAAGCGCTGTAGATCCGTGGTGACGATGGCGATGTGATTGATGCCGCTGATGAGTGTCATGACTGCTCCTTTCGCGCCGTGCGCTTGCCCCTGTTCGTCGGCCTGGCTGCTGCCTTGCTCGAGCTCGAGCGCCGAGCTGGCGGCTGGGCCTCCGCGGCTCGACGGCGCGCCCCGCCACGGGCGCGCGCACCCGCCAGGATGAGCTCGCTGGCGAGCACGGCCGTCTCCGCCGCCTCTGCGCCGTCCATGCCCCAGTAGTCGCGCAGTGACTGCCAGGTGGCTGCCGCGGTCAGCAGCTGCAGCACCGCCGCCACCCTCCGGGCCTCCGCCGGCGGAAGCCCCGGCGCCTCGCGGGCCACCAGCGCCAGCGCCGCGCGCTGCCGTGCGGGATTGGCCGAGAGCCGCGCGAGCCGCCCTTCGGGCGCCGCCAGGAGCTCGCGGATCACCGGCGCCAGGCCGTCAAAGCCCGGGAACGCCTGCCGCACCAGCCGCGCCAGACCGGGCGCGTCCGTCGGACGCTCACCGTCCACCGCGAGCCGCTGATTGACCCAGTCGTACAGCCCCTGAAGGAGCGCCTCGCGGGTCGGAAAGTAGCGGTACAGGGTACGCTCGGGGACGTCCGCAGCGGCCGCGACGGCCGCGAAGGTCAGCGTCTCCCCGCGCTCCAGCACGGCGGCAGCGCCCGAGAGGGCCCGCTGCCGTACGAGCTCCGCCCGGGCGTCGGACAAGGTCGAGCTGGACATGGCAGTAATACTGCCACTGTGGCAGTTAAACTGCCAACTGAACGGATGGCGCTCACCGACGTCCTGACGGCTCGCTCCTCACCCGGGCTTGCGCGGCAGCGCGCAGACGGGCGCGCCCAGCGCCGTGAGCCGTGCTGCCAGCTCCTCGATGCCCACGGGCCACTCGGGCTCACCGCTGCCCGGCGGCCGCGCGATGGACAGCCAGCCGCGCAGGCGCCCCGCGCTGTCGTCGCGCGTGGCCATGGCCTGCCACAGTTGCTGCACCGGCACCCAGTGCGGCGGATACTTGAAGCGCGCCACGTCCAGCACCAGCACGTGGTCGCTCGCGCGGTGCCAGGCGGCCAGCGGTGAGAAGTGCCCGCCGCCCGTCTGCCCCAGCGCCGTGCGCGCGTAGTTGGCGACCAGAAAGGGACCGCGCGCCGAGCGCACCGAGCGCTCGAGCTCCGAGCGAAACTCCGGCTGCGAGCCGGGCTCGGCCTGCCGCAGCCCCACCTTTGCGCCGTTGCACGCCGCCAGACAGCCCACCTCGCCCAGAGACAGCCCGTCCACCGCCGCCAGCTCCAACGACTTGCAGCACACCAGGAGCTCCTCCCCAAAGAAGCGCCACTGCCCCTTCCAGGTTCGGCCCGGATCGATCTCCAGCGCGTTGAGCACGGTCACCAGGGTGCCAAAGCCACACCAGGCTGGCTCCGACTGGGTGTGCAGGTGAGCCACCAGCGCAAAGAACGACTGCGCCGTGCCCTCGCTCAGCGCCTCGACCAGCCAGCGCCGGCCGAGGTCCGAGCTGAAGTCGATCGACTCGGCGGGCAGCGGGCGGCGGTGGAACGTGGGTGCATCCATGGCGCTCACTGGATCGGAGGCCGCGCGCGCGCGGTGGCGCACAGCTTCTGGCGCTGCGGATCCCCCGGGTCGGGCAGCTGCCACGGATCGCTGCCGAGCAGCGTGCTCTGGTGGCCCTCACAGGCCACCAGCTCGGACCAGGGATCGAGGCTGAGCGCCAGAGTGGAGTTCGTGGCGGCAGCCTCGCTGTTGCCTGCTTCCAGATCGAAGCGGCCGCGCAGCGCGAACCAGCCGGCGTGCGGGCCATCGAGAGTATCGAGGCTGCCGAGGCGCGCCTCGGCCGCGGCGCGGGTGCCGGCGCCGCGCTCGGCCGGGCTGGCGCGGTAGGGCAGCGCAGACGCCGGCGGGGCGCGCGCCACAGCCGCGCGGACGTGGCGCGCCGCGGCGGCGACGTGCGG
>JAICQL010000399.1 GCA_025937895.1 Polyangiaceae bacterium | reverse complement strand
GCCCCTGGCCGCACGCGGGCGGCGGGGGGCTTTCGGGCCCACCGCGTTCTGGTCCCTGCCCCCCGCGCGGGGCGCCGCCGTGGGGGGGGCGCCCGGCGCACGCTCCCCGATCGGTGCCGCCAGCTCAGCCGAGCGAGCCGGCGCGGAGCACATCGTCTGGAACGCGGGGTGCTGGCTGCTGGGGCTGGGTCTGGTCGTGACGGTCGGGCGGCGGCGCGAGGTATCGGGGGGAGCGCGCGCCTGGGGCGCCTCGCCCGGCAGGGCTCGGCTGGTGCAGCGTCACAACGTCGCTTGAAGCGCGCTGGTGCCCGGCGCGGGCCGGTGCGCGGACCCGCGTCTGGCAGAGTGAGAGTCTGGCAGCGTGAGAGCAGAGCACTGCTGACGGTGCTCTGTCACGCGACGAGTGGACAGCGCAAGATCGCGCACGTGCACGAAAGGATCGACGATCTCTCGTTGCACAAGTCGCCACCTCGGCGCTCGCGCGAGACGCGAGCAGCTCACTTCCACCGTGCGATTGAAATCAGTGCCGAACTCAGCCGCAAATCATTGCGCCTGTGCAGGCGAGTCTTTTAAGTGGGCGGCCCCAGCTTCGTTGGGTTGCGCACGGCACCCATCTGGAGCGCTCTAGGAAAGACGCAAGCAGAAGCAGAGCTCGTGAGGATCCATCTGACGGTCGAGGGGTGCTCGAGCGCGCCGGCTCATGCTGCCGGTGCGCTCGCGCTCAAGAGATTTCCTGCGCTCGCGCTCACTGCGTGGCGTTACGTGCGGCATCTGGAGCGGAGCTTGCGTCTCGAGCCAGAGCCAGGAGCGCTGTGCCTCTCGCGTTGCGGCATGCGAGCAGCGCGGCCTGGCGCGCGCGCGTGTTGCAGGCCTTTGT
This sequence comes from Polyangiaceae bacterium, assembly GCA_025937895.1. GTDB lineage: Bacteria > Myxococcota_A > Polyangia > Polyangiales > Polyangiaceae > SZUA-265. Next base: position 1,955 of record JAICQL010000399.1, on the reverse strand, counting down.
CGGCGGATAGATACAGCCTGCTGCGAGCGCTCGAGAATTTTGATGTTTCCTCGCCGCACGCGCGATCGATCGACAGCGCTGCCTCCATTAGGTGTTGGCGTGCGCCTGTCCCGCACGGGCTGCGCGAACGCCAGCATTGAGCACGGAAAAAATTCGAGAACATGAAGTCCACCTACGCCAGTGGCTGGGTATTGATGACGGGCATTGCGCTGTGCGCGCTGCTCGCTTCCAAGTTGGTCGTCGTCGGAGGCCGAGAGCCGCTGGAGCCGGCGATCATCGCCATCTTGCTCGGGATGCTGCTGCGCAGCCGCCAGCAGGTGCCGCAGCGCTGTGAGGCAGGGATAAAGAAGTCTGAACATCTGCTGATGGCGGGCATCGTCTTGATGGGCGCCGAGCTGCATTTCGCGCGTCTGGTGCAGCAAGGTGCGGCCATCCTGAGCGTGATCATGGTCACGATGCTGGCGGGCATCCTGGCAATTTATGGCATCGGGCGGCTGCTGCGGCTACCGCGCGCGCTGGCGCTCCTGCTCAGCGTGGGCACCACCATCTGTGGCGGCACCGCGATCGCGATCGTGGCGCCCATCTTGCGAGCGCCAGAGGACGAAACGTCTTATGCGATCGGGACCATCTCGCTGTGGGGCCTGGCAGCGATCTTGATTTATCCGGTGATCGCGCATCAGTTTGGTGTGAGGGACGTGGTGTTCGGCGTGTTCGCCGGCACCGCCATCCACTCGACCCCGCAGGTGGTGGGCGCAGGCTTCGTGTATTCAGAGCTGGCCGGGCACACCGCCACCGCGGTGAAGCTGGTGCGCAACTGCTTCATCGCGCCCGTGGTGCTCGCGCTGGCCCTGTCCGAGGCGCCGCGCCAGGCGGGCGGGGCCAGTCCCTCGCCCTCGCTGCGCAAGGCGTTTCCTTGGTTCCTGTTCGGCTTCTTCCTGCTCGCGGGCGTGAACAGCGCGGGCTGGCTGGGGGGTGGCGTCGGCAGCGTGCTCGGCCACGCCGGTAAACACTTGATGTTGGTCGGCATGGCCGGTGTCGGGCTCAACACCAACCTGGAAGCGTTCCGGGTGATCGGGCTCCGGCCGCTGGCGGTCGGCTTGATCGGCTCGGGCCTGGTCGCCCTGGTGAGCATTTGCATGATCAACCTCACGATGGGAGCTGCGCCGTGAAGACCTCCGCAGCATTGGGCAGGGATCGAGTAGGGTGCGCGCCGAATGATTGACTTACCGGTAACCCTGGCGGGTTTGTTCGTCGGCCTCGTCGTTGGCCTCACCGGCATGGGGGGTGGAGCGCTGATGACGCCGCTCCTGGTGCTGCTGTTCGGCATGGAGCCGCTGACCGCCGTCTCCAGCGACCTGGTCGCGTCGATGATCATGAAGCCGGTCGGCGCGGTCGTTCATCTCCGGCGCAAGACGATCCATCGCTCGCTCGTCCTCTGGCTGGTCGCTGGCTCGGTTCCCTCGGCGTTTGCCGGCGTGCTGCTGCTGACCCGCCTCGGCGCGAGTGGGCTGGACGTGCAGGGTTCGATCAAGGGCGCTCTCGGGGTGGCCCTGCTGGTGGTGGTGGGTGCGCTGCTGGTGCGCCCGCTGTTGCTGCGGTCGCGCGTCGCCAGTGAGCCCGTGGCGCTCGTGGTGAAGCCGCTGCCCACCTTGCTCATCGGCGTGGTCGGGGGCCTCATCGTCGGGCTCACCTCGGTGGGCTCGGGCTCGCTGATGATGATGATGTTGCTGCTGCTGTACCCGAGCATCCGCCTCTCGGGCCTGGTCGGAACGGACCTGATGCAAGCCGTGCCGCTGGTGGGCTCCGCAGCCGTTGCTCACCTGCTGTTCGGCGACTTCCAGCTGCCGGTGACGGCCTCGATCCTGATCGGCAGCATTCCCGGCATCTACATCGGCGCCCGCTTCTCCTCACAGGCCTCGGATCAGGTCATCCGCCCCGTGCTCACCATCACCCTC
>JAICQL010000260.1 GCA_025937895.1 Polyangiaceae bacterium | reverse complement strand
GCACTTCGGCGAGCTGCCCTCTTACCCGGGGCAGATTGTCAATCCGTCACCACGCGAGGCGGACATTCGCATCGAGCCCTTCGGTATCGCGACCGTCGGCGGCTATGGTGGCATCGGGCCTCGGATATCCCGGCCCTAAAGAGCCTTTCAAAGTCCAGGCTGAAGAAGTTTTCGGTCTCCGTCTCAGGCAGTCGACTCCGATGGCCGGACGAGGACATTGACTTGAACCTCGAAACGTTCCGCGAGCTCTCCGACCCCCAGGTCCTCGAAGAGAACCAAGCCCGCTTCCGACGGGAGGCGAAGCACTATGCCGAAGCAATCAAGACCCTCCGAAAGAGCAAGGGGCTCAAGCAGGATGAGATTGCTGGGCTGAGCGAGCGACAGGTACGTCGGCTCGAGTCGGGGGAAGTCTATCCCCACTCGTCGACGTTGAATAAGCTCGCGGCTGCTCACGATCTCGCGCCAGCGGAGTATGTTCGCCAGTTGGCGGCGATGGTCTCTGTTGCAGCCTAGGCCCGAGGTCGCCGAATCGATCGCCCGGGTCGCCAAGAAGCAACGTTCGCGTGTGCGCCGACCCCGCATCTCCAGCGGTCGCAACTGAACCTTCGGGAACACAAATGACTCTGCTTGCGATGCTTTCGCTTCCCCCACCGACAGACCCTGACGAGTTCGACGCCAAGGTCGGAGATTCGCTTCGCCTTCGACATCAGAATCCCCACCTTGTTCGGTTCGGTCGACATGGCCAGCGACAGCACGGTATGGACGGATTGGATCCGATCGCGCCACGTGCTGAGGGAATTGTTTGTACCCGTCTCACTTTGGACGGTGCCGCCACCCGCCGCCCCCGCGCTCCCCATTCCCATTCGAGTGTCTGCCGCGCGCCCCGCGAGGTGTTCGCGTCAGCTGGTGTCGAGCGGCTTCCAACGGTCGGGCATGAGCTCGTCGACAGAGCAATCTGGATCTCGTCCGAGTCGCCGAAGCACGTCGGTTAGGTACGCGATCGGATCGATGCCCGCCCTCTTGCAGCATGCGGTGAACGTGTAGAGCGTCGCGATGCTCTGGCCAGCGGATTCCGCGCCGACGCTCATGTAGTTCTTGCGCCCGAGGGCGACGATTCGAAGCTGTCTATACCTTCAAGCAACTCGATTCGGATGTGCTTCGAGGTGCGACCACTCCTCTGACGGTGGAGGAGATCTGGGCAGAGGCAGAGCGCCGTGGATTTCAGAAGCGTCTACGATTCATCGCGAAGACTCCTGCACGTCCGCATTGTGCGGATTTGCATCGCGGCACTCACGACGACTCTGAGTCTTACTTCGTCCGAGTTGGCTCTCGACCGAGAAGGCACTGGCTCAAGACTCGTGTCACTACGCCTGGCTCGGTGGAGGTGCCTGCTCCGGAGCGCGGGCCAACTTCCAGCAGCACCGCGCCCGCCTCTGCTTGAACGCGACCTGCACCCGCTTCTTGCGTGGTTCGCTGAGCGAGACTGGGTCGCGTGTTTGTAAAGACGATCTGTCACGAAAGGAGCAAGAGGAAGACTCTTGGCGAGTAAGGCGGAGTGTCAATGAAGTTGGGCGTGACGCCGCTGGCGAGGCCCGAGGCTCTACTTGAGCGCAGCCAGGGTTCGAAGTGCATCTACCGCGACTTCTTGGTCGCGAGCGTTCATGGCCTCGGCCAAGATCGAGGTCAGGCTGTTGACGACAAGCCTCCGTGTCGTCGTGGCATCGGAATCGTCACCCGAAACGTCACCAACCGGCCCGACCCCCTACTATGGCGCCGATCCCTCCCGGGATTCCCCAACGTTGTCTAAGTGCGCGAGGAGGGACTTGAACCCCCACGCCTTGCGGCGCTGGAACCTAAATCCAGTGCGTCTGCCAATTCCGCCACTCGCGCAGCGCCGCGCGTGCGCGGCGTCGCTGTAGTACCGCTCGGTTGCGTGCTTGTCAGCGGTCCTGCGCGGATTTGCTGAGGAGGGGGGCTCGGAACTGTCAGGCAGCGGGCCCCGCTAGGAGGGCCCGCTGGTCGGCCGCTATCAGTCGGAAGGGCTCAGTGCGGGCACTTGCAGTTGTCGGCGCACTTGCAGTCGGCGCCGCACGGGCAGGCGGCGGCGGCCACGGAGGCGACGCTGGGGACGCCGAGCACGGCAGCGGCAAACAGGAGGGTTCGAACGAATCGCAGCATTGAGAGAGTTCCTTTCGGGTCAGCGCCAGAGCGCGCTACTCGAGTAGGCGCTGGCTTCTCTCAGCGTGACGGGCAGCTCGTGCGATTGCCACCCGGCGCGGCCGGCTGTCCCCAAATGAAACCGCGCCGCTCCCTCTCCGTTCCGCCACTGCCCAGCCCCCATGGCCGCCCGGTCGGTCACTCCGGCGGGGTGTGGACGGGTAGTGGCAGTTTCGTGTACGGGCCCTGCAGCCCTCCGGGAGAGGTGGCGATGACGGATCCCAAGGAAAACCCGCGACACAAGAGCTCCATGTTGCTCGATGGCCCGAGCCGCGCTCCGGCTCGCGCGATGCTGCACGCCATCGGCTTCAGTGAAGAGGATCTGAAGAAGCCGCTGGTGGGGGTGGCGCACTGCTGGACGGAGACGATGCCCTGCAACTTCAACCACCGCGAGCTGGCGGAGCGGGTGAAGGAGGGGGTGCGGGCCGCGGGCGGCACGCCGATGGAGTTCAACACCGTGAGCGTGAGCGACGGTGTGTCGATGGGCACGCAGGCCATGAAGGCGTCGCTGATCAGCCGCGAGATGGTGGCGGACTCGGTGGAGCTGATGGGTCACGGCTGCCTGTTTGACGCGGTGGTGATGATCGTCGGCTGTGACAAGACCATCCCGGGCGGCGCGATGGCGCTGTTGCGCTTGAACCTGCCCAGCGTGCTGCTGTACGGCGGCTCGATCTTGCCGGGCCAGCACCGCGGGGTGGACGTCACCATCCAGGACGTGTTCGAGGCGGTGGGCCGCCACTCGGCAAAGAAGATGGACGATCAGGAGCTGGGCGCCATCACGCGCTCGGCTTGCCCCGGCGCGCGCGCCTGCGGCGGTCAATACACGGCCAACACCATGGCGCTGGCGATGGAGTTCTTCGGGCTCTCGCTCATGGGCTCGGGCACGGTGCCCGCGGTCGGCGCCGACAAGCGCGACGTGGCGGTGGAGGCGGGCAAGCGGGTGATGCAGGTGCTGCGCGAGGGCTTGACCCCGGGCGAGCTGATCAACCGCAAGTCGTTCGAGAACGCCATCGCCACCGTGGCCGCCACGGGCGGCTCGACCAACGGCGTGCTGCACTTCCTGGCGCTCGCGCGCGAGCTCGGGGTGCCGCTCGACATCGACGATTTCTCCAAGATCAGCAAGCGCACGCCGATCCTCACCGATCTCAAGCCCGGCGGCAGGTTCGTGGCCGTGGATTTTCATCGGGCGGGTGGCAGCCGCGTGCTGGCGCAGCGCATGCTGGAGGCCAACCTGCTCGACGGCAGCGCCAGGACCGTGAGCGGCCGCACCCTGGCGGAAGAGGCGGCGCTCGCGGTGGAAGCGCCGGGGCAAGAGGTGATCGCGCCGCGCGGCAAGCACTTCAAGTCCACGGGCGGCCTCGTCATCCTGAAGGGCTCGCTCGCGCCCGAGGGCTCGGTGGTCAAGATGGCAGGCCACGAGCGCTCGAAGCACCGCGGGCCCGCGCGGGTGTTCGACTCGGAGGAGGCCGCCTTCCAGGCCGTGCAGGAGAAGCGGATCCGCCCCGGCGACGTGGTCGTGATCCGTTACGAAGGGCCGCGCGGCGGTCCGGGCATGCGCGAGATGCTGGGGGTCACTGCGGCCATCGTGGGGCAGGGGCTGGGTGAAGACGTGGCCTTGATCACCGACGGCCGTTTCAGCGGTGCCACGCGCGGTCTGATGATTGGCCACGTGGCGCCGGAGGCCGCCGTGGGGGGACCGATCGCGGCCGTCCGCGACGGTGACATCATCAACATCGACACCGATGCGGACCGCCTGGAGCTGGAGCTGCCGCCGGCCGAGATCGAGGCGCGGCTGGGCCAGTGGCAGCCGCCGCCTCCGCGCTTCAAAGTGGGGGTGTTCGCCAAATACGCGGCCGTGGTCGCCTCCGCCTCGGACGGGGCCGTCACCACGAGACGCTCCTGAGCCAGCCCCGTCACCTAACGGTAAGGAACGAGAGACATGTCCCCGCCCACCGCCAACCTGCGCGTCCTCGGCATTCGCCCGCTGATTTCCCCGGCGATCCTGAATGAAGAGGTGCCGATCACCGCCGCCGGCGAGCAGACGGTGGAGAGCGCCCGCGCCGCCATCCGCGAGATCCTGCGCGAGCAGGACGATCGCCTGCTGGTGGTGGTAGGGCCGTGCTCGATCCACGATCCGCGCGCGGCGCTGGAGTACGCGCAGCTGCTGGTCAAGGCGGCGGAGCGGCTGCGTGAAGATCTGCTGCTGGTGATGCGCGTGTATTTCGAGAAGCCGCGCACCACGGTGGGCTGGAAGGGTCTGATCAACGATCCGAACCTGGACGAGAGCTACCAGATCAACACCGGTCTGCGCATGGCGCGCCGGCTGCTCTGCGATCTGAACGACATGGGCATGCCCTGCGGCTGTGAGCTGCTCGATCCGATCAGCCCGCAGTACATCTCTGGCCTGGTGAGCTGGGGCGCCATCGGCGCGCGCACCACCGAGAGCCAGGTGCACCGCGAGCTGGCGAGCGGCATGTCGATGCCCATCGGCTTCAAGAACGGCACGGACGGCACGATCAAGATCGCGGTGGACGCGATCGTCTCCAGCGCGCGCCCGCACCAGTTTCTGGGCGTGACGGAGCAGGGTCTGGCCGGCATCGTCTCGACCAAGGGCAACCCGGAGTGCCACGTCATCCTGCGCGGTGGCGCCACGGGCCCCAACTACGACGCGGAGACCATCCACAGCACCGCCGCCGCCTTGACCAAGGCGGGCCTGCGGCGCGGCTTGATGGTCGACTGCAGCCACGGCAACAGCAGCAAGGACTACCGGCGCCAGCCCCTGGTGGCGAAGGCGCTGGCCGAGCAGGTTGCCGCTGGCGAGCGCGCCATCATGGGCGTGATGCTGGAGAGCAACCTGGTCGAGGGCAATCAGTCGCTCGAGCCGGGCAAGCAGCTCAAATACGGCCAGAGCATCACCGATGCCTGCATCAACTGGGACACCACCTTGCCCGTCCTGGAAGAGCTGGCAGCGGCCGTGCGCGCGCGGCGCCAGCACTGAACGCCCGCCCTGGCGCCAGCCGATCGGCTATACTGCCGCACAGGCATGGAAGCACGACTGCTGGGGCGGGACGACCTCGGGTTGCTGGAAGACTTTCTGAGGGAGCATCGGGATAGCTCGATGTTCTTGCGCTGTAACCTGCAGCGCGCCGGGCTCGAAGATCACGGCGAGCGCTTTCAGGCCACGTACGCCGGCAGCTTTCGGGCGGGCAAGCTGCTGGGCGTGGTGGCCCACACCTGGAAGGGCTTCGTGCTGCTGCAGGCCCCCGAGGGGCTGGAGCCCGCGCTGCGCGCCGCGCTCGCCCATACCAGCGCGCACCACGGCGGCCGCAAGATCGTGGGGCTGATCGGCCCCAGAGCGCAGGTCCAGCAGGCGCGTGCCTCCCTGGGGCTGAGCGCGGCCCTCAGCCCACCGAGTGACACCGAGTGGCTGATGGGGCTGGATCTCGCCGACCTGCTGGTGCCCGAGCCCCTGCGCATCGGCTCTCTCGAGTACCGCCCGCCGCTATCGCGCGAGCACGCGCTGCTCGCCGAGTGGCGCGCCGCGTACGAGATCGAGTCGCTCGGCGCCGAGCCGGGTGAGGCGCTGCAGGCCTCGGCGGCGCAGCGGGTGAGCGAGCTGTGCGAAGCCGGGCACATCTGGGTGGCACTGAGCCGTGGCGTGCCCGTGTCGATGGCGGCGTTCAACGCCGTGCTCAGCGCTGCCCCGGGCTCGCCCGGCATGGTGCAGCTCGGCAGCGTCTACACGCCGCCCGCGCAGCGCGGCCGCGGCTTCGCGCAGATCGCAGTGGCCGGCGCGCTGCTCAGCGCGCGCGAGTGGGGTACCGAGCGCGCCGTGCTCTTCACCAGCAATCCCAGCGCCGTACGCTCGTACGAGCGCGTGGGCTTTCGCCGGGTGGGCGAATACGCGGCCGACGTGTTCGCGCAGCCGCAACCGGCGCCATAGTTCCGCACGAGCCGCGCAAAGTGCTACCGCGCTAATTGCGCAGCGCGGGCCCGTGTGGAAACGCTCTCGTATCAGTGCCGCGGTAACTGCACGCCGGGCCAGACCCTCTTCAACGCCCATCAGCCCGCAAATTTGCGGCGATTTTCAGCAAGAAAGCCGCCGGCGAGCGCTGATACTGCCATCGGACACTGCGGTCGTACAGGCAGCCAGAACGGTGGATCCCGGCTTTCAATGGGCGACCTGAGCGGGTTATACCGCGCCATTCTCGCGCCGTGTGCGCGCAATCCCGGAGCCACTTGATGACCTTAAATTCCAGCGATCGCGAGATCAGCCAGACCTCCCCGTACGCGCGCCGCACCCGCAGCGTGCTCTTCGCACTCACCGCCCTCGCCACCGTGCTGGCTTGCGGCACTGACGATGAGGACGAGCCGGACACCGACACCGAAGCCGCCGCGCTCGCCGCGTACACGCCCGCATCGATGGGCACCAACGCCAACGGCGTGGCCTTCCCCATGGGCGTTCAGAACTGGGGAGTGGTGAGCGCCATCGCTCGTCCGGACGCCATGGGCAACCTGCGCGTCTTGCTCGGCAATGACATCGCCGTCGAAGCAGCTCGCTCGGGGAACATCAACCCCTGGCCGGAAGGCACGATGCTGTCGCACCTGGTCTGGGGCGTAGAGCAGAATCCGGATGACCCGGCGTCCGCCACCGTGGGCCCTGCCGCCTTCCGCACGGTGACGCTCATGGTGAAGGACAGCACCAAGTATGCTGCCGACGGGAACTGGGCATACGGTCGCTGGGGCGGCGAGATGCTCATGTCGCCGGCTGCGGACGATACCGACCTCATGAACCGTGGTTGCGTGAACTGCCACACCGAGAGCGTCGCCGACAAGGACATGGTCTTCACCGATCCACCCACGTTCCCCACGCAAGCTGACATCGATGCGCTCGAGCCCGGTGCCAATGGGGTTGAGCCCCCGGCGGGCATCCTCGACTGGAACGTGCTGGGCGTCGCCCGCATCTCCAACCCCAATGGCCAGCAGATTCGCGTGCTCGTGGGCAACAACACCGCCGTCAATGCTTCGCGCGCGGGGCAGACCAACCCCTGGCCCGATGGCAGCATGATCTCCCACTTCGTCTGGGGCGCGGGCGAGAACCCGGACAATGGCATCGACGGCGCGCTCGTGCCGACCGGCAATGTCGCGGCCATCACCTTGATGCAGCGCAGTGAGGCCCGTTACGCCGAAGACGGCAACTGGGCCTACGGTCGCTGGGCAGGTGCAGACCTCGCGCCGCTCGCGGCCGATGCCGACCAAGGCTGCGTGGATTGCCACACCGCAGAGGTCAGCGACCGCGACATGGTCTTCAGCCGCATGGGCGAGCTGCCCGATCTGCTGAAGTAACCTGTCGTAGAAGAAGGGGGCCGGGCTGCCCCTGAGCGTCCCTCCGCGAAACCTCGGGACGATGAGCGCGCGGTGCGAAAGCACCGCGCGCTTCTCATTTGAGCGCCCGACAGCGCCGTGCGCGCACGTCGCCGATTACAGCCGATTCATCTCGCGCGCGAGCTCGCTGTACTCGGCCGGGCTGGCCACGAAGAAGGCTTCTGCGTAGTCCACGTACACGCGCAGCGCGCGGTAGCGGTTCAGGCCGAGCGTGCCCTCCACGTAGTGCAGCCCGGCCACCTGCGAGCCGTACAGCTCGATGGCCTTGCGCTTCACGTCGACCACCGACGAGATGTCCACGGCCACGTTGGGCCAGAGCGGCGACCACACCTCGTAGCACCAGATCTCGCCCTGCCAGCGCGTCTCCTCCAGCGCGGCGGCGAGCGCCAGCGCGACGGCGCTGTGATCGCGGTGGTGATCGGCCACGTACGGGCAGAACACCAGCTCTGGCTTCTGCTCGCGTAGCACCTCTGCCAGCTTGCGGCCCAGCTCCGCCTCGCGCGGGCTCAGCCCACCCTCGGGAAAGTCGAGCCAGTCCACCCGCTCGAAGCCCATGAAGTCTGCCGCGGCGCGCGCCTCTGCCTTGCGCGTGCGGTCCTGCTCTGGCGTGGCCCCCGCCGCGCAGAAGACCACGTTCACGCTGCTGCCCCGCTGGCGGTGCAGGGCCAGGGTGCCGCCCGGCCCGATCACGTCATCATCCATGTGTGGTGCCACCACCAGCACACGCGCGCGCTCGGGGCTGCGCAGACGTACCGGCAAGCGATGCCCCACCCGGTGCAGCCGGCGCAGCAAGCGCACGGCACCAAACTCACGAACCCGTCGGACCAGCGGATGATCGAGCACCGGCACCCGGTACAGGCTAATACCCGCCCGCAGGCGAGGCGACGGCTATTTCGCTGGAGCGCACTCCGCGGCGCTGGCCTGGCCCTGGCGCCCGGCATAGGCTTTATGGATGCGCGCCTTGATCCTGGCGGAAGACTGCAACCCCGACTGGCCGTCGTTGCCCATCGTCGGCTACCAGATGGTCAAGTCGCTCAGCCGCGTGGCAACGGTCACTCTGGCCACCCACGTGCGCAACCGCGCGCAGCTGTCGCAGCGCTTGCCCGACACCGAGGTCGTCTTCATCGACAACGAATACGTCGCGGCCCCCCTGCACAAGCTCGCCACCTGGGTCCGCCGCGGCAACCAGGCCAACTGGAGCGCCGCGGTGGCCTCCGCTTACCCCGGCTCCATCGCCTTCGATCGCGAAGTTTATAAATACTTCAAGGAGCGCTTGAAGTCCGGCGGCTTCGACGTGGTGCACCGGCTGACCCCGATGTCGCCCGCGTTGCCGAGCCCGATGGCGAGCTGGAGCCCGGTGCCGTTCGTGCTGGGTCCGCTCAATGGCGGCCTGCCCTGGCCGCCGGAGTTTCGCGCGGAGCTGGTGCGCGAGCGTGAAACGCTGCGCAGCTTCCGCGGCCTGTACAAGTTCCTGCCGTATCACTCCTCCACGTTCCGCGACAGCGCCGCCATCCTGGCCAGCTTCGCCCACACCATCGCGGATCTGCCGGAGAGCACTCGCTCGCGCACCATCGACTTTCCGGAGGTGGGGGTGGCGCCGGAGCTATTCCAGAACCCGGGAGAGCGCCCGGAGCGGGACCAGCTGGTGTTCATCAACGTCGGGCGCTTCGTGCCCCTGAAGCTGCTGGACGTGGCCATCCGGGTGTTCGCGCACAGCCCCAAGCTGCGCGCGCACAAGCTGGTGCTCGTCGGTGACGGCATGGAGAAGCCCGCGCTCGAGCAACTGGTGAAGGAGCTGAAGCTCGAGCAGGTGGTGGAGTTCGCCGGCTGGATGAATCAAACGGCCGTCGCTGCCCGGCTGCGCGAGGCCGATGTGTTCTTCTTCCCCTCCATCCGTGAGCTCGGCGGCGGCGTGGTGGTGGAGGCGATGGGCTGCGGCTGCGTGCCGGTGGTGATCGACTACGGCGGCCCAGGTGGCTTGATCGCGGGGCACGACTGCGGCACCGCCGTACCGCTCGGCACCAAGGAGCAGCTGGTGCCGCGCCTGGCTGAGGTGCTCGAGCGCTACGTGGACGATCGTGAGCTGCGGCACCGTCACTCGCGCGCGGCCTATCAGCGCGCCATCGAGCACTTTGCCTGGGACGCCAAGGCGCGCAAGATCGTGGAGGTCTACGAGTGGGTCAGCGGACAGCGCAGCCACAAGCCGGTGTTTGGCGAGCCCGTGCCGCCATTGTCGGCGGCGCCGGGTGGAGCAGCCCGCAATGTTGCGTGACCACGCAGCGCCTGCAAGACGGCGGCGCGGCCCGCGCGTGTTGTTGCTGGCAGCCCTCGCCACCAGCGCGCTGAGCTGCAATGCCGCCATCGGTGGCGGCGTAGTTGCGCTCGCCGGCGGAGCCGGCATCCTCGCTGCCCAGTGTTACGACCAGGTGCGCATTCGCGTGCGAGACGATCGCGGCCTCCGCATGTGTGACGCGCAGGTCTCCATCAGCAGCGACGGCTCCGAGCGCTCGCTGCGCCCCTGCTATCACGCCAGCTTGACCGAAGGCCGCTACCAGCTACGCGCCCAGCAAGCGGGCTATCTGCCGGCCACCACCGAGCTCCACATCCCCGAGCGCCAAGGCGCCTGCCCGCACTACGTCCGCACCGTCGAGCTCACCTTGCGCCGCCCCGGCGAGCGCCCCGCCGCTCCCACCTTCCGCAGCCCGACCCCAACCACGCCCAGCCCCACGGCTCCCACCACCCCCGAGCCCTCTGCCGAGCCCGCCGAGCCAAGGCCGCCCACCGCCGAGTTCCCGCTCGTCCCCGCGCCCGCGCCAGCCCCCGCGCCAGCACCAACATCTCCACCTCCAACCCCGCCGGCACCACCCGCCCCGCCACCAGCGGCCCCGCCAGCCCCGCCGCCCACGACACCGCCAGCCCCCGCGCCCGCGCCGCCGTCACCCTGATCCGCTCGTCTGCGTGAAGTCTGCAGAAGGGGAGGGAGTGAAGGGGCTCGGTGATGCGCGGGGCGTGCGACATCAGGATGGGCCCACCGTGCGCTCGGCGCTCAGCGGGCACATTCTGGTGACGCGGAGGGGGGTCGAGCGCCGAGCCCCCTTCTGAGTGCTGGCGCTGGTGGGGGGGTGCTGTTGATGGCGCCAACAAACGCAAACGGGAGGCTCCGTGGAGCCTCCCGTCTGGGTGTCGCGCTGGGCTTTGGGGCTCAGCGCTTGCGTCGCACCGTCAGGTGCTGGGCGCGGGCCTTTCGCGTCGCACCGTCAGGTGCTGGGCGCGGGCCTTTCGCGTCGCACCGTCAGGTGCTGGGCGCGGGCTTCGGCGCTCCGAAGAT
>JAICQL010000346.1 GCA_025937895.1 Polyangiaceae bacterium | reverse complement strand
GCACATACTGGCGCAGCCCGGGCTCCGGCCACTGCCGAGCCCCCCTCCCCCGCGCCTTTCACCGTGTTGCATCGAAACGGCGGCGGCTCCGCCGCCCACTTGCCGCCGCCTGTCCGCTGCCCGCCTGCTGCACCAATGGCACGTGCCTTGCTGTATGGCGTTGGCGAACGACGCAGCGCCCGGCGCTGCACGAAATCAGAGGGAGCACGACATCGATGCGATGGGCATACCTGGGTCTGTTGGCGCTGGCTTGTGGCGGTGAAGGCGCAGACGACGACGACGACACGGCTCTGAAGCAACTCTGGCGGGACACGGCGCCGCAGCAATACGTCGCCAAGTCCTGCAGCACGGGCTTCACCGCGCGCGCCTGCACCGTGTCTGCGGTGGATCAGGGCCAGGTCGTCGCGGCGCAGCAGCAACTCGGCAGCGACGGCGCCTGGACAGACGCGGTGCCGCCCAGTGACGTGGTGGAGGGCATGTTAAACGCCGCCAGCGGTAAACCCGACAGGGGCTGTGAGCGCCGGGTCACGCAGCACGAGACGTACCCCATTCCGAAGCTGGTGTACTCCGACTGCGGCATGGAGGGCTGGGGAATCGAGCTGACCTGCTTCGTGGCAGACACCCTGGAGCTCTCGCGCTGTCAGTAGGCGGCGCGGGCCGCAACCCAGTTCCAGGAAAAAAGGCCGCTCGGCAGCCCTGGCGCGAGGGCGCGCTCCGGCGTAGGTCTCAGTGCCGCACCGGGTGCGGCCCGCCGCGAGGCGCCGAGCATGGCCAAGACCAAGATTCAGTGGGTCGACTACGTCTTCAATCCCTGGTGGGGCTGCGTGCAGGTCTCGCCCGCGTGTGATCACTGCTACGCCATGGTGCTCGCGCGCCGCATCGGCAAGCGGCTGTTCGGGCACCCCGTGGAGTGGGGCCCGGGCGGGCAGCGTGGCTACGCGGGTGAGGCGCGCTGGGCGGAGCCGCTGGTGTGGCAGCGCAAGGCGGCAGCGCAGGGCGTGCGGCAGCGCGTGTTCTGCGGCTCGATGATGGATGTGTTCGAGGGCCTGCGCGAGCAGCGCCCCTATCTGGAGCGATTGTACGAGCTGATCGCGCGCACGCCCGCTCTGGACTGGCTGCTGCTCACCAAGCGCCCGAACAACATCGCCAAGCTGGGCCCGCGCAGCTGGCCGCAGAATGTCTGGCTGGGCAGCACCATCGAGAGCCAACAGTGGGCCGACCAGCGCCTGCCTCACCTGCTGCAAGCCGAGTGCGCGGTGCGCTTTGCCAGCGTGGAGCCGATGCTGAGCCCGCTCGACCTGCGGCACGTGCTCGGCACCGGCAGCGGGCAGCTGAACTGGGTGATCTTCGGCGGCGAGAGCGGGGTGCAGGCGCGCGGCCCTGGCGCGGCGGTGCACTGGTATCGCGATCTGCGCGAGCAGTGCCGCGCGGCGGGGGTGCCGCTGTTCTTCAAGCAGTGGGGCAGCTTCCGGCAGGAGGGCGAGCAGCTGATCAAGCTGCGGCCCCGCGACCCTCGTCCCGGCAGGGATGAGCCGGCGCTGCTCGACGGCGAGGTCCTGCAACAAGTGCCCGCCCCGCGCGCGTAGTCTGCTGGCCGTCGCCTGCCCCGCGGGGCCCGCGTGCCGCATCGATGCAACACCGTGCCGGAGCGGCGCGTGACGGCGCGGGCGTACCAGAGTTGCCCAGAAATCAGCGCGACCTGGCGGATCGCACGAACAAAAACTGCCCGGAGCCTACACTCTACAAACATGATGGGGTCCCGCCCTGGCGATTTTTCCAGTTTGCGCCGCAGCCAGCCGCCACCGCGAAAGAGCTCGCGGCCGCCCCGCTCGTTGCCACCGAGCAGACCTGCCACTGTTTCGGCTCGTGACGCCTCGCAGCTGCTCAGCGTCGAGCAGCTGCTGCGCGATCCTGCTGGGCCGCGCAGCGAGAGCCCGCGTTCGCTCTCGAATGAGGCGCTGATGGCCAGCCTGCGGCCACCCGCCGCGGGCAGCAGCATCAGCAGCCCCTCGCTGCGCCGCTCGATGGATCCGCACCTGATCGAGGGGCTCTCGTGGTTTCTGGATCGCGCCCCCTGGCAGCGCGCGCTGCTGAGCAGCGGCCTGGGCGCGCTGGTGGGCGTGGGCATCGTGGTGACCATGGCGCGCCTGTTCGGGCCAGAGCTGGCCGAGGCGCCCCCCGCGGCCGCGGCGGCCAGCAGCCTCGCCGCGCTGGCGGCACCGGCAGTACCCCGCCTGGGTGAGACACGCGCCACCGCTGAAGCCGCAGCCTCTCGCGCGCCCGTCGCGCTCGGGGCCGCGGAGGAGCCGCGACTGGGCGCCACGGATCCTGCCCCCGCCGCCGCTGCAACACCGAGCAGCGATGATACGGCGTCGGCTACCACTGCCAGCCTGGAGCCACCCGGCGAGGCCAAGCTCGCCGAGCCCAAGCCCGCCAAGGCACGCAAGGCCAGGGCAGCCAAGCGCAGCAAGAAGGTCAGGATGCAGCGCGCGCGCAAGACGACCGCGCTACCCGCGCGCTGGTCCGAGCTCTACGCGCGCGACCGCTGAGGCGGCTCGCGCCGCTCGCTCACGCCACTCACTCCGTACCGCTCACTCCGCGGCGCTCGCCAGCCGCCCCGCGAAGGTCAAGATCAGCGAGATCTTCCCGCTGGCGTCGATCTCGCCGGCATCCAGGCTCTCCAGCACGGTGCCGTCCCGCAGCTCGGCCGCGGCGCGAAAGCGAAACGTGCTGTTACCGGCGTCGATCACGCTCAGCCTGCGGACACCGAGCAGCTCCGGGTTGGCGTGAAAGCGCTCCAGCATCTCCGCCAGCGCCGCCCGGCCACGGATCTCGCGGCTGCGAGAGACCAGGCGCCCGTCTTCGGCGAAGCACTGCGCGAGCAATTGCACCCGCAGCGCGGGATCCGGAGCGCTGCAGGCGCGGATGTAAGTGTCGACGATCTCGTGTACCGTGCCGGGCATGGCCGGGTAGTAGCATGCGGGTGCTACGCCGGCCACCGCGCGTCACTCTGGCGGCTCGGGCACGCCCGAGCGGCGCAGCACCTGCCGCACGCCTTCACTGCCGCGCAGGTGGCGCGGTGGCGGAGCGCCGGCCCGTAGCAGCAGCTCCACGATCGCCGGATAGTCACCGTGGCTGATCTCGTCCGGTGCCAGCGTACCGGGACCGCCCTCTGGATCGCAGCAGTGCTCCGAGCCGTAGAGCGCGCTGTCCAGCGCGTCTCCGCCGTAGGCGCTGCGCCGGTGCAGATCCGCGCCGCGCGCCAGCAAGAGCTGCACCGCCTGCAGGCGCCCGGCGTAGCAGGCGTTGTGCAGGGGCGGCATGTCGGCGCCCTCGTCGATGTCGGCGCCGGCGTCGAGCAGGCGCTCCACCAGGCGCAGCTCGCCGCTGCGCGCCAGGCTCGCCAGCATGCCGCGCCCGTGGCTCGGCCGATCGCCGGGCTGTGCCCGGCCGCAGGCGATGCGCTCCAGCATGCGATCCTCTGCCGTCAAGCTGGCGGGGCTCGCGCCGTGCGCCTCCAGCAGGCGCGCTGCCTGCTCCGCGCCGAGCCGCACGGCGTAGCGGTACGGGCTGATGCCCCACAGGTCAGCGCGCGCGGGATCCGCCCCGTGCTCCAGCAGGGCGCGCAAGGTGCCCTCGCTCCGCCCGTGGAGCACCGCCTTGTGCAGCGCGGTGCGTGCGTGCTGCCAGGGCACGGACAGGTTGGGATCGGCGCCGTGCTCCAGGTACGCGAGGGCGCCTGGCTCGTTGTCGAAGTCGAGGCAGCGCAGCAGACAGTAGCTGACCAGCGCGGGGTATGGGCGCGCTGCGAGCAGCAGGCGCAAGCAGCGGACGTCGCGGAACTCCGAGGCGTGATAGAGCGCCTCGCTGCCGGCGCCCGGCTCCGGCAGCCCCTCGTGAATGTCGGCTCCGGCCTCCAGGAGCAGCCGGGTCAGCTCGGCGTGGTTGGCGATGCCGGCAGCGCCATACAGGCACGTCTGGCGCTGCGCAGGCTCCCCGGGCGCGGCCTCGCTCAGATGGTAGGAGCTGGGGTCTGCGCCGCGCTCCAGCAACAGCCGCACGATCTGCACGATGCCCTGCGCGCGCTGGGCGTCGCGGCGCAGAAAGCGCGAGAAGCAGGCGTACACGATCGGCGCCCAGCCCAGCGTGCCACCGGCGGCGCTGGCGCTGGTGCGCTCCAGCTCGCGCTCGGCGGCCCCCACATCGCCGGTCACGCACGCGCTGTACAGGTCGAAGCTCGACAGGGTGGGATCGGCGGCCAGCAGCGCGCTGGCGCGGCGCACCTCGTTGCTGCAGCCCGTGCGCACCAGCCACGCCGCCCGGTCGGCGCGGGGCAGCTCAGCGGGCGAAGAGAGCGAACCTGGAGGGGGTGGCGACGCCATCGCGCCATCTTTCCCTCCCCTCGCGCGCGAGACGAGCGAAAAGCGAGCTCAGCCGTGTCCGCTGCCGTTGGCCTTGCCATTGCCGCTGCCGTTGCTGGCCTTGCTGGCAGGCACCGGCGCGCGAAAGGTCGCGGGCCGCACCAGGCCGCGCGCCACGCGCTCGCGATACTCCGCGCGCGGCAGCTCGATCGCGCCAAAGCGCTCCACGTGCGGCGACATGTACTGGCAATCCGCGAGCGTGAAGCCGCACTCGGCCAGCTGCAGGCACATCTTTGCAAAGCACAGCTTGCTGGCGTGATCCTCGTGGCTGAACATGCTCTCGATGGTGTGCACGCTGCCCAGCGCCACGCCGAACGCGCCGCCCACCAGGCGGTTGCCGGAGTACGCCTCGACGGTGTGCAGCGCCCCCAGCTCGAACAGCGACAGGTAGGCGCGCTGCACCCGGTGGCTCAGCCAGGTCTCGGTGCGGTCGGCGCAGTTGGCCAGCACCGCGGCGGGATCGCGATCGAAGCGCAGATCGAAGATGCCCTTCTTCAAGTAGCGCTCCACCCGCGACGGCACGTGCAGCTGGTCCAGCGGCACCACGCAGCGCGGATCGGGACAGCTCCACACGATCTTGCCGCGCTTCTCCATCGGAAACAGGCCCTGCGCGTAGCCGAACAGGATCGTCTCCGAGGTGAAGGGCAAGCTGGCCATCATGCCGCACAGCCCGCCCACCGAGCCCTCGGGCATCAGCGCCGCGGCACGGCCGAGCGCGCGATGAAACGTGCGCTCGCCGAACTCCAGTGCGCGGTGCGCCAGCTCATAGCCGCGCCGCACCAGCTCGTCCTTGCTGAACGGAGGCGGAGCGGACTCCGATGTCGGAGGAGGAAAGATGGAGACATCGCTGTGAACATCGGCGTTCGTCATGAATTTGCTTGATTTGGCCTGTGTTAGGCTGCGCGCTGGCGCGCAGAGTGGGCGACCTCTGATGTAGACGGTTCCTGCTCGCCCGGGCTGAGCGAAACCTGAGCAGCGTCTTCGTTCCGAACACGAAACGCGCGTTGCCCTCGAGCCGGAGCGCGTTTCGCGCCCACAACACGCGGTGCGTCCAGCGAAATGCCGGGTCGTCGCAGGGAACGCGTTTGACGCCTTTGCAATCTTCTTGCTGCGACGCAGCCGTGTGATAACCGGCTCCGCACAATTCCTTACAGAGGAGGCTTACATGCGCAAATGGTGTGGTGCGGCAGCAGCGCTGGCGCTCGTGGT
>JAICQL010000157.1 GCA_025937895.1 Polyangiaceae bacterium | reverse complement strand
CCACCTCGCGCGCGACATGCTCACCGACCCGGGTATCCGCCGAGACGGGCACGCGCGCGGAGCAGGACGAGAGCCCCAGCACCAGGCACGAGACGGCTACCAGCTTCGCAAACATGTCAGCACCTCCTCGAGCTCAAAGCTCTGCCTGCTGGACTTAAGTCCCGCTCCCCCAGGCGACGAGGCTCGAGCGCGTCGGGGCGGCACAGACCGCCGCAAAGAGCCGCACGTTCACGGTGCTGGCCGCGGCTCCGCGGCGCTGGCCGCCACAGGGAGGACCATCCGTACGCTCACGTGAGGCGTCGCGGTTTCAGCTGCGCTGCAAGGTGGGCTGCCCTGCGCGGATTGGCACTTGCCTCGGCGTTCTCCGGCAAATGACAATGGCGGCCCGCCGCCAGCGCCCTGAGGCGCGCCGCGGTTCCCCCCGGAAAGCGCCACCATGACCGTTCAAAACCCTTTGTCCCGCTCGTCATTGCTGACCACCAGTCGCCGCAAGTTCGTCGGGGGTGTCGGGGCGGTGGTGCTCGGCTGCTCGTCGGACGACGGCACTGCCGAGCCTGGCGAGGGTGAGCCACAGCAGAGCGCGGGCGCAGCCGCGCCGCAGGGCTCCGCCGGAGCGGACCCCGGTCCCACCTCACCACAGCCGACGGGCAGCGCAGCAGACCCCGGTGACCAGCCGGCGCAGCCCACCAACCTGCAGAATGAGCCCGCCCAGGGCGGGAACGGGGACGGTAGCAACACGCCCAGCTCACCGCCCGCCAGCAACACGCCCGGCTCCTGCACGCTCTATCCGCAGCAGACCGAGGGCCCCTATTACGTGGATGGCGACACGCTGCGCGCCGACCTGCGCGAAGATCGGCAGGGTACGTTGCTGGTGCTCGAGCTGCAGGTGCTGAGCGCCGACGGCTGCACGCCGCTCGCTGACCTCGCCGTGGACATCTGGCACTGCGACGCAGCGGGCGTGTATTCGGGCTTTCAGGGGCAGCTGGGCGGGCTGGACACGCGCGGCCAGATCTTCTTGCGTGGTACCCAGCTCACGGGGCCAGACGGTCGGGTGCAGTTCACGACCATTTATCCCGGCTGGTATCCGGGGCGCACCACCCACATCCATTTCAAGGTGCACCTCAGCCCCACGCGTGAGGTCACTTCGCAGCTGTACTTCCCCGAAGATCTGAACCGTGAGGTGTACGCCACCGAGCCCTACTCGGCGCACGGCCAGAAAGACACCTCCAACATGGCGGACGGCTTCGCCGGCAGTGCGCCCTTGCTCGCGCTCACCAGCACCCTGATGGGCTACGCGGCTAGCATGACCATCACCGTCGCGAGCTGAGAGCCGAGCGCGCTCGTCACAAGCGCGCTCGCACTTGCGACACTGTCACGTTGCGATCACGTTGCGAACTATCGCCGTCGCAGCCCGAGCCCCGGCCCCTCCGGCAGCTGCAACAGCCCGCGCTCCTGCTGCAGGCCCGCAAAAGGATCGTTGGCGATCAGCAGCGGCCCATCGAGATCGGCGTACTCGGCGAGCGGCGCCAGGTGCGCCGCGGCCGTCACCGCAACCGAGCTCTCGATCATACAGCCGAGCATCACCTGCAGCCCACACGCGCGCGCGACCGCGATCTGCTCCAGAGCCGGGCGAATGCCGCCGCTCTTCGCCAGCTTGATCACCACCCCCTCCACCAGTCCGCGGTGAGCCAGGATATCGGCGCTGGACTTGATGCTCTCATCCACGAAGATGGGCGGCCGCGGGTAAACCCGCGCCAGGCGCTGCAGGCCCTCCAGATCTCCGGCAGGCAGCGGCTGCTCCAGGAGCTCCACCCCGTGCTCCACCAGCAGCGGCAGCAGCTGCTCGGCGCGCTCGCGGCTCCAGCCACCGTTCACGTCGACCCGCAGCGGCAGGGCCGTGGCCTCGCGCAGCGCCCCGAGCCGCTCCTCGTCCGAGTCACTGCCGAGCTTCACCTTCAGGATGGCGGCCTCCGCGCGCCGCGCCAGCTCCGCCATCTGCGCGCTGGGCCCGATGGGAATCGTATAGGAGCTGAGCGGCAGCCGGCGCGGGCTCAGCCCCAGCAAGCGATACAGCGGCTGCCCCAGCGCCTGCCCCCAGAGATCGTGCGCGGCCATGTCCACGGCAGCCCGCGCCGCCGCGGAGCCAGCCGGCAGCGCCGTGAGCAGCTCGTGCAGCTCCAGCGCGTCGCCAACCCGCTCCAGCGCTAGACCGCGCAGATACTCGCCGATGCCCTCCGGTGTCTCACCGTGATAGGGCACCGCCGCCGCTTCGCCTACACCGCCGTCCAGCTGCACCAGCACGTTGCTGCGCGTGGTGCTGACCCCGTGAGCGATGTGGAACGGCTGCAGCAGGGTGAGCGTCAGTGGGTGCCAGCTGAGTCGCATGGTGATGGGCATTGTATTGCCAATGAGCGGTCGCTGCGAGTCGTTGCGGCTCGGTTTGAGGATTGGGGGTCGAGGGGGGCGAAGGGCACGAAGGCGTCAGACCTGGGCCACCTGGCGGCTCTGGTCCCCACCTCACTCCGGCCCCCCTTCGACCCCTTCGACCCCCCAAACGACGCTCATGGCCGCCAGCACCGCCAATGAACGACATAGAACGACGACTAATTGCGACCGACAGCGCGCCGTACCAACACCACCATGAGGCACTTCTGGACGTTGGGTATCTGCGCTCTGGGCTCGTTGTTCTGGCAATGCACCGATGAGGCGCAGCAAGTGCAGCCTGCCACGCAGGGGCAGCGGGGTGAGGCCTGTCAGGCGCGCAATGACTGCCAGCAGGGGCTGGCCTGCATCCTGGGCGTCTGCTCCAAGAATGACTTTGAGCTCACCTCGAGCGCCAAGCACTGTGACCGCGTCGACTGCCAGGTGGACAGCGATTGCTGCGGCAATCGCCCGAAGGAGGCGCCGGCCAAGTGCGACAATCGCGCGAGCATCTGTCAGACGCCCAGCTTGCCAGGCTGTATCACCACCAGCTGTACCTCCAGCGAGAGCTGTGGCGCCGGCAGCTGTCCGACGGGCACCTGCAACAACAGCGGGAGCTCCTGCACCAGCAACACGGACTGTGCGGACCCGTGCGTCGAGGGCGTGTGTGCGGTGAGCCAGCTCTCCTGTTCCACCGACCTGGACTGCTACCAAGGTACGTGCAGCATTCGCTACTGCTCGTGCAGCAACCCCGATTACAACCCCAGCGATCCCATCTGCAGCGACCCTGACTGTACGAACCTGTGCAACCTGAAGTGCTCGGACGAGCGCTGCGTGCAGGACAACTCGTGCAAGTCGGACGCAGACTGTCCGCTGGCGGCGCTCTCGATCTGCAGCGGCGGCAGCTGCGTGGAGTGTGTCGAGAACGACGACTGCGAGGCCGACGAAGGCGAGGAGTGCCGCAACAACGTGTGCAAGAAGCCGTGCGTCGCCAACGAGCAGTGTCCGCTCTTCCACAGCTGCCGGGACGGTGACTGCGTGGAGACCGGCTGCCAGAGTGATCGCGAGTGCGTGCTCGCGGCCAACATGGGCGGTCAGGACCAGGGCTCGAGCAACCAGGACGCGCGCCTGTCCAAGTGCCTGCCCTCCAACGAAGATCCGCTGATCAAGACCTGCAAGGTGCCGTGCGAGAACGACGGCGCCTGCGCCTCCGAGTTCCAGATCTGCGACGCCGGCTACTGCCGCTTCATCGGCTGTGACACGGACGACGAGTGCCGAGGCTACCTGGGCATCGCCAATGAGACGGAGACGGAGGCACGGCCGTTCATCAGTCGTGCGGTGTGTCGCCCGTAATCCCCGTCCTGCTCGCCCCCCTTTCTGCTCACCTGGCGAACACGCGCCCCGGATCTGCAAACGCCTTGAACTCGAGCGCATTCCCTGACGGATCCAGAAAGAACATGGTCGACTGCTCGCCGACTTCGCCGGCGAAGCGGACGTGGGGCTCGATGATGAAGCGGGTGCCGGCGCGGCGCAGCTTGTCGGCGAGCGCCTGCCACGCGCTGACCTCGAGGATCACGCCGAAGTGGCGCACGGGCACGGCGTCGCCGTCGACGGCGTTGGTGGCGGCGCGCGCCTCTTCCGGCGCGAGGTGTGCGACGATCTGGTGGCCGTAGAAGTCAAAGTCCACCCAGCTGTCGGAGCTGCGGCCCTCGGGGCAGCCGAGTAGCTCGCCATAAAAGCGACGCGCGGCGCTCAGGTCATGGACCGGGAAGGCGAGGTGAAACAGCGGGACGGCGGCCATGAGGTCCGCCTAACAGCCGCGCGCCGCGGCGGCAAGCCTCTCTCCGACGGACCGGACCAGGGTTGTCGTCGTGGAGAGCTTGCCGGCCGCGGCGCTGGCTTACCGCGATGCGGCGGTGGCAGGCCGCCGCTACCAGCGGCGCGCGACGAGGATCTCGACGCTCGGCAGCTCTTCAGGCCGAGCCACACGTTCTTCGCCTGCGCTCTGCTCCTGTGCTCTGACCCTCACCGTGGTGACACGGCCAGCGTTGATCGAGAGTGGATGAGGCACCGCCGCTGCCCTGAGCTCGCTCGCCCAGACGGCGGGATCATCACTGATGCGCAGCGGCACCTCGGGCAGCCACTCCAGCGTGTACGCACCCGCTCGCAAGGGCACGCTGATGGTGTCGTACGTGCTGCCCAGCGCGACGCGCTCGGTGTTGCCGCGCTCCAGATCGCGCACGACGAAGTGCCCGCGAACGGTGTGGCTGCTGGCGGCGGTGCTGTCGGGCCGAATCAGCAGATCGAGTCGGCCCTTTCCCGAGTCCTGCGCCACCGCCGTGCATCCGAGCGCGGCAGCAACGAGGACCGAGCTTGAAAGGAGACTCTTGATTCGTGACACGGCGTACCTCCAGGAAGGCCGGGGGTCTCGAGGGTCTCGGCAGCGAGCCAGGCTTGGTTGCGTGGCTCGCTGGCGTCCGGCTGGAGAGCAGCGACGGCTGCCATCCAGCTTCGGCAAAATGTTCTTCCCCTTGCCTCGCTATGAAGATGCTGCCTGGGCGCTACGGTCGCAAAGATCGCGACCGATTCGCGCCGCGGGCATCACGCCACCGAGCGGGTCAGCCAGTTGAGGACCTGGTGGCTCAGACCGGCCGGAGCCGGTTCGCCCAGGTTAAGGTCGGGCGGAAATCCAACGTGTCCTGCACGCTGGACCCAGCGCACGTCCAGCAGCGGAGACGTCAGCTGCAGAGCAGGTCGCACCGTCTCCGCCAGCACCATCGGATCATGCTCTGCTTGCAGCAGCAACGAGCGCACGCGCAGCTCGGGCAGGCGCGGGGCAACGCTGGCCTGCTGGTAGTAGCGCGTGACGCTGCCGAAGCCGAAGCGCGGCACGACCGCCAGCTCGTCCCACTCGCGCAGGAGGTTTACGCGCAGCACGCGCGCGACCGGCGTGGGCAGCGGGCGTCGCGCAGCGACCTGCACATAGCAAGCCTTCAGACGGCGCAGGATGTAGTGGCGGTAGAGCGCGCGCGGTGGGCTGTCCAGCTCGCGCGAGGTGAGCTCCAAATCGAGCGGTGCGCAGATGGCAGCGACGGCACGGACACGCGCATCGTGCTGCTCGCTGGCGAGACGCAACGCCAGGTGGCCGCCCAGCGAGAAGCCCAGCACGTAGACCTCGGCAAAGGGCATGAGCTCTGGGCTGGCCAGCGCTGCGTGCAGATCGCTGGTCAGCGCGGCGTGATACAGATCTTCGCCGTCACCCGCGGCCCCGCGCAGGTTGAGGCAGAGGCAAGCCAGCCCGGCGGCATGTGCGGCTTGCAGCGACTGACGGAGATAGTTGCTCTCTGCGCTGCCGCCGAGGCCGTGCACGGCCAGCAACAGGCGGCGTGCGCCCGCCGGCACAGACAGCTGCCCGCTCAGCCGCACCGAGCCCAGCAGCGGGTCTGCCACCGAGAGCGACCACGGCTGCACGCTGGCTGCGCCGAGCAGCGGTGCAGAGCCCGGGCGCAGCCCCTGCAGGAAGGGAAGCAATGTCCAGTAGTGCCCGGTCCAGTAGCGGCCCAGCAGAGCTGCCGACCAGTCGTTCATGCTGCGCGATTCAAGCACGTTCGGCACGCGATCGATCTACAATCGGGTCCGTGTCCAGGTCACGAGACATTTTGCAACCTCGGCCGCCGCACGGCGCCAGGTCCACGTGCGTGCGCGGTGCCAGGGTGCTGCGGCGCTCGCGCTGGCTCATGCCGGGCCTGCTCACGGTGCTCGTGGCCTGCCCGCGTCTGGGTGAAGAGGCCGCAGAGCAAGACGAGGATGCGAGCGAGCAGGGCAGCAGCGCCGGCGTCGCTGCCGCCAGCTCCGAGCAGCGGCTCGATCAGCTTGGCCGTGGCGAGCTGCAGGCGCTCTGCCGCGAGCTGAACCTGGAGCTCAGCATGCGCTTCGACAATCGCCGTCTGGCCACGTACGAGTGCACGCGGCAGTACATCGACCGCACCGACAGCCTGACCTGCAATCAAGCCGTCAATGACTGCTTGCTCGGCTCGCCGCAGGCCTCGCTGTCCGCGCCGCGCCCGCCCGACTTTCAGATCGATCAGGCGGAGTGCGCGGCGATCGGCGAGTGCCGGCTCACCGTGGGCGAATTTGACACGTGCATCGGCGATCGCTTCGACCAGAGTGATGAGCTGATGGCGCGCATCAGCTGCAGCCTGGCCAACAATCCCGAGGCGGTGGACGCCGCCTTGCGGGAGGCGGACAGCACGCGCCGCGTGCCGCAGAGCTGTGTGGGGCTGGTGTCGATCTGTCCCGAGCTGCTGTGACGAGCGGCGCCCGCTGCCTCAGCTCAGCTCGCCCTCGAGCAGGCTCCGCACCGAGCCCAGCGCATGGCGGAGCGCGGGTTGCTCGCGGCCCTGCAGGCGCACGGTGACCCGTTCACCCGCGTGCAGCTGATCGAGCAGCTCGGGGGCTGCACCCTGTAGCTCCAGCTGGACACGCACGAAGTCACCTGCATCCGGCTGTGGCAACTCCTGTGGCGCGACCAGGTCGGGCGAGACGTAGTTGACCTGCGCGTCGAGCTGCCGCGGCTGGCCCTGCGCCGCGAGCAGTACCGTCGCGCGCTCCCCCGGCTGCACGAAGGGCCGCTCCGTCGCCGGCAGAAAGGCGATGACCGAGCGAGCCACCCCCGCGGGCGCGAGCTGCAGCAGCGCCTGTCCCGCCAGCACCACGCTGCCAGGTCGGCTGAGGACCGCCTCCACTCGGCCCTGGCACGGCGAGCGCACGCTCGCGCCGGCCAGCGCGCTCTGTGCGTCCACCAGCGCCCAGGCCGCCTGCGCCAGGACGGCTGCGCTCCCGGGGCGGGCGAGGGCCGCATCGCTCTCGGCGGCGAGCTCACCCTGCAGCTCCACGAAGGCTTTCCAGCGCAGCCTCAGCTCGGCCTCGAAGGGAGCAGTGGCGAGCTGTGCGAGCAGCTGGTTCTCCGCAACGACTTCGCCCGGCTGCACCAGCACCCGCGCGAGGGTACCCGGCTGGGCCGCGGCGACGGCCAGCACCGTCAGCGGCGTGTGCACTGCGCCGGCCGCTTCGATCGGGATGCGCAGCCGGAGCTGCAGCGCGCCGACGAGCACGGCCCCGGTCACGGCCACGAGCGCCGCCAGGAGCCATCCCTTGCGGCGCTGCGGGGTCGTGGGGCGCTCGGCGGCGCGGCGCTCGACCGACGGAGCGCGGCGCTCGGCGGGCGGAGCTGCGCGGCGCTCGACGGCGGGTGCCAAGACTGGCCGAGGTGCAACAGGTGCTGCAACTGCCGGTGCTGCGCCGGTATGCGCCGCTAAAGCTGCCGGAGCCGCTGGAGCTGCCGGAGCCGCGGGAGCCGGCGCGCTCTGCACGGCGCGTGCACGCGGCCGCCCGAGCGGTACCACGCTGTGCTCGCTCCAGCAGTCCGGGCGGGGCTCGGAGCTCGCACTGGCGACGGAGTGCCGCGAGCCGTGCGCGGCGACGTCCTCCGGCTCCGGTGAGAGCCCGTCCAGCGACGCGGGGCGCCCGCTCAGCGCCAGACAGATCTGGATGTCGACGACCGGCGGCGCGGGCTGGCGGCTCGTCGGGGGCGCAGGCGGGGTGCTGCTCGAGCGCAGCGCGGAGGAGGCGGCAGTTGAATCGCGGTGAGCACCCACCGGCCGCACTCCCGAGGAGACCGGCCGCTGCTGATTGATGGAACTGGGATGCGGTCGCGTCCAGTTGCCCACCATCGTCATCTCCGCCATCTCGACCTCGCTTTCTTCGCAGCCGGGCGCAGCTCCCCCGGCGTCAGGCCGCACGCCGCAGCCCGAGGCGAGGGGCCAGCACCGGCCCAACAAGGGGGCGCGGCGCCGGAAGCGCCGCCGCCAGGAGACGATCGTCGTCTCTGTGCCTGCAATCGGACAGCGCGCGCGCCGGTTGCGGGTGACGTGTCGCCGGCCCGCGCCTGACGACTCGTTCAGTGTCTGCCGCTCAGAACGTGCCTTCGAGCGCCGGCAGCAGCGCGTCCGAGTCCGCAACCCCGGCGACCCCCAGGCGCCAGCTGAAGGCCGACTTGGACGCGGGAGCAGCATCGTCATCGGTGCTGATGCCCTGGATCACCCCCGCCACCACGCCCAGCGCCGCGCCTGCCAACGTGCCGATGGCCACGCCGCGCACCAGGTACTTGGTGTCGGGCGAGTCGAGCATGAACAGCGCGCCCGTGGCCAGACCCACGAGCGAGCCCAGGCCCACGCCGTAGCCCGTGTCGCGCAGGATCAACCAGCCCATCGCGGGCGGGCGCGCGCCCGCGTCCACGATGCCCAGCGTGATGCCAATGCCAACCCCGGAGAGCGCACCGACGCCAGCACCGAACACCAGCTTGCGCCACTCTCTGCTCTCGTAGTCGTTGCCGGTGGCGAGATAGCCCGTGGCCAGGCCGATCTGCGCGCCCGTCCAGAAGCCGTTCGTGCCGTACGTGATGATGGACGGCACATCGTCGGCGCCGAGCGCGCGCTCGGGCACGGCAACGGCTCCGGCAGCGATGAGAGCACAACAAGCAAAGTGAGAAGTCTTCATGGCTATCGCCACGATCTGGTACGAGCGCGAGCCGCGTGCAAGCACGGCGAGCGGGCCGTGAGCTGCGGGCACCTGTGCCAGAAGTGTCAACGGCGCCGCGGCCGGAGGCATCGGGTGCTTCAAGCAACGCCAGCGGGCTGCCGTTCTGACGGCCAGCGACGAGATGAAGCCCCACGGCAAGCCAGATGCGGGAGGCACCCTCCAGGGGAGAGGTGTCTGCGCGCGCAGGCTGCACTGGGGAGCGCTCGCTGGGCCGTTGTGCTGTCTGGCACTGGCATGTCCGCAATTGCTGGAGGACGACTTCCACCGGCTCGAAGCGGAGCCGCTGGATGGCTCGGATGCAGGTGTGGGCGCCAGTGGGGCAAGCGCGGGCGGACAGGGTGGGGCAGCTGGCGCGGGCGGCAGCGGGTCAGGCGGCGCTGCCAGCGCGGGCTCCGGCGCGGGTGGCTCCGCGGGCTCTGGCGCGGGTGGCTCCGCACAGCAGCCGCGCACGCCCGTGCTGCTGGGCTCCGTGCCGGCGAACGGCGTGAGTGGTGTGGCAGCCGACGCGGAGATCACCTTGACCTTCAGTGCGCCCATGGACACGGCTTCCGTGCTGGCGGCGTACAGCTCCAGCTCGTTGCCGGCAGCGGCGATGAGCTTTGTCTGGAGCGCAGGTGACACCGTCCTGCGCATCGTGCCCAGCGCCGCGCTGGAGGTGGTGAGTGGCTCGGATCCGAGCGTCGTCACGGCTCGCCAGTATGCCCTCGACATCACGGCCCAGGCCCGGGACAAGGCGGGCAACGCACTGGCCCCGGCGCACGTCGGCTTTTCGGTGGTGCGCTCGCTCACCCAGGCGCTGCCCGCCGTGCTCGACCGCGATCTCACCGGCAACTGGCGCACCGACGGCAGCTACGGCCTCGCCTATTGCGAGCGCGTCGATAGCACCTTCTGCATGGGTGATAGCCCCGCTGCCGGCAACCCCGGCTACCGCGGCTTCTTGAGCTTCGCGCTCGGCGCGCTGCCCGCCGATCTGCTCGCGCTATCCAGCGCCGAGCTGAGCGCCACCATCGCCCAGAAGTTCGGCACCCCGTTCAACGATCTCGGTGCACTGCGCTCCGAGCACGTCGCCTTCGACGCGATCGGAGACGCTGCCTTCGCCGCACCCGCGCTCGCCGTCCACCGCACCCTGAGCACCGCCGCTGACGTAGGTCATCGCCTGAGCACCGACGTGCTGAGCGAGGTGCAGAGTGACCTCGCCGCCCGCGACACGAGCCAGTTCCGCCTCGCCTTCGAGAGCGACAGCGACGCCGACGGCGTTGCCGATCTGCTGGTCTTCGAGTGGACCAGTGCGCTCCTTACGGTGACGTATTTGGTGCCCTGAGCCTCTCGACCCCTCGCCCTCACTCACTGCGCGGCATTCGCCTGCACCCCCGGCACGACCTGCCGATGGGAGCGAGCAGCCTCAATGGCCCAGAACACGGCCTCCGGCGTCGCGGGGCTGGCGAGTTCCACGAGGTGGCCACTGGCGCCGAAGGCGGCGATGGCGGCGCGCAGGGCTTCGCGCACGCTGATGGCGAGCATCAGCGGGGGCTCGCCGACGGCCTTGCTGCCCATCACCACGCCGGGCTCGGCGGCGCGGGTGAGCAGCGCCACGCGGAAGTCGGCAGGGCATTCGCCGAGAGAGGGTAGCTTGTACGTGGAGGCGTTGGGGGTCAGCAGCGCGCCGGCGTCGTTCCACACCAGCTCCTCGGTGGTGAGCCAGCCCACGCCCTGCAGGAAGCCGCCCTCGATCTGGCCGCGATCGATCAGGGGGGAGAGGGAGCTGCCGACGTCGTGCAGGATGTCGACCCGTCGCAGCGCGTACTGTCCGGTGAAGGAGCTGACGCTGACCTCGCTCACGGCGGCGCCGTAGGCGAAGTAGTGGAAGGGCTTGCCGCGCCCGCTGGCGCGATCGAAGTGCAGCTCGGGCGTGCGGTAATAGCCGGAGGAGAACAGCGGCACCCGCGCCAGGTACGCCTGCTCCACCAGCTGCGCGAAGGGCAGGGTGCGCTCGGGCTGCCCTTGCGGATACACGTGCCCGGCCTCGAACACGATCTGCTCGGCGGCGCTGCGGAAGTGCTCGGCGGCCACGCTGGCCAGGCGCTTGCGCAGGGTGCTGCACGCCGAGACCACGGCCGCCC
This sequence comes from Polyangiaceae bacterium, assembly GCA_025937895.1. Taxonomy (GTDB): domain Bacteria; phylum Myxococcota_A; class Polyangia; order Polyangiales; family Polyangiaceae; genus SZUA-265. Next base: position 8,147 of record JAICQL010000157.1, on the reverse strand, counting down.
CGTTCAGATCACTGCCCGATGAGGCCGCGGTGGCGGAGGTGTTGGGCACCTTGTCGGTGCGCGTGGGCATGATGCGGATGGCTTCGAAGCGCACGCCCAGGGCGTCGGCGGCCAGCTGTGCGATCTTGGTGTGCAGGCCCTGGCCCATCTCGGTGCCGCCGTGGTTCACCTGCACGCTGCCGTCGCGATACACCAGCACCAGCGCCCCCGCCTGGTTGAAGAAGGCGGTGGTGAAGGAGATGCCGAACTTCACCGGCGTGATGGCCAGCCCCCGCTTCTCGTGGGGATGCTGCGCGTTGAAGCGCTCGATGTCGCGCCAGCGCGCGTGAAACTGGCTGCTCTGCGCCAGCTCTTTCCAGATGCGCTCGATGCGGCCCGCGTCTTTCACCTCCTGGCCATAGTGGGTGCGCTGGCCCGGCTGGTAGAAGTTGCGCTCGCGCACGAGGTGGGGCGGCACCTCCAGGGTGCGCGCGATGCGATCGAGGATCTCTTCGATCACCAGCATGCCCTGCGGGCCGCCGAAGCCGCGGAAGGCCGTATGCGAGACGTTGTGGGTGCGGCACACGCGGCCCAGCACGCGCAGGCTGTCGCTGGCGTAGCAGTTGTCGACGTGGAACATCGCGCGGAACAGCACCGGCGAGCTCAGATCCAGGCTCCAGCCCCCGTCGCTGTACAGCTCGAGCAGCAGCGCCTGCAGCTTGCCGCCGCGGCTGAAGCCGACCTGGTAGCGCGCCAGGAAGGGATGGCGCTTGCCGGTCATGCGGACGTCTTGCTGGCGGGTCAGACGCACGCGCGCGGGCCGCCGCAGCTTGCGCGCCGCCAGCGCGGCCACCGCGGCCCAGGCGTTGGCCTGTACCTCCTTGCCGCCGAACGCGCCGCCCATGCGCAGGCACTGCACCACCACCGCGTGGCTGGGCAGCCCCAGCACCCGCGCCACGATGGCCTGCGTCTCGCTCGGGTGCTGGGTGGACGACTGCACGAACACGCTCTCGGCTTCGTCCACCCAGGCCAGCGCTGCCTGCGTCTCCAGGTAGAAGTGCTCCTGCCCGCCGATGTGCAGCTCGCCGCTCAGCCGCAGCTCGGCCTGCGCCAGCGCAACCTCCGGGTCGCCGTGCTCCATGCGCTCGAGCTCGGTGTGAAAGCTCTGCGCGGCCAGCGCCTCCTCGATCGTGAGGAGCGCGGGCAGCACCTCCAGCTCCACTTTGACCTGAGCAGCGGCCAGCCGCGCTTGCTCCTCCGTCTCGGCCGCCACCCAGGCCACGGGCTGACCGTGAAAGCACACCTCGGCGGGAAACAGCGGCTCGTCGTGGCGCGCCGGGCCGGTGTCGTTTTCGCCGGTCACGTCGCTGGCGGTGAGCACCGCCAGCACGCCGGGCTGGGCCAGGGCCGGCGCCGGATCGAGCGCCAGCACGCGGGCGTGCGCGTGCGGCACCGTCACGGGCCAGAGGTGAACGGTGCCCTGCAGTTGCATCCACAGATCGTCGACGTAGCGGGCGCTGCCGGTCACGTGCCCGCGCGCCGACTCGTGGCTGCGCGCCAGGCCCACCTGTCGCTCGCCTCGCCGCTCGTCCCCTCGCTCGCCCGGGCGCACCGTCACGCAGCCCCCTCGCTGCCGCTGGTCTCGAGGTGAAAGCGCTCGAGCAGCTTGCCGGTCATGGCGCGGCGATACGCGGCACTGCCGCGCTGATCGTCGAGCGGGGTGCCGAGATCGTGCAGGGCCTCACACAGCAGGCGCAAGGTGGCGGGCTCGGCCCACGGCAGGCCCTGCGCCACTCGCCCGAGCTCGGTCACCAGCAGCGGAGTGGCGGCGATACCTCCGTACGCGGCGCGCAGCCGCGCCACCCGCCCGTCCTCCGCGAGCTCCAGCGCAAACGCCGCCGCCACCGTGGAGATGTCGTCCAGCACGCGCTTGCTCACCTTGTAGAAGCGCTGCAGCCGCGGCAGCGGCCGTGGCAGGTGCACCAGGGCGATCCACTCGCCGGGCGCCAGCACTGTCCTGCGATAATCGACAAAGAACTCGCTGAGCGGCAAGCGGCGCTGGCTGGCGCCGGTCTGCAGGGTGAGCTCCGCGCCCAGCGCCAGCAGCACGGGCGGCGCATCGCCGATGGGCGAGGCTGTGGCCAGATTGCCGCCGAGGGTGGCGCGGTTGCGGATCAACCGCGACGAGAATAGCGGCAGCAGCTGGTGCAATGCGCCCAGCTCGCTCACCATGCCGGCGCCGTCGAGCAAGCGCTCGAGCTGCGCCAGCGGCAGCGCCGCGCCGATGGTGAGCTCGCGATCGTTCACCTGAAAGCCGCGCAGCTCCGGCAGCGAGCCAAGCGAGATCAGCGCGGGGTAGCGGGTGTAGCGCTGGTTGGCGTATGCCATCAGGTCCGTGCCGCCGGCGAGCAGCACGGCGTCGGGGTTCTCCCACAAGATGCGCCCCAGCTCAGCCGCGCTCTCCGGGCGGAAGAAGCGATGCTGTGCGTGGGCATAGTCCAGCGCGGGCAGCGGGCGTGGCGCGCGGCCCAGCTGCAGCAGCCAGGGATCACCCGGCTCCGGCGCGCCGAGCGCGCGCGCGGCGTCGGCGATCGGGCGATAGCCGGTGCAGCGGCACAGGTTGCCGCTGATCGCCTCCGGGTCGTAGCCGTTGCGCTCGCGCCGGTAGTACTCGCAGAACAGGCTCATCACAAAGCCAGGTGTGCAGTAGCCGCACTGCGACCCACCTGTGCCGACCAGCGCCTCTTGCACCGGATGCAGCGCGCTCGTGCTCGCGCCGGGCGCGCCGCTGCAGGGGCCCGCGGCACACACGCCCTCCACGCTCACGATGCTGCGGCCGTGGACTTCGGGAAGCGCCACGAGGCAGCTGTTCACGGCCTCGTAGCGCGCGCGGCCGTGCTCATCCCGGCTCAGGAAGGCCACGGCACAGGCGCCACATTCGCCCTCCGCGCAGCCCTCTTTGCTGCCGGTGCGCCCGCAGCTGCGCAGCCACTCGAGCAGCGTGCAATGTGGGTCCACATCGTCTACGCTAACGCTCTGGCCATTGAGCTCGAACACCGCCGCTGCCATGCCAAGCGGAGTATACGCGCAAATCGCGCTCCGGCCTTACCAGGAGGCTACGAGCGAGAGCTCGCTCCTGAACGCCCAGCCGTGGTCAGACCCGAGGTGCTGGTACGTTCGTTGCCGCTGAAGCGAACCTTCTCCGAGCTGGGGAGGCGAAGCCTCCGTGAAACTGGGGAGGAGTGAAGCAGTCATGTTGCCAGTGACGGAAGCTCTGCTCGAGTTGCTGCGCAACGGCCAGGCCGGCGCGCTGGCAACTGTGGTGCAAGCCAGCGGCTCCACCCCGCAGCCCGCGGGCGCGCGGCTGTTGCTGTGCGCGGACGGGCGCGCCGTCGGCACCATCGGCGGCGGCGCGATCGAGCACGCCGTGCTGGCGGAGTTGCGCGAGGTGCAGCAGCGCCAGGTGGCCCGGCTCCGGCACTGGGATCTGGCGCGCGATCTCGGCATGTGTTGCGGCGGCAGCATGTCGCTGTTTCTGGAGCCGATCGCCGCCACCCCACGGCTCTGGCTGTGCGGCGCCGGGCACGTGGCGCAGCCCACTGCGGCGCTGGCGCGCAGCGTGGGCTTCGAGCTCACGGTGATCGACGAGCGCGAGGAGTGGAACACTGCCGAGCGCTTCCCCGGCTGCCGGCGCGAGCTGGAGGATCCGCTCGGCGTGCTCTCGCGCGCAGAGCTGGGCGCGCGCGACTGGCTGCTGATCAGCACGCACGAGCACCGCCTGGATGAAGACGTGTTGTGCGCGGCCCTGAAGCTACCGGTGCGCTATGTGGGGCTGGTGGGCAGCCGGCGCAAGGCGTACCGCCTGCTCCAGCGCATCACCGCGCGCGAGGGCGCGCCGCCGGACACCAGCCGGCTGTATGCGCCCGTGGGCCTCAACCTGGGCGCGCTGAGCCCGGCGGAGCTGGCGGTGAGCATCGTGGCAGAGCTGGTGGCGCTCCGCCACGGGGTGGCCTCGCTGGAGCACCTGCGCGCCGCGCGCGGTGCGCCGCTCGCGCGCCAGGCCGAGAGCGCGGGCGAGCCGGCAGAGCAGGTTGATTCAGGGCCGGAGGAAGGCGACGAGTGATGGACTACTGGCTGGCGAGCTCGCGGGTGGTGCTGCCGGGCGGCGTGGCTCCGGCAGCGCTGCACGTGCGCGACGGGCTGATCGAGGCGGTGTTGCCGCGCGCGCCGGAGGGCAGCGAACTGCGCGACGTGGGCGACCGGGTCATCTCGCCGGGGCTCATCGACTGCCACGTGCACATCAACGAGCCGGGGCGCACGGAGTGGGAGGGCTTTGCCACCGCCACCCGCGCGGCAGCCGCGGGTGGGGTGACCACCCTCGTGGACATGCCGCTCAACTGTTTGCCGGTGACCACCACGGGCCCGGCTCTGGCGCAGAAGCTCGCGGCGTGCCGCGAGCAGTGTTTCGTCGACGTGGGCTTCTGGGGCGGGGTGGTGCCGGGCAACACGGCGGAGCTGCCGCGCCTGGCCGAGGGTGGGGTGCTGGGCTGCAAGGCGTTTCTGGTGCACTCGGGCATCGACGAGTTCCCGAACGCCACGGAGGCGGACCTGCGCCAGGCCATGCCCGTGCTGCGCGACTGCGGCTTGCCCCTGCTGGCCCACGCCGAGCTGGAGCTGCCCCTGGCCGCCGCGGCAGCCGCACAGGATCCACACGTGTATCAGAGCTTTCTCGACTCGCGCCCGCCCAGCTGGGAAGAGGCAGCAATCAGGCTGCTGATCGAGCTGTGCAAGCAGACCCGCTGCCACGTGCACATCGTGCATCTCTCCGCCGCCTCTTGCTTGCCGCTGCTGCGCGCCGCGAAGGACGCCGGGCTGCCGATCACCGCGGAGACGTGCCCGCACTACCTGTGCCTGGAGGCGGAGCAGATCCCGCGCGGCGCCACGGAGTACAAGTGTGCCCCGCCCATCCGCGAGCACCAGAACCGTGAGGCGCTGTGGCAGGGCCTGCTGGAGGGGGTGATCGACTTCGTGATCACCGATCACAGCCCCTGCACGCCCGGGCTCAAGCAGCAGGGCCAGGGCAACTTTCAAGAGGCCTGGGGTGGCATCGCCTCGCTGCAGCTGGGGCTGCCGGCGCTCTGGACGGAGGCGCGCCGGCGCGGCGCGTCCCTGGAGCAGATGGCGCGCTGGCTGAGCAGCGCTCCGGCGCAATTTGCAGGGGTGGCGCGCCACAAGGGGCAGCTACGCGCGGGCCAGGTTGCAGATCTGGTCATCTGGGATCCGGAGGAGCGCTATCGGGTGCGCAGCAGCGAGCTGTTCTTTCGCCACAAGCTCTCGCCCTACCTGGAGCGGGAGGTGTACGGTCGAGTGCATCAGACACTGCTCGCCGGACAGGTCGTGTACGATGGGGTCAGCCAGGTCGGTGGGCGCTGTCATCCCACCGGTCCCTCTCATCCCACCGGTCCGATTGGACGCCCGCTGCTGCACCGGATGAGCGTGTCATGAGTGAGCTTGCCGTGATGAGTGAGCCTGCCGCTAGCTTCTCGGGTTTGATTGATCTGGGTGCTGCCGCCTTCGGCGGCCGCGCGCTGGCCACCAGCGATGACTTCTTTGCCGGCATGGAGAATTTGCTGCAGCCCGGGCGCGGCAGCTTCATCCCCGGCAAATACACCGAGCGCGGCAAATGGATGGATGGCTGGGAGAGCCGCCGCAAGCGTGGGGCCGGCCACGACTGGTGCATCATCGAGCTGGGGGCGAGCGGCAAGGTGCTCGGCGTGGACATCGACACCAACCACTTCCTCGGCAACCATCCGCCGTATGCCTCGCTCGACGGGCTGAAAGCGCCGCGCGGCACCTCGCTCGCGGAGCTCGCGCAGCAGAGCTGGACGGAGCTCTTGCCGCAGGCGGCGCTGCGGCCCGGCTCGCAGAACCTGTTCGTGCCCGAGCGCCAGCCGGTGGTCAGCCACGTGCGGCTGAACATCTTCCCCGACGGCGGCGTGGCGCGCCTGCGCCTGTTCGGCAAGGTGGAGCCGGACTGGTCCTGGCGCGAGCTGGACGAGGAGACGGCGCCGCGGCTCGGGCCCAGCACCGTCGATCTGGCGGCGCTGCGCAACGGCGCGCGCCCGCTCACCTGCTCGGACGCCTTCTTCAGCCCGATGGAGCGCCTGCTCTTGCCGGGCCGCTCCAGCGACATGTCCGGCGGCTGGGAGACGCGGCGCAAGCGCGCGCCGGGCCACGACTGGATCATCGTGCAGCTCGCGGCCCGGGGCCGCCCGCGGCTGATCGAGGTGGACACGCATTTCTTCAAGGGCAACTACCCCGACCGTTGCTCGATCGAGGCGCTGGACGCGCCTGCCGGCTCGCGCATCACCGAGCTGGTGGCCCGCAACGACTGGCTGACGTGGCTGGAGCCGACCGCGCTGCAGGCCCACCAGCGCCACTTCTTCGATCGCTTCGCGGCGAGCAGCCCGGCCACCCACGTCCGGCTCAGCATCTACCCGGATGGCGGGGTGAGCCGCCTCAGGGTCTGGGGGGAGCGCGAGGCTTGAAATGGCAGAGCAGGCCCTCCCCGAACCGCACCAGCTCTTGAACGCGCTGGACGAGCGCGGCGCAGCAGCCGCGTTGCGCCGCTGCTGCGGGGCCGAGCGCTGGGTGCAGGCCCTGCTGGCGGCGCGCCCGTATGCTTCCACCGCGCAGTTGCTGGCGCTGGCCGAGCAGAGCTGGCAGGGGCTCGGGGCGCAGGACTATCTGGAGGCGTTTCGTCATCACCCGCAGATCGGTGAGGACTTGGCCGCGCTGCGTCAGCGCTTCGCCCGCACGCAGGCGCTCTCGGAGCGCGAGCAGGCCGGCGTGCTCGGCGCCGATGAGGCCACCTTGCGCGAGCTGCGCGACGGCAACCGTGCGTACCGCGAGCGCTTCGGCCACATCTTCATCGTCTGTGCCAGCGGCAAGAGCGCGGCGGAGATGCTGAGCCTGCTGCGCGAGCGGCTGCACAACCCGCCCGAGCAGGAGCTTTTGCTCGCCGCGGCAGAACAGGCCAAGATCACCCGCCTGCGGCTGACGCGGCTGCCAGTCGACGGGGTGGGAGAAGAGGGAGCCAGGCCATGAGTGCCATCACATGTCACGTGCTCGATACGTCCATCGGCAAGCCAGCGCCGGGCATCCAGGTGCGGCTGGAGCGGCGCTCGGGCGGCCAGGCCTGGCAGTCCCTCGGGCAGGCGCTGACCAACGCCGACGGCCGGGTGACGGGCTTTGAGCCCGAAGAGCAGCTCACCTCCGGCGAGTACCGCGTGTGCTTCGACACGGCCACGTACTTCATGCGCCAGGGACAGCCCATCTTTTACCCGCGGGTGGAGGTCACGTTTCACGTCGCCGCCCCCGCCGAGCACTATCACATCCCGCTGCTGCTCAGCCCTTACGGCTACAGCACCTACCGCGGCAGCTGAGGCGCCGGGCGGCTGAAGGAGGAAGAGATGTCTCTGCTGGAGGAAGCTCGCGAGTCCCTGCAGGCGCTGGCCGCCGCCAATCGCGCGTTTGGCGCGCTCTATCCCGGGCCCAGCGCCGAGCGGCAGCCGGTGCACACCGTGTACGGCGGCGCGCAGCTGTATCGCTGGGACATCACTGCCAAGCTCGGCCGCAGCGCGCTGCACGCGCTGGACACGTACGGCGCCGATCCGCTGGAGTTTGCCCGCGGCGTGGGCCTGATCGGGCCAGGCACGGCGGCTGCGTTTCCCGGCGCAGGGCTGTTGCGTGCGCGCTACGAGCGCGAGCCGGCGGCGCTGCGCAAGGAGGAGCCGGAGGCGTGGCTGGCCTTCACCGTGCACGAGCGGGTGCGCAGCAAGCTCGAGCGCGAGCCGGTGGAGGACTATCGCATCGATTTCGAGGACGGCTTCGGCGCTCGGCCCGACGCAGAGGAAGACGCGGTGGCCGAGAGCGCGGCGCGCGAGCTCGGGCGCTCGCTGGCGGAGGGCGCCGCGCCACCCTTCGTGGGCATCCGCATCAAGTGCCTCAACAGCGAGTGGACCCAGCGCAGCACGCGCACCCTGGAGCTGTTACTGTCCACCCTGCTGGCGCAGACGGGTGGGCAGCTGCCGCCGCAGTTCCTGATCACCTTGCCCAAGGTCACCATTCCCGAGCAGCCGCGCACCCTGGTGCGCCTGCTCGAGCTG
>JAICQL010000373.1 GCA_025937895.1 Polyangiaceae bacterium | reverse complement strand
GGCAGCCCCGTCCCCGGCAGCCCCGTCCCCGGCAGCCCCGTCCCCGGCAGCCCCGTCCCCGGCAGCCCCGTCCCCGGCAGCCCCGTCCCCAGCAGCTTCGCACCGCAGCGCTGCTTCGCCGGCCGGCGGCGTGCGGCCGCCGGCAGACGGCGCGCGGCCGGCTCCCCCGGCACCGGCGCGTGTGGCCACCGTGCGGGTCGATCGCGACGTGAAGTTTCAGACGATCGAGGGCTTTGGCTTCTTCGGCGCGCGCGACTCCTGGTGGGGCAGGCCCGAGGAGCTGGTGGATGCCGCGTGGGCGCGGATGGTCATCGATGATCTCGGGCTGACGATGTGGCGCAACGAATACTATCCGCCCGGCGACGGGCAGGGCGCGGACGCCGACTGGCTCAAGCAGCGGCCGGTGATGCAGGCGCTGCGCGATCAGGCGGCCGCCAGCGGGGTGCCACTCAAGACGGTGCTCAGCGTGTGGTCGGCGCCCGCCAGCGTGAAATGCGCATCGGATCGCGAGCAGATCCACGAGGGCCAGCTGCACCCGGGGGGCACCAAGAATGGCGGAGCGGTGTGCCCTAGCAAGCGTCAGCGCTTTGCGGAGTGGTTGATCGACGGGCTGCAGCTGTACGCGCTGAGCGGGGTGCAGGTGTACGCGCTCAGCTTTCAGAACGAGCCGCTGTTCCGCCAGGCTTACAACTCCGGGCGCTACCCGCAGCGCGCTTACGCAGACACCCTGGCGGCCATCGGCCCCATCGTGCGCGAGCGCTTTCCACACGTGAAGCTGTTCGGACCCGAGGCGCTGCTCGATACCGAGGCCGGCAAGAACGACGTGGACTTCGATCCCTTCTGGTACACGGGGCAGCTGCTGCGCCACCCCGCCGCGCTGAAGCAGCTCAGCGCCTTCGCCCTGCACGCGTACGCACCCAGCATGTTGCCGACGGCCACCAGCGAGGCAGCCCGCCGCTGGAGCAACTACTATGCCGCGGTAGCGCCCAGCGGGCTGCCGATCTGGATGACGGAGACATCGGGCTACGTCGATGCCTGGGAGGGTGGCAAGAACGCCAGGGGGGAAGAGCGGCCCGGCGCCTTCGATCTGGCGCAGGCCATCTATGCCGCGCTCTACTACGGCAAGGTCTCTGCCTGGCTGTGGTGGCAGGGCAGCGAGAGCGACGCGGTGAGCGAGTTCGCGCTGATGCAGGGCACGCGCGTGGGCGCACGCTATCACGCCTCCAAGCACTTCTATCGCTTCATCCGCCCGGGCGCTCGCATGCTGCGCACCAGCAGCGAGGATCCAAAGGTGCTGGCCGTCGCGTTCGTGCATGAGCAGCTGGGCAACTTCGTGACCGTGCTGCTCAACGGCGCCCGGACGGAGAAGCGGGTGAAGCTGGCCGCTGACGGCTTGCCCGCGGAGCTCGAGGGGTTCATCACCAGCGCCGGCACGCCGCTCGGATTGCAGCCAGTGAAGGTTCAGCGGGATGCCATCGTGCTGCCGGCGCGCAGCGTCATGACGGTGGTGCGCGGCCGCTATCGGGAGCGTGCAGCGCGCGCGGGCGGCGGGCCCTCCTGAGGCCGCGCAGCGCCGGCCAGGGCCGAGCCCACAAAAAAGCAGACGATGCGCTGCCGGGTGGGGGCCAGGGGGCGCTCCGAAATGCCCTGGAGGGCACCGCTCTGGCCACGTGACCGTTCCGTGTCATGACGGTCGAGCGCCGCGGCGGCGCGGCAACCCTTTGGCAAGCGCGAGGGAACGCCGCATCCTGTCCAGCATGCGCTGCAATCGCTGGAACGTCCACCTGCTCGCGGGGGTGTGGAGCTCGCTGGCTCTGATGCTGGGCTGCGGTGATGGTGAGGACGATCGCTCGTTCAACAGCCCCGATCGCGTGATGGACGGAGCCGGCGCCGGCAGCGGCAGCGGCGGCTCCAGCAGCACGGCGGAAGAGCCTGGCTGTTCGTCACTGTCGGAGCAGGTGCTGGCGGAGGAGCTGCCAGAGCCCGGAGCGTCGCTGGCGGGGCTGCGCTTCGCGGGCGATATCCCCGACTTCGTGGATGCGGCGCTGGAGCGCCGCTCGCCTTTCGCTCTCGAGCTGGTGCGCGGCGGGCGGCTGGAGACCGATTTCGGTGACTGCTCGGTGGTGTTTGCCGGCGAGCCGCGGTCCGCGGCGGAGCTGTACCAGGCGCTGGAGGTCATCGTGCACGAGTGCGGCCACTTCTATGATGCCTTTCTGTCCAGCGGCAGCCGTGACGCCTATGAGCTCACCCCCGAGCTGAGCTTCCGCTGCGACAGGGGCGACACGACCCGCCGCGGCGGCGACACCTTCGCGCGCAGTCGCATTGCAGGCGATCGCTACGCCGCCTCGCGCCCCGCATGCGAGAACGTGAGCCGCCCGGGCTGTGACCCCTATGCCGACGTGTACCTCGACGGCGACCCGGATGACGGCGTCTTCCAGAGCGGTGATCAGGGCTTCAACCTGCTGATGGAAGAGGCGGTGCAATACGTCAACTCGATCGCCACGGCCTGGAGCTTTGCCGACCAGCAGCCTGCCAACATCGCCATCAGCGCGCGCGACGGCATCCTGACCTTCCTGTGGTACATCGAGCGCTATCTGCGCATGGCCCGCACGGAGTTTCCCGCGGCGTACGAGCGCATCAGCCAGGATGATTGCTGGCGCGACCTGACCCTGGGCGTGTGGACGCGCGGGGTGCGCTACCTGCAGCTCAGCAGGAGCGAGAGCAAGCTGGGCATCGCCGATGACGAGCTCGAGCAGCTCGTGCGCGAGCCGGAGCTGCTCGAGGAGATCGAGCGCCTGCGCGAGCTGGACGACTGCCCCTGAGTCGCCGGGCGCGCTGCAGGTACTGGCGATGCTGAAGCGGCGCGGCGGCGATCGTGTATGCTGCCGTCATGTTTGCGGGTCGTATCGTACTGGCCGCGATTGCGGTCTTGCTCCAAAGTTCGTTTGTTAGCGCCAAGGTGACCCTGCCGGCGCTCGTCTCTGATGGCATGGTGCTGCAGCAGAAGGCTCCGGTGCAGGTCTGGGGCTGGGCTCGCGACGGCGAGAAGGTGACGGTCAGCTTCCGCGGTCAGTCACACACGGTCGAGACCAGAGAGGGTCAGTGGTCGGTGATGCTGAAGCCGCTCGATCCGGGCGGGCCCTTTGAGCTGACGGTGGCGGGGGAGAACCGCATCGTGTTGAAGGATGTGTTCGTCGGCGATGTCTGGGTGTGCAGCGGGCAGTCGAACATGGAGTGGCCGCTCGCGCGTGCCTTCGAGCCCAAGGCAGACATCGAAGCGCCCGCGGATCCGGCGCTGCGCACGTTCAACGTCGGCCGGCAGCTGGCCAGCTCGCCGCAGCGCGACGTGGCGGGCAAGTGGGAGGGCGCTGCGCCCGACACGCGCGGCCAATTCTCGGCCGTGGGCTTCTACTTTGGCCGCGCGCTGCGCCAGGCGCGCAAGGTGCCGATCGGATTGATCCACACCTCCTGGGGGGGCACGCCGGCAGAGGCCTGGACGAGCCGCCCGGTGCTGCAGGCGTGGGGCATGCCCGAAGCTGCGTTCGCGGCGCTGGCGCCGCCGAGCGCCGCAGCGAAAGAGGCGTTCGACAGGCAGGTGGCGGCGTGGACGGCCGCGGGGCGCCCGCAGGGCAGCTTCGATGATCCTGGGGTTGCGGAGACCGCGCAGGGCTGGGCGCGGCCCGAGCTAGCAGCGCGCGACTGGAAGCCGCTGGCTCTGCCGCAACCGTGGGAGCGCATCGGCCCCGAGCTGCAGGTGGATGGCGCGGTCTGGTTCCGGCGCGAGGTGAACGTGCCGCCGAGCTGGGCCGGGCGCGCGCTGGAGCTGCACCTGGGCGCCATCGATGACTGGGACACCAGCTACTTCAACGGCGTGAAGGTGGGCTCCACCGGCAACGAGACGCCGAACTTCTGGGCGGCGCCGCGGCGCTATCAGGTGCCCGCCTCCGCGGTGAAGGCGGGCCGCGCCGTGCTGGCCGTGCGCGTGTGGGATCACGGCGGTGACGGCGGCTTCACCGGTCCGGCCGGTGACATGTGGCTCGCTCCCGCCGGTGGCGCGGCGAGCGAGCGCATCGCGCTCAGCGGCGAGTGGCGCTTCCGCGCGGAGCGCACCCGGCCCAGCGCGCCAACCCCACCGGGGCTCAATCAAAATCTGCCCAGCGTGCTGTACAACGGCATGCTCGCGCCGCTCGTGCCCTACACGATCAAGGGCGCCACCTGGTACCAGGGCGAGAGCAACACGGGGCGCTCCGGGCAATATCGCTCGCTGCTCTCCGCGATGATCCGGGGCTGGCGCAGCGACTGGCACCAGTCGGACCTTCCGTTTTTGATCGTGCAGCTCGCGCCCTACCAGGCGATCCAGGCCGAGCCGGTGGAGAGCGGCTGGGCAGCGCTGCGCGAGGCGCAGTGGCAGCTCAGCAAGGAGCTGCCCAACGTGGGC
>JAICQL010000210.1 GCA_025937895.1 Polyangiaceae bacterium | reverse complement strand
GGTGAACAGCTTCAGGTTGGACGGGTTGTCATCCACGACCAGGATGGAGTGACTCATCGTGCGCCGAGCTCCAGCGCGGCGCTGTGGCTGGCCATGCTCTGGGCGATCAGGCGGCTCACCTCCGCGACGAGGCCGCTCGGCGTCCAGGCATCCTTGGCGATCACCCGCTGCGCGAGCTCGTGCAGCCGCTGGTGCTCGCCGCGGTTCAGATCCTTCATCGTCCAGACGATGACCGGTACTGTCTGGTTCTCGCGCTGCGCGCGGAAGCGCTGCAGGAACTCGAAGCCATCCACACCGGGCATGAGCAGATCCAGGATCACCGCCAGCGGCCGGCGCCGGCTCGCCCACGCCAGCGCCGCTTCACCGCTCGAGCTGCAGCAGATCTCGTGGCCCAGCTTCTCCAGTGCGCCGTGCATCAGGCGCTGCGCCGCCGGGTCATCATCCACCACCAGGATGCTGCCGCTCTCGTCCGGCGCCACCCCGGCGCGGTGCAGCGCCTCGAGCAGCGCGCGCTCCTCCACCGGCTTGTTCAGGTAGTCTTGCACGCTGAAGGCCGCCACGATGCTGCGCTCCGCCACCACGCTGAGCACCACCACGGGGGTGGTGGAGTTCTTGTCGGACAGCCGCACGCCGTGCAGCACGTCCAGGCCAGTCATGTCCGGCAGCAGCAGATCCAGGGTGATGGCATCGAAGGGCCGCTCCGCGCAGCGCGCCAGCGCCTGGCTACCCGTGGCTACCACGTGCACCCCGTAGCCGGCGCGGCTCAGCGTCTGCACGACCAGCTCGCGATCGTGAGGATCGTCCTCCACCACCAGCACCGCGGGCCCGCCGCCGGAGGGCGGCACGTGCTGCTCGGGCTCGTCATCCGGCGGCGCCACGTTGGCGTGCAGGGGCAGCACCGCGAAGAACTGGCTGCCACTGCCGAGCGCGCTCTTGACCCCGACCGAGCCGCCCTGAGCCTCGACGAGCCGCTTGGTGAGGGCGAGGCCCAGGCCGGTGCCGGCGTGCCGCTTCGTGGTACCGGCGTCCAGCTGCTGGAACTCGACGAACAGGCGCCCGAGGTCGGCCGGCGCGATGCCGATGCCCGTGTCCTCCACGACCAGCCGCAGACGGGCCGGCGCCTGCGGCAGCGCCCGCACGCTTACCTTGCCACCGTCGGGCGTGAACTTGAGCGCGTTCGACAGGTAGTTGTAGAGCACTTGCTTGAAGCGCGCCGGGTCCAACGTGGCGTGCTGCACCGCCGGCGCCACCAGTGTTTCGACCTGGATGTGCTTGGCCGCGGCGACGGTGCGCAAGATGGCGGTGACCTCGGCGATGAGCGCCGCAACGTCGATCGGCTCGGGCCGCAGCTCGATCTTGCCCGCCTCCACCTTGGCCAGATCGAGCACGTCATTGATCAGCTGCTGCAGGTGCCGGCCGCTGTTCAGGATGTCGGTTAGCGACTCCAGGTACTGCGGCGAGCTGGGCTCGATCTCGCCGTCGTGCAGCAGCTCGGTGAAGCCCAGGATCGAGTTGAGCGGCGTGCGCAGCTCGTGCGACATGTTGGCCAGGAACTCGCTCTTGAGGCGGCTGGCCTCCAGGATGCGGCGGTTCTGTGTCTCGAGCTCCAGGCTGCGCTTGCGGATCTCCTCCAGGCGCTTGCGCTCGGTGATATCCAGCACGAAAGCGATGGTCTGCGTCTCGTTGAGCAGGGCCACGCCGACCAGGATGGGGATGCGGCTGCCGTCCTTGTGGAAGTACTCCTTCTCCCACGGACGGGTCTTGCCCACGGTGCGCAGCTGCTGGATGGCTGCCTCATCCAGGTGCTGCCACTCCGGCGGCGTCATGCTGGCCCAGCCCACCGAGCCCTGCGCCAGCTCCTCTCGCGTGTAGCCGAGCGTGTTCAGGAAGCTGTCGTTGGCGTCGACGATGTTGCCCTGGAAGTCGCAGATCAGGATGCCGAGGATGCCGGAGTCCGCCAGGCGCTCGAAGCGAGCGTTGGCCTGCTTCAGCTGCTCCCGCTGCTGCTCCAGCTGGCGCTCTCGGGCGCGGCAGGCGCCGCCCGCCACGAGCTCCAGAGTACGCGTGGCATAGCCCTGGAGCACGCGCAGGCAGGCCGTGAGGCGGGCGGGCTGGGTGGCAAAGGCCTCCACCAGCCGAGCGCTCAGCGCCGCCTGCAGGCTCAGGCTGGCCTCTACCCAGGCGGAGAGCTCGACCCCGTGCTGGCTCAGGCGGTCGTGGCTCGCCAGCAGGCTCGTGGCCAGCTCTGGCCATTCCGCAGTGCTGCGCTCGCCCCATGCGCGTGCGAGCGTCGCCGTGAGCTCCGCGCCGCCGCTGGGCAGCGAGCACAGCGCCTCCACGCTGTCAGCGTGCACGCGCCAGAAGTCGCGCAGCGCGCCCTCATCACTCGCCGAAAACCACGCCTCTTCGCAATTCCAGCTCGCGCGCGCGTCTGTCACGGGCAGCTCCCCTCCCAACAGCGCCCCATTCGTACCCCCGGACGTGTGTTACCTCAAGAAATCACCCCCCAGGGGTGATTGCTCGCGTGTCGTGCCATTGAGGAGCCTACATCAGCGCGGCTGGGGCTACATCGGTGGCTCGCGCGCTTGCACGAGGCGATCCAAAAGATCAATGCCAGCGCGCCGGGCCCCGCCTCGCGGCGGGCGAGCGAGCGATTTCCGCATAGATCGTTTGCCAGCAGTGCCGCCTTGCCTGTAGGGCCTGCTAAAGTTTCGCTGTGGGAGGGAGCGCACGATGAGAGTGGCTCGGGTTCTTCTGGTTGAAGACAATCCGATTATGTGCCGGCTGGTCTGCTCCGCGCTGGAGGCAGACGACATCCGGGTCACTCAGGCGCACGCGGGCGCGCAGGCGCTGGGCTTGTGGGCGAGCGAACCGAGCGATCTCGTGCTGCAGGATCTGCGCCTGCCCGACATGGATGGCTGCGAGCTGGTGCGCCAGCTGCGCTCGCTGCCGGGCGGGGCCGAGGTGCCGATCCTGGCGCTGTGCGGGCTCTTGTCCGAGCCGGAAGAGGCGCGCATGTCCGCCGCCGGCTTCAACGACGTGATCCTGAAGCCGCTGGAGGTGTTTCAGCTGAGGCAGGTCGTGCGCTCGCACCTGCCGTCCAGGGGCGCGTCGCTGCGGCGCTTCGGTGAGGGCCGGCACGTGCTGGTGGTGGACGATGACGCACTGCAGGCCAAGCTGGCGCGCCTGCGCTTGAAACGGCACGGCTTCGAGGTGGAGACGGCGGTCAACGGCCGGGAAGCGCTGAGCGCCGCGCGCGCCCGCGTGCCGGACGCCATCGTCTCGGACGTGATGATGCCGCAGCTGGACGGCTTCGGTCTGTGCGCGGCCCTGCGTCAGGACGCGGCGCTGGCCAAGATCCCGATCGTGCTGATGAGCAACAGCTACGTGGATGAGGCGGACCAGCAGCTCGCGCGCGCGGCCGGCGCCGATCAGCTGGTGATCCGCACGCCCTCACTGCTGGAGGTGATCGAGGCGCTGCGCGCGGCGCTCAGCGGGCCCGCTCCGGAGCGCGCCCGGGTGACGGAGGGCGCCGAGCAGGTCGAGAAGAAGTGGACCGGGCGCGTGCTGAGCCAGCTCGAGCGGCAGGTGGCCATCAACGCGGGGATGTCGCGCCGCTGCGCCATGCTGTCGGCGGAGCTCGCCGTGCTGAGCGGCATCTCTGACGCGCTGGCGGGCGATCGCGACACGCGCGCGGCGCTGGTCGACGTGCTGGGTGCCTGCGTGGACGCGGGGGGCTTCTCCCTGGGCGCGCTCTCTCTCTCCGACCCGAGCGCGCTCCTGCGCTTCGGTGGCTGGGGTGGCTGGAGCGAGGCGGAGGTGCAGGAGCTCTCCAGCGCGGCGGAGCGCACGGCAGAGATCGCGCGCGGTGAGGCGCTGGTGCTGGCCACGCCGGCGGCGCTGCAGGGGCTCTCGCCGCTGCTCGTGCCACGCGGCTTGTGCAGCCTGCTGGTACTGCCGGTGAAGCGCGGGCGCTTTAGCTTCGGCACCTTGCTCATGGGCTCCACCAGCAACGCGCTGCAGGCCGAGGATCATCTGGCCTTTCTGGAGGGGGTAGCCACCCAGATCGCGCAGGCGCTGACCTTGAGCCGCGCCTTCGCCGAGAAGGATGCCTCCGAGCGCAGAGCCAGCGCCCAGGCCACAGTGCTGCGCTCCGTGCTGACGACGGTGGCGGAGGGAGTGGTGGTGACCGACGCGCTGGGCGAGCTCTTGCTGTGGAACCCAGCCGCGGAGGCGCTGCTCGGGCAGGAGAGCCTGCGCGCTCCGCTGCGCCAGTGGCCGGAGCGGCTGGGGCTGCGCTTCGGCGACACGCTCGCGCCCGTCGCGCCCGAGCAGCTGCCGCTGAGCAAGGCCCTGTGGGGGCAGGCCGCGGACGAGCAGGCCACGTTCCTCATGGGCAGCGGCGCCGCGGGCCGCGAGCGCCACGTGACCATCAGCGCTCGGCCGCTGAAGGAGGGCGGGGCGGTGACCGGCGCGGTCGCGGTGCTGCGCGACGTGAGCGACGAAAAGGCGACGCAGACCCGGCTACTGGTCGCCGATCGGCTGGCCTCGGTGGGCATGCTGGCGGCGGGCGTGGCTCACGAGATCAACAACCCCCTGGCGGCGGTGATCGGCAACATCGAGCTGGCGCTGACCGTGCTGGAGGCTCCGGAAGGGGAGGCGGCAGCCCTGTCTGCCGCGGCCACGGAGGACGTGAGCACGATGCTGCGCGAGGCGAGCGAGGCGGCCACGCGCGTCCGGCGCATCGTGCAAGATTTGCGGGCGCTCGCGCGCGGCGAGGAGGAGGTCAGCAGCGCCGTGGACATCCACGCGGTGCTGGAGTCGGTGCTGCGCATGGCCAACAACCAGATCCGGCACCGCGCGCGCGTCATCCGCGATTACTCCGAGGTCTTGCCCGTGCTCGGCAGCGAGCCGCGGTTGTGCCAGATCTTTCTCAACCTGGTCGTGAACGCGGCGCAGGCGCTCAGCGACGGGCGCGCCGATCAGCAAGAGATCCGGCTGCACACGCGGATGGACGAGCAGGGGCGCGTGCTGGTGACCGTGGAGGACACGGGCGAGGGCATCGCGCCCGAGCACCTGCAGCAGCTGTTCGTGCCCTTCTTCAGCACCAAACACGTGGGGCTGGGCACGGGGCTCGGGCTCTCCATCTGCCAGCGTCTGGTGACCGCCGCGGGCGGCGAGATCAAGGTGGAGAGCCAGCGCGGGCGCGGCTCGGCCTTTCACGTCGCGCTTCAGGCCGCCAGTCAGCCCTGTCCGGAGCCGGTCGCGAGCATCGCCAAGCTGCACGCGCGGTCCACCCGGCGAGGCCGGCTGCTGCTGGTGGATGACGAGACCATGATCTTGACCATCCTGACCCGCGCGCTGGGCAAGGAGCACGACTGCACCGTGGCGTACACGGGCAGGGACGCGCTGTCGCGCATCTGCGCGGGCGAGCGCTTCGATCTGATCCTGTGCGACCTGATGATGCCCGTGATGAACGGCATGGATCTGCACGCGGAGATCTCGCGCATTGCCCCCGAGCAAGCCGAGAAGATGCTGTTCCTCACCGGCGGCGCGTTCACCCCCGTGCTGCAGCAGTTCCTGGCCACCATCAGCAACGAGCGGCTGGAGAAGCCGTTTGACGTGTCGCAGATGCAGGCTCTGGTGAACGCACGCCTGCAGTCGAGCGCGTAGCTCTGCCGGAGGCCGCCCAGCCCGCGCGCTCACTCCACCGGGATGCGCCCCAGCGCGCTGGCCACCCCGGCCACCAGCTCCGAGGGCTCCACGGGCTTGGGCATGTGCAGGAGAAAGCCGGCGCGCAGCGCGCGGGCGCGATCCTCGGGCCGTGCAAACGCGGTGAGCGCGATCGCCGGGATGCGGCCGTCACCGCTGGCCTGGCCGCGCCGCACCCGCCGCAGCAGCTCGTAGCCATCGAGCTCCGGCATGCCGATGTCACTGACCAGCACGTCGGGGCGCTCTCTCTCGATCTCTGCCAGCGCCTCCAGGGCTCCGCTCGCGGTGCGCGTGGCCGCGCCGCACTCGCTGAGCACGCGCTGGATCAGCTCCCGCGCGTCCTGATCATCGTCCACCACCAGCACCTTTGCGCCGGCCAGGCTCAGCGGGCGAAAGTCGACCGGCGCGGTCGAAGGTGTACCGGGCATCTGGCGCTCCTCCGTGCTGGCCAGCGGATCGCTGGAGAGCGGCAGCTGCACCACGAACGTGGCACCGCCGCCCACGCCCGGGCTGGAGGCGCGGACGCTGCCACCGTGCAGCTCGATCACGTGCTTCACGATGGACAGGCCCAGCCCCAGGCCACCGTGGTGGCGGGTGGTCGCTGCCTCTGCCTGGCGAAAGCGATCGAAGACGTGCGGCAAGAACTCGGGCTCGATGCCGCTGCCCGTGTCGGCGACGCGGATCTCGATCTGCGCGCCGGCGCGCTCCAGGGCCACGTGCACGCTGCCGCCGCGGGTCGTGAACTTGATCGCATTCGACAGCAGGTTCCACATCACCTGCTGCAACCGGCTGGGGTCCGCCAGCACGGGGCCGGCGCTCGGGTCCAGCGCCGTCACGATGCGCACCCCCTTGGCGGCGGCGCCCGGGCGCACCGTGTCGATGGCCGCTTCGATCGCACTGATGGGCTGCATCGCCTGTGCATCCAACCGCACCTTGCCGGCCAGGATCCGGCTCATGTCCAGCAGGTCCTCGATCAGCTGCGTCTGCAGCCGCGCGTTGCGCTCGATGGTGCTCAGGCCCTTGTCCAGCGTCTCGGCGCTGGTGGAGCTCAGCCGCAGCATCTGTGACCAGCCCAGGATGGCGTTGAGCGGCGTGCGCAGCTCGTGCGAGAGCGTGGCCAGAAACTCGTCCTTCAGCGCGCTCGAGCGCTCCGCCGCGCTGCGCGCGCTGCGCTCGCTCTCGAGCAACTGCTGCCGCTCCGCGCTGGCGCGCTGCGCCTGCTGGTACAGCCGCGCGTTGTCCACCGCCACCGCCGTCTGGGCGGCCATGCCGGTCACGATGCGCTCTGCACGCTCGCCGAACACGCCCTTCTCCGAGTGGCCAAAGAACAGCCCGCCGAGCACCTCGCCGCTGCGCGAGATCACGGACACGGCGAGGTAGCTGCGCACGGGCAGGTGCCCGGGCGGCATGCCGGGGCCCATCTTGGCGTAGCGTGGGTCCGCGAGCACGTCGTCGCAGCGGATGGGCGGCGCACCCTCGAAGGTGGGCGCAAACAGCGGCGTGGCTCGCGGCTGGCCGAACTTGTCGAAGGCCTCGCGCGGGGCTCCGGACAAGGTGTACAGCCGGTACGAGTCGCCCGACTCGTCCGTCTGGTTGTAAAAGAATGCCGCAAACTGCGCGCCCGTCAGCTCTCGCGCCGCGTCCGTGACCGTCTGCAAGAGCGTCTGCAAGTCCAGCTGCGAGGAGAGGACCCTGCCGGTCGAGTTCAGCAGCTCGAGCACGCGCGCGTCGTCGCGCAGCTGGTCCTGCACGTGACGGCTCTCGGTGATATCGCGAAAGGTCCAGACCTGGCCCGCGCTCTCGCCCGCCATCAAGTGCGCGCGCGAGAAGCACTCCAGGATTCGCCCATCGGTCAGCTGCAGGACGCGCCCCGCCTGCTGGCCCGGCTGTGCGCCGCTGTCCAGCTGCCGCCGCGCCTCCTCGGGCGAGCGCGTGCGCGCGCACAGTTGCTCCAGTATCGCCGCTGCCTCGGTCGGCAGCTCGCGCGCATCGAGGCGCCACATGCCGAGAAAGTTGTCGTTGTAATGCAGTAGCTGCCCCTCTGCCGAGAGCACCAGCACGCCGTCGGTGGTCGCCTCCAGGGTGGCACGCAACAGCGCCACCGAGCGCGCCAGCTCCAGCGTCTTCTGCTCCAGCTCCTGCCGGGTCTGCAGCAGCTGCTCCTCGGCACGGTGCTGTGCGCGTGCCAGGCTCCTCATGCTCATCGGCGGGTGCGGTGTGCTCGCCTCTTCCCACTCGCTCTGGTCGGTCACGATTGGACACCCTCGCTGCTACGCTGGCAGCTAGCTCCCCACGTCCAGCGCTGAGCAGCTGCGTTGCACCGTGGGTTTGAGTAGCGCAGCGGCGAACGCCGGCAAAGTGCCGGTAATGCCGCCCGCCGAGGCAAATTGCCACTTTGGCTCGGCGCGGTACATGCTCGCCCCGGATACCAGGCTCTCCGCTTGCCGAGTCATGCTCGCGCGCCTGCGCGTCGTGGCATCATGGCGGTAGCCATGGCCATAACGCTCACCCCCACGGAATACCGCCTCTTGGTGCAGAGCTCGCCGGTGATGATCTGGCGCGCCGCGCTGGACGCCAAGTGCGACTATTCCAACGAGACCTGAGTAGCGCCTGCGCCGGCACGACGGTGAGTTCCGCTGGATCTTCGATCGCGGAGTGCCCTACACCGACGACTCGGGGCGTTCGTGGGCTTCGTCGTCGCGCGCGATCGCCGCATCGACTTGCAGCGCGCGTGTGCTCTGCTCCGACAGCAGGCGTCGCTGCTGCAGCGCGCGAACGAAGCGCAGCAGGTCACCCGTCGTGGAGTAGCCCCCGCCCGCCGCCGTGCCCTGAGGCGGCAGCGTGTCCGCGTTGCTCACCGGTCCCTGCGGCGACCAGCGATAGCCTATGGCGCGCCCTTCCACCGCTTCAGCCTCCGGGCGTGAGCCCGTGCGCGACATGCCCGCTGGCGCGAAGATGTGCTCGTGCACGTAATCGTGGTAGCTCTGCCCGGAGGCCCGCTCGATCACGCGCCCGAGCAGCACGAAGCCATAGTTACTGTACTCGACCCCACCGCCCGGCGGAAACGTTGCCGCCCGTGCGCCAAAGAGGTCGATGTACGCCTGGTGCGAGGTCAGCTCCGCGCGATGCGCGCGAAGCTCGGAACCGGAGATGTCCCCGGTGCCGCCCGTGTGTGTGAGCAGGTGCCGCAGCCGCACGTTTCTGGCCAGCTCCTGATTGGGATAGTCGGGGAGGTGCTGGCTCAGAACATCAGCCAGCTGCAAGCGGCCGGCCTCTGCCAGCTGCAGCACGGCCACCGCCGTGAACATCTTGTTCATGGATCCGATGCGCAGCCGCGTATCGGTCCGCATGGGCGCTCGCCGCTCGCGATCGGCGAGCCCACGCGCCTCATCCAGCAAGACCTCGTCACCTCGCACGAGCAGCACGCTGCCGGCAAAGCCATCCGTATCCGCCTCCAGATCCAGTCGTGTGCGCAGCTGGGTTACCAGCTCGGCCTCGCTCGGCGCGTGCTCGGGCGGCACGTCGACAATCCTGAATTGCAGCAGCGCGATCTTGCCGCTCGAATCGAGCGCGATCTCGCTGGCAAGCCGCTGTCTCTCCAGCTCGACCAGAAACTGATCGAGCAAGGCAGCCCTCGGTCCCCGCAGGGGGCGGCTGCCCCGAAAGGTGATCGACCGCAACGGACCAAAGCGGTCCACCAGCGAGCGCCCCTTCGTCTGGGAGCGGACCGCTCGCGCCAGCTCGGGGGTCAGCTGCTGGAAATCCGTGGCGCCCAGCGCCTGGCTCTCCAGGTGACTGCGCAGCGCACCCTCAGTGCCTGGCTGCGGGAGCTGCTGCTCCCACGGAGCCAGCCCGAGATGCTCGGTGCGCTCCTCGATGACGACGAGCGCCGGCCCGGCACGCTCCGGGCGTGGCGGGCCGGGCGGCAGCGGCAGCGGGCTCCGGGGGCTGCAAGCGTGCAGGGCCAACAACGCTGGCACCGCCCACACCTGGACGGAGGCATAGCGGGGGCACGCGGAGAGCAGACCAGACCCGGATTTCATGGTCAACCACATGTCCGCAGCGCGCGCGAGCAGGTTGCGAAATCGACGCCGGCCGCGGGCACTCCTTCGGCAACCTCACGCGAGGTTACGAGCTCATGAGCGCGCGCTCGCCGGGTGAGTCTCAGACCTCTGCCTGCTGCTCAGAGCGGGGTGCGACAGCACGCTGTTCGCCCGACTGTTTCATCACGCTCTCGCCAGCGCGGCGCCCCTCCGCGATTCCAAGGGAGCGGGCGCATTCCAGCGTGTTTGCGCTCGTCCCTGCGCATGTTGCGTGGCGCCCTTGCAGCGCGTGTCAGCTGCGCACGGTGAACGCTCTCCGGCGATGGCGCTCGACGCGAGCACTGGAGCGTGGTGCTTGTGCGGCTGCTCGTGATGTAGGTAGGGTCATGACATGTGGCACCCGCGACGGTTGCTCGACAGGCGGCGACGATGAAGGTCGCGCTGATCAACCCTCCATGGAGCTTCGAGGGTAGCGTCTACTTCGGCTGTCGGGAGCCGCACTTCGCGCTGGAGCTCGGCTACGCTCGAGCCTTGCTCGAGCAGCGCGGTCACGTGGTGCGCCTGCTGGACGCGCAGATGAGCGGCGCGGATCTGGGCGCGCTGGAGACGGAGCTGTGGTCGTACCGCCCCGACGTGACGGTGCTCACCACGGCGCCCAGCTACCTGTACTGGAGCTGCGCCCCGCCCGAGCTGCGTGAGCCGATCCAGACGGCGCGCGCGCTACGCCCGTACACCCAGCGCCTGTTCGTGGTCGGGCCGCACGCCTCCACCACGCCCAAGGCGGTGCTCGCCAAGATCGACGCGGACGCGGTGGTGATGGGCGAGTGTGAGGCTGTGTTGCCCGAGCTGGTGGAGGCCGCGCCCGCTGACTATGGCGGCATCGACTCGATCGCCTATCGCCTACCCGGCGCCAGCGCGGGCGACGGCGCTGCGGGCATCGCCGTGCAAGGCTCGCGGGCCGTGGTCGACCTGCAGCGCCTGCCCGCGCTGCGCTGGCAGCAGGCGGAGGTGGCGGCGCATCGCCACCAGCATCATCGCTTCGACCGCGCCCCGAGTGGCCCTGGCGCGGAGGTGGAGGCGTCGCGGGGCTGCCCGCACGCCTGCACGTTCTGCGCGAAGCAGAGCTTTCGCAATCGCTATCGCACGCGCCCGCTGCGTGTCCTGCTGGACGAGATCGACGGGCTGATCGCGCGCGGCGTGCGCTACGTGTATTTCATCGACGAGATCTTCCTGCCCAACCGTGCGCTGCTGGAGGCGCTGGCGGAGCGCGAGCTGCAGTTTGGCGTGCAGCTGCGCATCGACAACTGGTCCGAGGAGCTCCTGGGCATGCTGGGGCGAGCTGGGTGCGTGTCCGTCGAAGCCGGAGTCGAGAGCATCACTGCGCGCGGCAGGAGCCTGCTCAACAAGCAGTCCAGGCTGAGCAGTGAGCAGCTGACGGAGCGCCTGCTTTGCGCCAAGCGACACGTGCCGTACGTGCAGGCCAACCTGCTCGCCAGCGGCGACGATCCAGCGGCCGTTGCCGCCTGGCGCGCCGAGTTGAGCCAGCGCGGCGTGTGGTCCAATCAACCCGCGCCGGCCTTTCCCTATCCGGGCTCGCCGCAGTACCAGCTGCAGTGGGGAGACCTGGATGATCTGGCCTGGGAGCGCGCTCACAAGCACTTCCTGCACGCCTCGGCGCTGAGCCAGGCGCGAGCCGCCTCGAAGGGCTGAGCGCAGGGGCTGCGCGAGCCCGCAGTGAAGGGCGCACTCGTTGCGCGCCACGGCCGAATGGCCGCGGACGCATCCGGTGAGCCCGTGAGCGCTCCAGGCACCTGCCCGGACGCCGCCAGGGATGGCACAGCCAGTGCAACACCTGGAGCCAAGTGACCTTTGCACGTACTCGTAGCGCCTGCGGCGTGTTCATTTCGGCGGGCACGAGCGAGGTCGCCTGCGGCTCGAGGTGCTCACTGGCGGCCATGCCACAGCCGTCCGTGCACGGCCGCGGCCAAAGCGCCTCAACGTGAGCCATCACCGCCCAGACCCTCACCGGTCCGGCAAGGACATGGAGATCGATATGAAATTTTCCCAGCTCGAGGAACTCGTCTTGCAAGGCCTGGAGCACGAGCGCTGCGGCGTGAAGCTATACGATGCCGCGCTGGAGTGCGCGGTGAGCGCTGAGCTGCAGGACGAATGGCGGCGCTACCACGCCGAGACGCAACGCCACGTGACGGCGCTGGAGGAGGTGTGCAAGGCCCTGGGCATCGACGCCGAGCAGAAGACGGCAGGCCGCACTGTCGTGCGGCACGTGGCCAGCGCGCTGGTGCTGGCGATCAAGATGGCGCGCACCTCAAGCAGTCGCGAGGCGGCTCAGCTGGTGGCGGCGGAGAACATCGTGCTCGCCGAGACGAAGGATCACCTCCACTGGGAGCTGCTGGGAGAGTGCGCCGAGCTCTTGCCTCCCGAGCAGGCAAAGGTGCTGCGCGATGCCTACGAGCAGATCGCAAGCCAGGAGGACGAGCACCTCTATTGCACCAAGAGCCGGTCCCGGGCACTCTGGCGCCGCTCGCTGGGGCTGGAGGCGGCAGGGCAGCGGCGCCTGGGTGAGGCGGCCCCCCCTGCCGAGCAGGCCGCCGAATAGCTCGCGCAGACTGAGCCTGCTGAGCAATCGA
Source organism: Polyangiaceae bacterium (assembly GCA_025937895.1). Lineage (GTDB taxonomy): Bacteria > Myxococcota_A > Polyangia > Polyangiales > Polyangiaceae > SZUA-265. The sequence goes on along the minus strand of JAICQL010000210.1, from coordinate 1,833 downwards.
CGGCCAGCATTGCCGAATCGAGGGCGGAGCCTGCGGCCGAATGGCCGCGGGGCTCCGCTGGCGCGTCACTTGGGTGCTGGCAAGGCGGAAGGTGCGCGCTAGGGTTAAAGCCACCCGTTTGCTCGCTTCCCGGTCGTTCGCTCGTTCCTGTCCTGGCTTGCTGCTGACGCTCTGCGCCTGCGGCTCCAGCAGCATGCCGCCCTGTGAGCTGGCTGAGTTGCCGCCAGCGTCACTGATCGAGGGCGAGGAGCTGCAGGTCCAGCTCGCGTGCAACAGCTCGGTCCCCGTGCACGAGCGCATGGTGCAGCTCGAGGGGCTACCGGAGGGCGCCGCGTACGACAACGAGGCCGGTGTTCTGTTCTGGACACCCGGCTTTGCCCAGGCCGCCGTCTATGAGCTCGGTGTCATGCTGCCGGAGACCAACGAGCGCGCCAGCTTGCGCATTGCCGTCGCCGACGCGCTATTGCATCCCTCCAACGAGCCGGTGCTGGACCCGAGCGCGTACAGCGAGGAGCTCGGCCTGCCCGTGCTCTTCCTCGATCCGTCGCCAGCCGTGTCAGAGTACACCCCCGCCACCATCACCTTCGGCGGCCGGAGCTACCAGGGTGAAGCGAAGCTGCGCGGCTCGAGCTCGCTGAACTACCCGAAGAAGAACTACACGCTCCAATTCGACGGCGGCGATCGCTTCGACGCGCCCGAGCACGGCTTTCGGCGGCGCAAGAAGATGGTGCTCACCTCCACCTTCGACGACAACTCGTTCGTCCGCTCGCGCCTGGCGCTCGATCTCTGGAACGAGCAGGATCCCGAGCACATCCAGATCCGCTCCAGCCACGTGGTGGTGTACGCCGACGGCAAGTACCACGGCCTGTACACCTTGAGCGACCACGTGGATCGCCACCTGATGGAGCAGCACGGCATGCTCGACAGCGGCAACCTGTACAAGCAGAGCACGTACGCCGCCGACTTTCGCGTGCAGGAGCCACTACACGCCGGGGTGGAGAAGCCGGATGGCAAGCCCGAGGACGACTTCACCGACTTCGGCGAGCTGGTCACCTTCATCGACGGCGCGAGCGACGAGGACTTTCGTGCTCAGCTGGCGCAGCACCTGGACGTGCGCGATTACCTGGACTGGTGGGTGCTGGTCACCACCATCCGCGCCGAAGACACCGCCAGCAAGAACACGTACCACTACCTGGAGAAGCCGGGCGCCCCAGCCCGCTTCGCTCCCTGGGACTTCAACGCCAGCTTTGGCCAGGGCTGGACCAGCCATAGGCTGGGCGCGTCGAGCATCCGCACGTACACCGAGTGGAACCGGCTGTTCGAGCGCTTTTTGCAGGATCCCGAGCTCAGCGCGCGGCTACGCGAGCGCCAGCAGGCTGCGCTGGACGGGGTGTTCCATCCCGATCACGTCGCGGAGTTGATCGCTGGTTACCTGCAGCAGAGCGGCGCCGCCATCGCGCGCGACTGGAGCGTATGGCAGGAGCCCTATCGCTCCTTCTTCCGCTGGCGGGACCGCACTGACTTCACCAGTGTGGAAGAGGAAGTCGCCTACATCGAGAGCTGGTACCGCACGCGCTGGGAAGTGCTGAAGCGCGGCGAGACGCCGCCGCCGGCGGAGCTGCCGGCGCCGGCGGAGCCTGCTGCGGTGAACGAGCCCTCTACGAGCACGTCGGCCGACGGTGAGTGAGCCTCGAGCTCACTTGCGCCCTTCGAAGGGTGGCCCATCGCTGGTCGAGGCGGCCTCGTTCTGTCGAATGGCCTTGCCGCCATCGCCGCCATTACTGCCATCGCCACGCGAGTCGCCCGCTTCGCGCGAGTCGCCCGCTTCGCGCG
>JAICQL010000158.1 GCA_025937895.1 Polyangiaceae bacterium | reverse complement strand
TCGCAAGATCATCGTCGACAGCTACGGCGGCGCCGGCCGTCACGGCGGCGGCGCCTTCAGCGGCAAGGATCCTTCCAAGGTGGATCGCTCCGCCGCGTACTACGCGCGCTACGTCGCCAAGAACATCGTGGCCTCCGGGCTGGCACGCAAGGCCGAGGTGCAGGTCGCGTACGCCATCGGTGTCGCCAAGCCGGTCGGCGTTCACATCAACACCTTCGGCACGGGCAAGGTGCCGGACCGCAAGCTTTCCCAGTACGTCATCGAGAATTTCGACATGCGCCCGCGCGCGATCGTGGAGCAGCTGGACCTGCTCCGGCCGATCTATCGCCCCACGGCGGCGTACGGCCACTTCGGCCGTCCCGAGTTCACCTGGGAGAAGACGGATCGCGCGGCAGAGCTCGCGGATGCGTTCTCGGGTGGCAGCGCCAAGGTAGCCGTCGCCGGCAGCAACGGCAGCCGCGAGAAGAACGGCCGAGCCGAGAAGGCGACCGCGAACGGCGCCTCCGGCAAGGCGCGACCTGCGTCTGGGCGTCGTGCCGCACGAGCTCAGGTTTGAGTGAGATCCGAGAGCACTGAGCTGCTGGTGCTCGCCGCGCTGCTCGATCTTCCGGGCGGCGCGGCCTTCAGCGCGTGGGTCGCCCCGGGAGCGAGCGGCGCCTCACGCGCGGGCCTGGCTCGGTGCACCAGCTTCGCTCGGTGCTCTCGGTATCGCTTCGCTCGGTGCTCTCGGTGTCGCTTCGCTCGGTGCTCTCGATCCATGGGTGAGCGCGGATGATCCCTCAGCTGTACGCGGTCAAGGAGATCACCCGCGCCGATCCCAGGCTGCTCTGGCTATACGCGCTGCGTACGCTCTCGCTGTGTCTGCTGGGTCCGTGGTTCCTGGTGGCGATGGTGCCGCTGTATTTCAAGTACCACACCTTGCGCTATCGCTTCGACGAGGAGGGCATCGGCATGAGCTGGGGCGTGCTCTGGCGGCGCGAGATCTACCTGACCTATGCGCGCATTCAGGACATTCACCTCTCTCGCGGCCTGTTCGAGCGCTGGCTGGGCCTGGCCACGATTCAGCTGCAGACCGCCTCCGGGAGCTCCAGCTCCGAGATGAGCCTGGTTGGCTTGACCGAGTTCGAGCTGGTGCGCGACTTCCTGTACTCCCGCATGCGCGGCGTGGAGGCGGAGCGCGCTGGCAGCACGCAGCATGATCCGATGCTGGATCTCCTGGGCGAGCTGCTGGCGGAGGTGCGGCGCCTGCGGCTGGCGCTCTCGCCCAGCAACGATGACCTGTCGGACAACGGCGGCCTGCCGCACTGAGCGCTGGGCATGCTGTACCAAGCGCTGAAGGAGCCGCTGCTCTCGCTGCTGCGAGCGCCCGATCATCCTCCCGAGCCGCCCCTCGGCTCACCGGGCTCCGCAGAGATCTTCCGCGCATCGCCCCGTTATCTCACCCTGCAACTGATCCAGCACTTTGGCTCCCTGGGCTCGGCGCTGGCGTTTGAGCTGGTGGCCTGGGCCATGATGCCCCCGCCCGCGGAGCTGGTGCCCATCTGGGGGGGCGCCACGTTCTTCGCGCTGGCCGTTGGCATCGTGGTGGGCATGACACTGGCGACGATGCTGGCGCGCTACTTCTTGATCCGCCTCGACTACGACATGCGCTACTACGTCTTGACCGACCGTAGCCTGCGCATCCGCAGGGGCGCGCTGACCATCGAGGAGAGCACCTACACGTTCGCCAACGTGCAGAACCTCACGCTGCACCAGGGCCCGCTGGAGCGCTGGCTGGGCATCACTCACCTGCAGCTCGACACGGCGGGCGGCGGCGCCCCCAAAGGCGGCGACAGCGGCGAGAACCTGCACCATCACGGGCGCGTGGACGGTATCGATCTGCAGACGGCCGCTGAGCTGCGCGAGCGCATCCTGCAGCTGGTTCGCAGCTACCGCGATGCGGGCCTGGGGGACGAGCCCGCCGCGCCCAGGGCCGCCGATCCCGGCGAGCGGCGCGCAGCAGTGCTGCGCACCATCATCGAAGAGCTACGTCAGATTCGGCCGAGTACGGCCCCCGGGCGCGAGCCGAACTGACACGCCTTCATCGAGCGCCGCAGCCGCCCTCACGCGCTGGCGGAGCGGAGTGGTCGGCGTGGGCCAACTCCGGCTTGATGGAAAAGCGACGGGGCCCGAGGGCCCCGTCCAGTGTCGTCACTGAAGCGGCCGGGCGCGCCCGCCCTCGCGGGAGCGACCCTGTCCGCGCTCAGAGCGAGTAGTACATGTCGAACTCGATCGGGTGCGTGGCCTGACGGATCTTCGTCACTTCCTGCATCTTCAGGTTGATGTACGAGTCGATCAGATCGTTCGTGAACACGTCGCCCACGAGCAAGAACTCACGGTCCTTGTTCAGCGCCTCGAGCGACATGTCGAGCGAGTGGCTGACGGTGATGAGCTTCGCCTCCTCCTCGGGGGAGAGCTCGTACAGGTCGACGTCTGCCGGCTTGCCCGGATCGATCTTGTTCTTGATGCCGTCCAGACCGGCCAGCATCATCGCCGTGAAGCCCAGGTACGGGTTGCACGTCGAGTCCGGGAAGCGGATCTCCATGCGGGCCGCCTTGGGGTTCGACACGAACGGGATGCGGATGGACGCCGAGCGGTTGCGCGCCGAGTACGCCAGGATGGTCGGGGCCTCGAAGCCCGGCACCAGGCGGCGGTAGCTGTTGGTGCTGGCGTTGGTGAAGGCGTTCACCGCGCGCGCGTGCTTGATGACGCCACCGATGTACCAGAGCGCCTCCTGCGAGAGACCCGCGTAGGCGTCGCCCGTGAAGATGTTCTTGCCTTCCTTGGACAGCGACTGGTGCACGTGCATGCCGTTGCCGTTGTCGCCCACGATGGGCTTGGGCATGAACGTGGCGGTCTTGTTGTTGCGGTGGGCCACGTTCTGCACGACGTACTTGAGCATCAGCACGTCATCGGCCTTCTTGATCAGATCGCCGAAGCCCACGCCAATCTCACACTGACCAGCGTTGGCCACCTCGTGGTGGTGCACCTCGACCTTGAGGCCCATCTGCTCCAGCGCCAGGCACATCTCCGAGCGGATGTCCTGCAAGGTGTCGACCGGCGGAACGGGGAAGTAGCCGCCCTTCACGCCCGGGCGATGACCGCTGTTGAAGCCGTTGTAGTCGAGCGAGCCGCTCCAGGCGGACTCGGTCGACAGGATCTCGTAATACGTGCCCTTCATCGACGTCTCGAACTTGACGCTGTCGAAGATGAAGAACTCGTTTTCGGGGCCGAAGTAGGCCGTGTCCGCGATGCCGGTGCTGCGCAGGTAAGTCAGAGCGCGCTTGGCGGCGGAGCGGGGGTCACGCGTGTACCCCTTCATCGTGGAGGGCTCGATCACGTCGCAACGGATGATGAGCGTCGGCTCCTTCATGAAGATGTCCATCACGGCCGTGCCGGGATCGGGCATCAAGATCATGTCGGACTCATTGATGCCCTTCCATCCGGCAATCGACGAGCCGTCGAACATCTTGCCGTCCTTGAACAACCCCAGGTCGACCTGGTGGTGCGGCACCGTGACGTGTTGCTCTTTGCCCTTGGTATCGACAAAGCGCAGATCGACGAATTTTACGCCCTTATCTCCAATGAGCTTCAGAACATCCGCTGCGGTCGTCATCGCGTCTCCTTAATTGACTGGGGTTTCGGCCTGTGCGCGTGCCCCTTGATGGCCTCACCAGTACCCTTCCAAGGTTTCCGGAATGTGTCACAAGGTCACGCGCTCACCGGAACCCACATACTCGACTGACCTCGGTGATGCACCTCCTTCATCGCCCCCGGCCATCAGGCCGTTGGTCCGGTTCCAAAACTCTGTATGCTCAAGCCAATGCTGACGCCGTTTTCGTCCTTAGTTTCGCGCTATCAGGCCATCTTCTTTGACGCATACGGCGTGCTGAAGAACGCCCGGGGAGTGCTCCAGGGGGTGCCGGAGCTGCTCACCTGGCTGACCCAGCAGGGGAAAGACGTCTACGTCATCACCAACGACGCCTCGCGCTCGCCCACCCAGATGGCGGCCGCATACGTGCACCCGGAGCACGGCGTGCTGATCCCGGAGAGCAAGATCATTTCCTCGGGTTTGCTCGCCAAGGATTTCTTGCGCTCCAAGGTACGCAGCGGAAATGTCGCTTACCTGGGCAAGCCGAGCTCGGCGTTCTTCATCGAGTCAGCGTCGCTCACGCCCGTGCACATCGGAGCCTGCAACAACGGCGATGACCTGGCGGCCATCGCGCTGCTGGACGACGAGGGCTTCGACTGGTTCCGCGATTTGAACATGATGCTCAACCTGATGCGGCGAGTCAGCGTCCCGGTGATCGTGGCCAACCCTGATCTGGTCTATCCCGTCAACGAGCAGGAGGTGGGCCTGGCAGTGGGCAGCCTGGCCACGATGCTGGAGCGCATCGTGGGCAAGTCGTTCGTTCGCTTTGGCAAGCCGGATACGATGATGTTCTCGCACGCCTTTGCCTGTGCGCACGCGAACGCGCCGGACCTGCGCAAGAGCGACGTGCTGATGGTTGGTGACACCCTGGAGACGGACATCCTGGGTGCGAACACCTTCGGGCTGGACACCGCGCTGGTGTTATCGGGCAACACGCGCCCGGATCAAGCCGCGCTCTCGATTCAGGCTAAGGGCATCATCCCCACGTACCTGTGCGAGTCCGTGTTCACCTGATTGGCAGTGTCGCCCGGCAGCGCCGCTGCTCAGTCGCGTAGCAACAGCGCGATGCCCCAGCCGAAGGTGACGAGCCCAAAGAGGATGGCCGCTGCGGTGCTCCAGTCGAAGCTGCCCAGCCAGCGCTCTCTCGCGCGCGCGACGACCTGCTCGAGCGCGAGCAGCAACGACAGCGGCTTCCGCCGACCAAAGGACAGGCCTCCAGAGTCCCCGAAGCTGAGCCGCCAGGTCATCCGCGTCCGCTCGCCTGCCAGCTGCAGCAACTCGCGCCCGAGCGCCTTGAGATCTGGATAGCGCTGCGCCGGGTCGAGGCTCATCGCGCGCTCCACGATGCGCACCAGCGCCTCCGAGGGGCGAGCCTCATGGCTGGAGAGCGGCGGGTATTCACCCTGAATGATGCGCCGGACGGACTCCGCCGCGCTGTCCGCGACAAACGGATTCGCGCCGACCGCACACTCGTACATCACCACCCCGAGCGAATACTGATCGGACGGCGCGCTCGTCTCATCCCCGCTGGCGGCTTCGGGCGAGAGATAGAGCGGGCTGCCGCGCAGAATGCCGCGCGTGCCCGAGGAGCGGCGCAGCTTGTCTCCGCCCAGCGCGCGCGAGATGCCGCAGTCCAGGAGCTTGGGCTCGCGTTCGCGGCCGGAGCGCGCAGCGAGGAAGATGTTGGCGGTGGCCAGGTCCCCGTGGATGATGCCCGCGTCGTGAAGGGTGGCCAGCCCCGCCACGATGGGCACGATCAGATCGACGAGCGTGCCCTCATCGAGCGCGCCGCGCGAGCGCAGCATGGCGTCCAGATCCTCGCCGTGCATGCGCTCCATCACCAGGTAGGGAATGCCGTCCCGCACCCCCACGTCGAAGATGCTGACCACGCTCGGATGGCGGATGGTGGCCGCACGCCGCGCCTCACGTAGAAAGCGGTTGCGGCCCACGGCGCTGCGCGCGACGTCATCGGTGAAGACCTTGAGCGCCAGCTCGATCGGGATGGCCTCGTGCTCTGCCCGGTAGATGCGCCCCGTCTCCCCGTGGCCGATGCACGGCCCCACCACGTAGGCGCCGAAGCGCGAGCCCTCCGCGAAAATTCCCGCTGCGTTGGCCGCGGATACAGAGCTGGGCGAAGACGGCGCGTCGGCATCGGCGAACGCCAACACCTCATCCACCACGGTCTGGCCCGGCCTGCGTTGCAGCAATGCTTTGGCTCCTGCCTTTCGGGGCAAGCCGACGAGGACACGGGCACCGGCCGTCCCTCTGACTCGACCGTTTCCGAGGTCCCAGACCTTACGCCGGGTGTAGGTCTAATTTCCACAGTGGAGTGCCACCGGCGCCAGTGTACTCACGTGCTGTGTGGCCTGCGGGCCAGGCAAAAACGGCTCGTCCGAGGCCGGACGCGCTAGCGCGCTTTGCTATTGCTTTGCATGCGATGGCGCTGCGGGCACGGCGCCGTGATCATCGACCCACTTCTGGGCTCGCGCACGAGCAGGGTGCTGTGACGGCGCGTGGCTGAGAAAGCGCGAAAACTCTGCCGTGGCCTCCTCGGGCCGATCGAGCGACTCGGCATAGAGCACGGCCAGGTTGTGAGCCGCCGCCCAGTCACCGGGGGTGCTGAGCAAGATCTCCTTCAGCAAGGTCTCCGCCGCTCGATAGGGCCCCTGATCCTTGCGGCTGCCCTGCCCGCGCAGCGCCGCAGCCAGGCCCAGCTTCGCCTCCGCCGACTCCGGTTGCACGCTCAGCACCGCGCGAAAGTGCTTCTCCGCGCTCTCGTACACCCCCGCTTGCAGCAACACCGTGGCGGTGTTGAGACCGGCGGCCGTGTCGTTGGGATCGAGCCGGCTGGCTGTGGCAAAGTGCCCGAACGCGATCGCGTCTTCGCCGCGCGCGAGCGCGATCAAGCCAGCGGCGCGCTCGACGACCGCGGCGCGCGGCTCCGCCTTCAGCGCCTCTGCGATCAAGAGCTCGGCGACATCCACCTGGCCCTGCCCCAGGTGGGTCAGCGCGAGCTCCGCCAGCGCCCCCGGATCGCCAGGGTCCCGCTTCAACAGTTCGCGCGCGTGCTCCAGCGCCTCTTCGTGCTTGCTGCTCTCCCGCAGCACCACCACCAGCACGCGGCGCGCCTGGGTGGCGTCGGGATAGCGAGCGACGAAGGGTTTCAGCACGTCCACGGCGGCGCTCGCGAGGTCGCTGCGCCGCAGCACTTCGCCCAGCGCCGCGAGGACGTCCTCGGCGTTGGGCGCCAGCGCGTGGGCACGCTCGAGCTCGGCCCGGGCCTGGCCCAGCTGCCCTGCACGCGCCAGCAGCACCCCCAGGTTGAAGCGGGCCTCCCACAGCTCCGGATCCTCCGCCACGGCTTGCTTCAGGAGCTCGATGGCCTGCTGCTGCCCCTGTGCTCGCCCGGCGCTCTCGACCGCGCGCATCATCTTGCCCACCGCAGCCTTGCGGGCCGGCGGCACCTGCGGCGCCTCCTGCACGGCCACGGCGCCACCGCAGCCGAAGCAGGCGAGCAACAACCAGGGCAGCGCGCGCTGGCGCAGCCCGCAACGGCTGGGGACTCGCGCACTACGTCGGCTCATGGCTTCTCCGCTCGCGAGACTCGCGGCTGGTCCTGCCCGGCGCGCTGCGAGGCGGGCAGCCCGGCGCGCTCCTGGCTCGCCGGCTTGGGCATGAAGAAGTCGCGGCTGGCGCCTGCTTCGGTGCGGCGCGTGGTCGGGATCAGCTCCGGCAGGCGGCGCGCGCCCTCGGAGCGGAGCCGAAGGCCGATCTCCGACAGCGGCGGATACATCTCGCCGTTCAGGCGGCCCAGCGCCTCGCGCATCTTGGCGGTCCAGGCATTGTAGATGCCCAGCTCGCGCGCCTTGAGCCAGCCGCTCTCGTACGCCTCGATGCTCTTCTCCTCGATGGGCACCACGAACTCGTCGATCTGCTGGCGATATTCGTCCGCTTGCTCGACGGTCAGGTTGGACGGTGGCGGTGAGCTGGAGAGTGACCTGGCAAACGACTCGTAGATGAAGCCCACCTCGTACAGCGAGGCCGTGGTCCACTCGGCCACGCCCAGCTTGGCGGTGTCCAGCAGGGCGGTGCTGGCCTTCTTCAAGAGCTCCGCCTTGCGCTTGAGGCGCTGGCCCAGCTGCTTGACGTCGCCCTCGATCTTGATCTGCTCGAACTCTGCCAGGACGCGCTGCGCGTGCATGAAATGAGCGCGCGCGCCGAAGTACTTGCCGCGATCGTCGAGCGCGCGCAGGTTGCTCTTGTGCTCCTTGATCGCGCGCTCCAGCGCGTCGCGCGCGCCGCGCTCGTCGCCCAGCTCCACGCACGCCACTGCCAGCCGCACGGAGGCCTCGATGCGGCGGCTGGGTAGCTTGGCCGAGGCAGCGTAGCGCTGGTACAGGTTGCGCGCCGCGCGCCAATCCTCGGCTTGCTCGTGCGCCCTGCCCATCAGGAAGGTGACCTCGTCCGCGTTGCTGCCGCTGGGATAGCGGCGCTGGAACTGCTCACCGGCACGGATCGCGGCATCTCGCTGGCCCAGGGTCGTGCGCAGCAGCACCGCGTTGTAGGCGGCGTCCTGGTGCCGCTCGTCCCTGGGCCAGTGCGCCGCCAGGGACTCGTGGTAGCCGGCTGCCTCCGACAGCAGACCCAGCGACTGGTGCATGGTGGCCGCCACCCAGATGCCCTGCGCAGCTTCCGGCCGGGCGCGATGCTTGTCACCGAGCAGCGCAGCCGCCTCGCGCATGCGCGGTAGATCGACGGCGCGCTGGGCCTCGATCACGGCGTTCACTCCCGCCTGCGCCGCCCGCTCGTCCCTGGGGAACTCCTGGGCTGCCCGCAGATACGCGGCCGAGCTGGCAGCGTGGTCGCCCGCTGCGGAGAGCTGCTCACCTTGCTTGAAGATGGCCTGCACGATCAGGTTGGACAGGCGCGCCTGGCCGCTGGGCTCCGCAAAAGCTGGCGCGCTCAGCAGGCGGCGACCCCACGTCTCGATGTTCTGGTAGTCCTGACTCTTGTTGAAGGAGTCGAGGATGAGCTCACCCGCACCGCGCGCGTACGAGCTGTTCGGATGCTTCTCCAGGAGCAGCCCCCACTGTCGCACCGCTGGATCGTAGACCTGATAGTCGTAGTACAGCCGACCTTGCCGGAACAGCATCTCCGGCAGCTCGGGATCGTTCGGGTAGGTGCTGGCGTACAGCTCCATGGCCTCGGTCAGCTTCTTGTCGGTGGGCGTCTCCCGCTGCTTCTCGCCCGCCGCCTTGGCCGCCTGGAACTCGCTCTCGCGCGCTGCCTCCAGCGCGGCGAGAGCGTTGTACAGCGCGTCGTGCGACCACTGCCCCTGGGGCTTCAGGCGCACCGCCGCCAGGTAGGCGTCCGCAGCCGGAATGGCCCGCACCAGGTGGTGAAAGTTCACCTCGCCCAGGTTGAAGTAGGCCTCGTACCCGCGTTCGCCCTGCGCGAAGCGGCTCAGGTAGATCTCGTACAGCGCGGCGGTGGCCTCGAACTCCACCCGGCTGGTCTTGTCTGCCTGCGCCTTCGCGTGCAGGCCCAGCGCGTCATTGTACAGGCTGCGCTCGATGGCGCGGGCTGCCTTCTCCCGGGTGTCGGCGTCCTGCAGCTGTAGCCAGGCGCCGGGCGCAGGCGCAACGCCGCTCGCGCCCGGATCCGCGGCTGCCTGCGGCGCGGGCGCCACGTAGTCGCGCAGCATGGCGCGATAGTCCTTCTGCAGCTCGTCCCAGAGCTCCAGGGTCGAGTGCCCCAGCGCGATCGCCAGCGCATGCTCAAACGCCTGCTCATCGGTGGGCTGCAGCGCGAGTAGCAGGCGGTAGGCCTCGATGCCGCGCTGGTAGTGCGCCTGGTCGTACAGCGCCTGGGCCAGCGCCTTGACGATCTCGCCAGCGAATTGTTCGCCACCCGCTCTCACCAGGAAGCCGTGCATGTCCTGCGCGGTGTTCTTCTCGTCCTCCACGAACACTGCCACCAGGTTGCGCAGGGCCTCGGCCTGCAGCTGATCCAGCTCGGCCGCGCTGCGGCCCAGCGCCGGCCCCGAGCGGACCGAGCTGCTCTTGAACACGACCAGGAAGCGCCGCGCCGCCTCGTCCGTCTGCCCCAGTCGCCACAGCGCCCAGGCGCTCTTGAACAGCGCCAGATCGTGCAGCTCGGTGTCGGGATGCGCCAGCACCGCCTCGTATTCGCGTCGTGCAAACTCGTAGTCGGGGCTGGTCTTGGCGAACTCTGCCTCTGCTCGCACCATGTGTGCGTCGGGCACGAACTGGCTGCTCGGGTGCTCGGACAGGATGCGGTTGAAGCGCTCCAGCGCCTGCTCCGTCTTGCCCTCCTCCGAGGCCAGGAAGCCGTCCACGTACAGCGCCAGATCGTAGCGGCTGAAGCTGGGGTGCTGCTCCAGCACCTGGCGAAAGCGCCCGCGCGGGCGCGCGTAGTCCGGCACCGGGGGCTCGCCGCGCTGATCGGCAGGCATGCGTTCCCACTGCGCAAAGCGCTCCAGGAAGCCCTCGCGCGCGTCCTCCCACTCCAGCTCGCCCAGGCGCATCAAGGTCTCGGGCAGCTCACTCGCGTCCGCGGGCAGCTCGCTCAGCAGCTGGCCCAGCATGCCCAGGGCCAGCCGCCGCAGCTCCCGGGCGCGCTCCAGGTTCTTGCTGATGCGGGCCTCCACCCGGGCCTCGGCGCGCTGGCGCAGCGCCTCGGGGATCTGCCTGCCCAGACGGCTGCTGCGCTTGGAGCGCTGCCGTGCCTGGGCCTGGGTGTCGAGCGTGGTGCGGCTCACGCCCTGCACCTCGTGCTCCTGCGCCGGCTTGATCTTCCGCCGCTCCAGGCCCGGCGCGTCCGCGGGTGCCGTGGTGCCGGCGGCCTGGCTGCTGCCGGCCAGCGACAGGACCAGCAGCGACGCGCCGGTGAACGCCTGCCAGCGCCTCACGGCAGGCCCTCCCCGCCGATGTACTCGTCGTCCCAGTCCTCGCCGTCGAACGGCCAGTACTCCTCGTCGTCGCTCAGGTAGCGCGCGGCCTCCAGCGAGTCCACCGCGCCCGGCGGCAAGTAGCCTTGCGAGAGCGCCTCCACCTCGAGCTCCAGCGCCTGCTTGCGGCCCAGCACCGTCTCGATGCGGCCGGCGCGTGCCCGACGCACCAGACGCGTCAGGCGCTTCTCCAGGCGCTGTAGGGCCTGCTGCGCCAGCTGATTGCGCTGCGCCAGCAGCTCGCCGCGCAGCGCACGTGCCGACTCGGACAGCTCCCGCACCTGGTCACGGTCCTGGGCCAGCAGCTGCTCCAGCCCGGGCGCCGTGCCGGGCTGCGCGCCGCTCGCCGCGGTCGCAGGCTGCGAGGCAGGCTGGCTGCCGGCCTCCAGCGCGGCAGCCTCCGCCTCGAGCTGGAGCAGCTCCTGTCTCACCTGCTGCAACTCGGGAGCAGCGCTGCCCGGCGCCTGACCGACGCTCGCCTCGCGCAGCATCCGGCGCAGCGCCGCCGTCTGCTGACCGAGCTTGCGCAGGCGATCGGTGGGGGCATTGGCGATGGCAGAAGCAGGCCGCGGCTTGACCGCCTCGGGCTCTCGCAGGCGCACGCTCAGCTGCTCCAGCTCGCCCCCGGCCACGTCCAGCCCGCTCAGCTCACGGTCCAGCTCGGCGAGCTGGCGCCGGACACGACCGTAGGTCGGGTCGACCCGGATGGCGCTGATCAGCAACTCCGCCACCTCGCGCGGAGCGCCGGCGCCGAGCGCGCCCTGGGCGTCGGTCGCCCCGGCCCCCTCGATCAAGGCCTGAAGCGCGCGCGGATCCGACTCGAGCTGGCGCGCAGCGGCCAGCGCCGGCTCATAGCGCTGCAGAAACTCCCGCAGCTTGGCATCCGCGCGTGGAAACTGGCACTCCGCCAGATCGATGTACGCATCCAGGATCCAGGCCTCGTCCGCGTACAGGTGTGCGCGATCGAGCGCGCGCAGCTCGTTCAGCAGGCGATGCGCGCCCGCGTAGTCCTTGGCCTCGTAGCGCGAGGTGGCCGACTCGTACAGCGCCTCCGGCAGGCGGTCCGAGTCGCCCGGCACCAGGTGATAGTAGTAGCGCGCATCGTCGAAGCGATATTGCTCGTGCGCCACCCGCCCCAGCGCCAGCCGGGAGAGATCGCGGATCTGGAAGAACGAGTTGCCGCCGAACAGCGGGGCCAGCTTGGGCGTTTGCTTCGGGTCCGCCACCTTGCAGAAGTGAGCCTCACCCAGCGCGAACTGCCGCTGATCGACGGCGATGAGCCCGGAGCGATAGCTGGCCTGAGCCCAGAAGCGCGAGCGCGCGCTGACACGCGCGTACGCCTGCAAGGCCGCGCGCTGGTCGCCGGCGCGCTCGGCGAGCACTCCCTCGAGGTACGCCACGTCGCCCGCCCAGGGTTGATCCGCGCCCGAAGGCACGCGCGCCAGTGCCGACGAGATCAGCGCGGGGTCATCGCCCTGCAGGCCCATGTCGACCAGGCTGCTCACGGCTCGCCGGGACCAGCCATCCAGGGGTGCACCAGGCTGGAGCAGGGGCAACAGGTACTCGCGCGCGAGCGCATGGGCGCCCGCGCGACCCAGCGCCTCGCCGAGCATGAGCTGTGCGGCACGCCCCTCCTCCAGCCCTCGAAACGGCTGAAAGCGCGGTGACTCCACCAGGCCCGCCAGGATGGCGATGGCCTCTGCACGGCGGCCCATGCCGAGCTGCGCCTCCGCGCTGGCGAGCGCGGCGCGCAGCGACTCGCGGCTCAGCTGACTGGCAGGGTCCAGCCGCCGCTCTGCCAGCGCCGCGTGGTACGCACGCAGCGCGGCTCCCAGCTCGCCCGGAGAGGCGGCCGCCGTCGCGGGCGCCACTGACCGTGCCGCTGACGGAGCCGCCGACTGCTCCGCCGCGGGTGGAGCCGCCGAGCTGGGTGCGCCGGCGGCCGGCGGCGACGCGGGCTCCGCCGCTCCCACCCAGCCCGCCGTGGTCACGCTCGCCAGCAGCGCGCGCCAGCTCGCCCGTGCCGATCGCAGCCTGGCCATCACTCGTTCACTTCGGCGAGGAGCTTGACCCGCAGCTGGTACTGCCCCTCGTCCTCCTCGGCGAAGTCCTCGGCCATGGTCGACTCGTCATCGAGCTCGAAGCGCGTCCAGAGCGATTTCTTCTCCGGCACCAGCACCACGAAGCGAGACTCTTGCCAGGTGGAGAACTGCGGATTGAGCGCATCGCGGCGCTCCACCTCGATCGAGACCACGTGCGGTCCGGGCGCGACCGCGTGCTCGTACACCACCTGCGGCTGCTCGAAGCCGGAGCGCGCCGGTGCCGTGTACACCACGCCGCCGTCCACACTGACGTGCAGAGCCTGCAGCTGCACGCCGTCGCCCGCTGCGCGCACCTCGATGCGCAGCCTGCTCGAGAACAGCGCGCTGGTCAGCGCCGCCACGCGGCTACGCAGCGCGGCCACGCGCGAGAGCAGCGCGTCCAGCTGTGCCGAGCCGAGCGCTGGCGTGGTGCCCGGGAACTCGGCGGGCGCCGGGTTGAGCGGCGAGGGCTTGCTGGCGGGGGCGCTGGCTCCGGCGGCGGCGCTCGGCGCGGTGCTGGTGGCGGCAGGAGCAGCAGGGGGCGCGCTCAGCTGCGGGGCAGCCGCTACACTCGCCGCGGCCTTCGGGGGGCTGGTCTGCTGCGCCGCTGCGCTGGCTGCCGAGAGCAGCAGGCAGAGCCCCACGCCGAGCCCACGCCGCATCCCGGAGACCGTCGAGAGTTGGACGTTTTTCACCTCTCGTTAGCACGGCAATGCCCACACGAGGGCTTAGTGCAGGCAGCGTGGTCCAGGGCGAATTTGCCCCATGCCGGCGCACCAGCTCGCGGCGGGCGTGTGGGCGCGCCCGCTACACGCGCAGGCAGCCTGGGCGCCCCGGATCGGCACGCGCGCACGGCGCTTCGCAGCTACACCAGCGAGCGCAGCGGAGTGCGCTGCAACACCCGCACCAGCAGCGCCGAAGCAGCAAACATCAAGAGCGCCAGCACCGCAGTGGGTGGCACGGGCAAATGCGCGGCCTGATACAGCCGCAGGAGCAGCGGATGGCTCAGGTACACGCCAAACAGCAGCGGAGCAACGCGCTGACTGACGGGATCGGAGGGACCAGGCCAGACGATGGCGAGCCCCACCAGCGCCAGGGACACGCAGTAGCGGCGCACCGTATCCCAGTCCGGCGGGCTGCCTTCCACGAACATCAGACCGAAGACCACACAGACCAGCGCGAGGCCACTGGCGATCCAGGCCAGGCGGCGGCGCAGCGCCGCGTCCGTGGCCAGCAGCAACCGCCCGAGCCCGAAGCCGAGCGGCACGGCCGGCAGCGCAAAGGTCCACTGCAACAGCGGCCATTCGACCGCTCCCGACCCGAGCACCAGTGCGTTGCTCGCGGTGACGGCCGCCCCCAGCAGCAGCGCGCCGAGGCCCATCCAGCCGTGAGACAGCTTGCTCGTACGCGCCTGCACCCAGGCGATCAGCAAGGAGCCAAACAACGAGAAAGGCACGAACCAGAGATGGTCGTAGGTACCACCGATCAGGATCCAGGGGGTGAAGCCCTCGGTGAGCGGCTCGTCGTGCCGGTAGCGCTCCACGAGCTGCACGACCAGGTAGATGACCGACCAGAGCAACCAGGGCACGAGCAAGCGCCCGACCTTCGTGCGCAGAAAACCGCGCGTGCCCATGCGCTCGCTGAGCGTGCAGTTGAAGGCGTTGTTCAGCAGCAGGAAGGCCGGCAATCCCAGCCCCGCCACGACGGGCAAGCGCTGCTCGCTGACGTGGAACGCGACGATCTCGTACATCGCCAGCAAGCGCAGTCGCTCGACGTTGGCCAGTCGAGGGGTAGATCCGGGGCGCATTCCCATCAGCGGGCTAGTGTGAACCGCGCCAAATGGGAAGAGGAACGACCGTGACTCGGGCTTGAATGGGGCAAATCAGCTGCTGAACGGCACGAACAGGCTCAACCCGCCCAGGGTGGTCACGTCGTTGACGACCTCTTCCACCCCGAGCGGCGCCCGCAAGGAGTGGACGTTATCGCGAATGTCAAAACGCAGCAGCAGCCACTGGGCCAGGTGGAATTTCATGCCAATTCCTCCTGAGGCCGCCACGCTGCTGGTTCCGTCCTCGTCCGCCGCGCCCGCGCCGAGCGACACGTAGAAGTCGAAGCGCCCGATGGGGCCGCCGAACCAGCGCACCTTGCCGTAGGCCAGCGACCAGACCAAATGGCCCATGAACAGCTGGACCGGCACGTCCTGGTTGCGCGTGATCTGCGTCAGGTTCTGTTGCCGATCATTGACCGCCTCCAGAAACCCAAACGAGCGATTGGTCCGGAGATAAGACGCCTCCAGCCCCAGATCCTCGGTGAAGTGAAACGTGTAGGCAGCGCCGTAAGTGGGCCGGCCGTCGCTCAGATCCGCGGCATACCAGCCGCCGATCGCCGACAGCTCGTGACGCAGCGCCTTCTTGAACACCCGTGGCACCACGCCGCGATAAGCGCGCCGCCCGATGAGCTGCTCCTTGAGCTCCTCATCGACACACTGAGCGCGCGTCGGGCTCGTCCACAGGGCACCGGCGGCGACCAGAGCCAGGAGCAGCACGGGGAAGCGAACGCTGGACATGTCTGCCTTACGGCTCGGTTCAGCGGGCGGAATACCGCCGTCGCCGCCGCCAGCGCCGCGCGCCGCCGGAAGGAGCCGTGGAGCGGGCCCATTCTAGGGCCGGTGGGCGCCGTCCGGCTCCGAGCCCCCCTGAGCTCCGGGCTCCGAGGCTCGCTCCGCCTCGTCCTCCGGCTCCAGCTCGACCCGGCTCGCCGGGTGTCGCTTGGCGGCGTACAGGGCGCGATCGGCGCGGCGGAAGAGCTCCGTCACGTCGAAGTCATTGCCGGCGTCTGCCGCCGCGACCCCGACGCTGACGGTGACCTCCAGCCCCTCACCCAGCTCCAGGCGCAGCGGCTGCTTGCTCTGCGCCTTGACGAAGCGGCGCGCGGCGCGCAGCCCGCTCGAGCGATCCAGACCGCGCAGCAGCACCGCAAACTCGTCCCCGCCGATGCGGAAGCTGCGATCGCTGCAGCGCATGGCGCCGCGCAGGCCCTCCGCCGTCCAGATGATGGCGCGGTCGCCCGCGGCGTGGCCGAGGCTGTCGTTGATGAGCTTCAGGTTGTCGATGTCGACCAGGATCAGCGCCAGGGGGGTGCGGTGTCGCACCGTGAAGGCCGTCTCGCGCCGCAGCTCGCTGTCGAACTGGCGGCGGTTGGACAGGGCCGTCATGGCGTCGGTGGTGGCCTGGGCCTCGGCCTGGCGCAGGCGCCGGTCCAGCGCCAGCTGGCGCTCGCGGCGCTCCACCAGCGCCTGCAGCTTGGCCGCGAGGATCGGGCCGCGGAAGGGCTTGGCGATGTGGTCCACGGCGCCGTGGCGCAGGCCGTACACCACGTCGCTCTCCGGCTGGGCGTGCCCGCTCAGCAACACCACGGGCACGTCGCGCAGCGCCTCTTCCGCCTGCAGCTGCTCCAGCACGGCATAGCCGCTCATGCCGGGCATCATCACGTCGAGCAACACCGCGCCGACTTTCTCCGGGGCCGTGCGCAGCACGCGCAGCGCGGTCTCGCCGCTGTCCGCCTCGCAGGTGGCCAGGCCCGCGCGCTCGAGCCAGCGCACGGCCAGGAGCCGGTTGCTGCCGTCGTCGTCCACGACCAGCACGTTGAGGGGCGCCCCGCCCGAGCCAGCGAACGGCACCGAGTCCGCCCCCCGCGAGGAAGGCGGCGAGGACCGGGGCGAAGAGTGAGCCACCGCAGTCCGGATGCTATCCAAGTTTCAGTGCGCCCGAAACACCCCTGAGCACCCGGCTGCTCGTGAACGGGCTCCGCATGGCTGGCGCTGCGCCGCCCGCCTGCGGCTGAGAGGCGCGTCGCCGCGGCTCGCCCGACTGCCACAGTCGGGACGTCACCGCGGCTGGCGCCTGCGGGCGCCCCTCCGCTCGCCTCAGGTCTGCAGGGCTTCGGAGCCGGCGATGATCTCGATCAGCTCGGTCGTGATGACCGCCTGGCGCTGCCGGTTGTAGCTCAGGGTCAGCCTCGAGATCATGTCGGCCGCGTTCTTCGTCGCCGAGTCCATGGCCGTCATGCGTGCACCCAGCTCGGACGCGACCGAGTCATACAGCGCGCGCAGCAAGGTGATCTCGATGTACATCGGCACGAGCCGCTCGAAGATGGAGGCCTTGCTCGGCTCGAAGATGTACTCGGGCGAAGGCTCGCCCTCGTGCTCTGCCCCACCCTGCCCTGCAGCGCCATTCTCGCCTGCCGCAGCTGCGCCCATGTCCGCCAGGGGCAGCAACGGGCGCGAGATCACCTGCTGGGTCATCGCGCTCTTGAACTCGTTGTAGATGAGGTAGATGGCGTCCACCTCACCGCTCAAGAAGGGCTGCAGCAGCGCGCGCGCGATGCGGCGCGCCTGGCCGAGGTTCAGATCCTCCCAGACGCCCTCGAACTCCTGGAACGAGGGCGCGGAGCGGCGGCGGAAGTAGTCGCGCCCGCGGCGGCCGATGGTCGCGAACTGGACGTCCACCCCTTCGGCCACCTTGGCCTTCCACAGCGCCTCGGCCCGCTTGTTGATGTTGGTGTTGAATGCGCCGCACAGGCCGCGATCACTGGTGATGACCAGGAACAACACCTTCTTCTCGGGGCGCCGCGCCAGCAGCGGGTGCACTTCTTCCAGGCCGCTGGCCTCCAGACCGCCAGCCCCGATCGCGCGCACGACCTCGGTCAAGATGTCCGAGACCTTCTGCGCATAGGGCCGCATGGCCACGATGCGCTGCTGCGCGCGATTGAGCCGCGCACCTGCCACCATCTTCATGGCACGCGTGATCTTCTGCGTGCTCTTGACGCTGGTGATGCGCTTGCGGATCGCCTTGAGGTTGGCCACTCTCGCCTCACGCTCCGGCGGCGGCGGCCGCTGCTGCTGGCTTGGCTGCGGCCTTGCTGCCGCTGCTGACGAACTTGCCCGCGAACTCCTTGAGCGCGGCGTCCAGCTGCCCGCGCAGCTTGTCGCTCAGCTGCTTGTCCGAGGCGAACGTGGCCCAGACCTGCGGGTGCTTCTCGTCGATGAAGCGCAGCAGCTCCTGCTCGTATTCGCGCACGGCGTCCACCGGGATGGCATCCAGGTAGCCGTTCGTGCCGGCGTAGATGCTGGCCACCTGGCGCTCGACGGGCATGGGCACGTATTGGCCCTGCTTCAACAGCTCCACCAGGCGCTGGCCGCGTGCCAGCTGAGCGCGCGTGGCGGCGTCGAGATCGGCCGCGAACTGGCTGAAGGCCGCCATCTCACGAAACTGCGCCAGATCCAGGCGCAGGGTGCCGGCGATTTTCTTCATCGCCTTGGTCTGCGCGTTGCCACCCACGCGGCTCACCGAGATGCCCACGTTGATGGCAGGACGGATGCCCGAGTAGAACAGGTCGCTCTCCAGGAAGATCTGGCCGTCGGTGATCGAGATCACGTTGGTCGGGATGTACGCCGACACGTCACCGGCCTGCGTCTCCACGATGGGCAGCGCGGTGAGCGAGCCACCGGAGTACGGATCCTTGGCCAGCTCCAGCGAGGCCTTGTCGGGCCGCGCCTCCAGCGCCTTGTGCGCCACCTCGCGCCCGTCGTCGCGCATGTAGACCTGGCCGTCGACGCCGCGGAAGCTCTCGTCACCGGGCGGCACCTTCGTGCCCTTGGTCACGATGAACCAGCGCTCGGCCATCTTGGCGGCGCGCTCCAGCAGGCGCGAGTGCACGTAGAACACGTCACCCGGGTACGCCTCGCGCCCCGGCGGGCGGCGCAGGAGCAGCGACATCTGGCGGTAGGCAACAGCCTGCTTCGACAGGTCGTCGTAGATGCAGAGCGCGTGCTCGCCGCGATCGCGGAAGAACTCCGCCATCGTCACGCCGGTGTACGGCGCCAGGAACTGCAGCGGCGCCGCCTCGGTCGCGGTGGCGACCACGATGATGGTGTAGTCGAGCGCGCCGTTGATGCGCAGCTGCTCCACCACCTGCGCCACGGTGGATGCCTTCTGACCGATGGCCACGTAGACGCATTTCACGCCCGTGCCCTTCTGGTTGATGATGGTATCGACCGCGATCGCCGTCTTGCCCGTCTGGCGGTCGCCGATGATCAGCTCGCGCTGACCGCGGCCGATCGGGATCATGGCGTCGATGGCCTTGACCCCGGTCTGCAGCGGCTCTTTCACCGGCTGGCGCTGGACGATGCCCGGCGCCTTGATCTCGATGCGGCGCGTGCCCTCGCCGTTGATCGGGCCCTTGCCGTCCACCGGCTGCCCCAGCGTGTTCACCACCCGGCCGAGCAAGGCGGCGCCCACCGGCACGCTGGCGATACGCCCGGTACGCTTGACCGAGTCGCCCTCGCGGATGCGGGTGGGATCACCCAGCACCGCCACGCCGACGTTGTCCTCCTCCAGGTTCAACACCAGGCCGTAGACGGAGTTGCTGAACTCCACCAACTCGCCTGCCATCGCGCCCTC